>JABSQX010000023.1 GCA_013215615.1 Myxococcales bacterium | reverse complement strand
ATGTTCTCCTGGGCCGCCGCTGCCGTGAACCAGCCCCCGTAGTCGCAGCGGCCCGCGCAGAGCGAGTCACGGGTCGGCACGACGTGGTAGGAGTGCACGAAGTAGAAGTAGTCACGAGTTGGCAGGGCTGCACAAAGGGGATGCTTACCGTCGAAGCGAACCTCGTTCCAGCCGATGTGAGGCACGCAGCGCGGTTGGCCGTCCTCGCCCCGCGCCCCGAAGCGCTGCACGCGCCCGGGCAGGACGCAGAGGCCACGGCTGTGGCCGTGCTCGTCGCTCTCCTCGAAGAGCAACTGCAAGCCCAGGCAGAGCCCCAGGTAGGGCCGGCCTGCGGCGATGGACTCGCGGATCGCGTCCGACAGGCCCTTCGCATCCAGCTGTTCGATGGCTTTCGCGAAGGCACCGGCGCCCGGCAGCACGACGCCTCTCGCATCGCGCACTACGGCCGGATCGCTGGTGATCCGAGGAGCGAGCCCGGATCGAACCAGCGCCTTCGCGACGCTCCGGAGGTTTCCGGCACCGTAGTCGATGACCGCGATGCGAGGGGCGGGAGAGGGCACCGCACAACCTTCGCGAGGAATCGCAGGCCTCGCAAGGCCGGACGCAGGCCGCGAGGCGCGCAGATTCTAGAGGGAGTCCTTGACGCTGGGAACGCCCTTCACGCGTGGATCCTTGTCGAGAGCCACCCGCAGTGCGCGGGCCACGCCCTTGAAGATCGCCTCCACCACGTGGTGCGGATTCTTCCCGTAGCGGAGTTCCACGTGCAGGTCGATACCCGCGTTCTGCGAGAAGGCCTCGAAGAAATCCTCGGCAAGCGTGGCGTCAAAATCGCCGACGCGATTGTTCTGAAGCTCCACGTGGTAGACGAGATGAGGCCGACTGGAAATGTCCAACGCCACCTCGACCTTGGCCTCCGCCATCGGCAAGGTCAGCGAACCGTAGCGGCGAATGCCCTCCGCGGAGCCCAGCGCCTCGCGCAGCGCTTGTCCCAGCGTGATGCCCACGTCCTCGATGGTGTGGTGGGTGTCGACCTCCAGGTCGCCCCGGGCCACCACGCGCAGATCGTAGACGCCGTGTTTCGCGAAGGACTCCAGCATGTGATCGAGGAACGCGATGCCGGTGGAGACCTCGTAAGCACCGTCGCCGTCCAGGTTGATCTCCACCTCGACGTCGCTCTCGCGGGTCACACGATGCACCTTGGCGATTCGCAGTTCGTTCAAAGCTCGAGCTCCGCCTCGCGAGCCGCCTCGCGCTCTCGCCGGGCACGCCGGATCTTCTGCAATCGGAGATCCACGGAGTGTCCGTGGCCGCCGAGCCCCTCCATCTCCGCCAGCCGCATCACCTCGAGACCCAACTCCCGGAGCTTCGGTGCCTCGAAGCGGGTGATGCTCGTGCGCTTCAGGAAATCATCGACGCCCAGGGGCGAAGAAAAACGCGCGGTGCCGCCGGTAGGGAGGACATGGTTAGGACCTGCCAGGTAGTCTCCCACGGCCACGGGCGTGTAGTGGCCCAGGAAGATGGCCCCGGCATTCGTGACTCCCTTGGAGATTGCCTCGGCGTCGTCGCTCGCGATCATCAAGTGCTCGGGGGCATAGCGATTCGCCAGCGCCACGCACTCTTCGACGTTCTTCGCGATCACGATGGCGCCGCGCTCGGTGAGAGAGGTTCGGGCGATGGGCTCGCGCTCGAGTTTCGGGAGCTGCCGGGCCAGCTGCTCGTTGACACGGGTCGCCATGCCCTTCGTTGTGGTCACGAGAATCGCCTGGGCGAGCTCGTCGTGCTCGGCCTGGGAGATCAGGTCTGCGGCCACCCAAGACGGCGTGGCGCTGCTATCGGCGATCACCACCACCTCGCTGGGGCCGGCCTCGCCGTCGATGGCTACGTCGCCGAAGACCTGCGTTTTCGCGGTAGCCACCCAGACGTTGCCGGGCCCCACCACCTTGTCGACGCGCGGCACACTTTCCGTCCCGTAGGCGAGAGCCGCGATGGCATGGGCACCACCCATCTTGAAGATTCGGTGCACCCCGGCGACCTTGGCGGCCACCAGCACCTCCGCGCGAACGCTGCCATCCGCCTCCGGAGGCGTGGCCATGACGATCTCCGGCACCTCCACCACCGAGGCGGGAATTGCGTTCATGATGACGCTGGACGGATACACGGCCTTACCGCCCGGCACGTAGATGCCGACGCGCTGCAGCGCGCGCACCCGGTGCCCGAAGCTGCCACCACCCTCTTCACGCATCTCCCAGCTGGAGGGAATGCGCTTGCGGTGGAACTCGCGCACGCGCATCGCTGCTTTACCTAGGGCGGCCCGATCGGCCGGGTCGATGGCCTCCGCCGCGGCCTCGATCTCCTCCGGCTCGACTTCCAGATCCCCGAGCCCCTTCACCCCGTCGAACTTACGGATACAGGCGCGCAGCGCCTCGTCGCCCCCCTCGCGAACCTGCTCGATGATCTTGCGGACCGCCCGGCCGACGTCGTCGGACTGGGACCCACGCCGATCGATGAGCTTCTCGAACTCGGTCTCGAAGGATGCATCCCCCGCCTGGAGCACGGGAAGGACTGCCTTGGATTGCGACACCATGCTCCCCCCTCAGGCCTCTCGCCGAATCTCCGCACCGAGGCCCCGCAGCTTCTGCTCGATGCGCTCATAGCCCCGGTCGATGTGGTAGACGCGGTTGACGGTAGTGTCGCCCTCCGCGGCCAGCGCCGCCACGATGAGCCCAGCCGAAGCCCGCAGGTCCGTCGCCATCACTTGGGCGCCCGAGAGTCCTCGAACACCGGTCACGTGGGCGGTACGATCCGAGAGGGCGATGTCGGCCCCCAGGCGCTTCAACTCGGGCACGTGCATGAAACGGTTCTCGAATACCCGCTCGGACACCACGCTGGCGCCCTCCGCGAGACACAGCAGCGCCATCAACTGCGCCTGCATGTCGGTGGGAAAGCCGGGGAAGGGCGCCGTGGCCACCCGCACCGGTCGTAGCGGGCCGCGGATCCCCGCCTGAACGCTGTCGACCCCCACCTCGATCTCGGCCCCGCACTCCCGAAGCTTCTGCAGCGTCGAGTCCATCACCGCGGGGTCGACCCCGAGGACACGCACGAGACCGCGCGTGGCAAGCCCGGCAATCAGCATCGTACCGGCCTCGATGCGGTCGCCCGACACCCGGTGGCTCACGCCGCGAAGGCCTGACACGCCCTGGATCGACAGGCGATCGCTGCCGACGCCGTGAATCTCGGCTCCCATGCGCTGCAGCACGTGCGCGAGCTCTACCACCTCGGGCTCCCGCGCGCAGTTCTCGAGGACCGTCTCTCCCTCGGCGAGGCAGGCCGCCATCATCACGTTCTGCGTCCCGTTGACCGTACTGAGATCGAAGGCCACGCTGCCGCCCCGCAACCGGACAGCGCTGGCTTCCACATAGCCTCGCTCGAGGCGAACCTTGGCGCCCAGCGCCTGGAAGCCCTTGAGGTGCTGGTCGACCGGACGCACGCCGATCGCGCAGCCCCCAGGCTCGGAGACGCGTGCCCTGCCAAAGCGGGCGAGCAGCGGGCCCAGGACCAGGAACGAGGCCCGCATCTTGCGCACCAGCTCGTAGGGAGCCTCCGGGCTGTGGACACCCTCCGGATCGATCCACAGGCTGTCCTGGCAATCGGGATCCCAATCGGCCTCGGCGCCCAAGGCGCGCAGGATCTCCAGCATGGTGTCGACGTCCCGCAATCTCGGAACGTTCTCGAGCCGCGTGCGTCCCTCGCCAAGCAGCGCGGCAGCCATCAGGGCCAGCGTGGCGTTCTTGGAGCCGGAGACCGTCACGTCGCCGCGAAGCGGTCCATTCCCGCTCACCACGATTCGATCCATGGATGCCTTCCTCTCGCGCTCTCAGTCGCTCGGACAGCGTCCGGAGACGACGCGCGGTCGCCCCGCCAGGTCCCGGTGGGTTGCCACATCGACGAGGCCGGAGTTTTCGAGCGCCCCGGTCACCCAATTCGCCTGCTGGGGGGCCGACTCCAGGGCAATCGCTCCGCCCGGGCGGAGCGCCCGGGGCCCCTCCTCGACCAGGACCCGAAGGGCGTCCAGGCCGTCCGCTCCCGCGAAGAGCGCCTGCTCGGGCTCGTGGGAAAGCTCCGGGGGGAGCCGATGACGCTCGCTCTGGGCCACGTAGGGGGGGTTCGCGAGCAACAGGTCGAATTTCTCGCCGTTCACGGCCTCCAGCCAGTTGCCCTGCAAGAATCGAATTCTGCCACGCATCCCCAACGCTTCGGCATTTTCCTGCGCAATGCTGAGGGCTTTCTGCGAGCTGTCGGTGGCGGTGATCACGCTCTCGGGCCGCTCCCGGGCCACGGCCAGCGCCACTGCCCCCGAGCCCGTGCCGAGGTCGACCACCGTGAAGGATCCGCTCGGATCCGGGAAGCGGTCGAGCGCCGCCGTCACCAGGGTTTCGGTCTCGGGGCGGGGCGTCAGCACCTCCGGGGTCACCCGCAGGGGCATGGACCAGAACTCTCGGCTTCCCAGCAGGTGCGAGACCGGAACCCGCTCGACCGCGCGCCGCTGCACCAACGCGCGAAAGCGCGCGCGCTCGGCGGGCTCGACGGGCTGATCGAAATCGATGTAGACGCGCAGCCGCTCCAGCCCTAGCGCGTGGGCGAGCAGGCACTCCGCGTCCAGCCGAGCGCTCTCGATGCCCTGGCGTTCGAAATACCCCTGGGTCCAGCGCAGCAGGTCGAGCACCGTCCACACGCGCTGCGAGTCGTCTCCTCGCGCCTGCGAGACCGAGGTGCTCACGTAGCCTCCTGCTCCGCCAGGGCTTCCAGGTTCATCTGGCTGTGCACTGCGTCGAGCAGTTCGTCGAGCTCNCCCTCCACGATGGCCTCCAGGCGGTGCAAGGTGATCCCAGCGCGGTGGTCGGTGACGCGCGCCTGGGGGAAATTGTAGGTCCGGATCTTCTCACTGCGCTCCCCGCTGCCCACCTGGGCCCGCCTCTCGCTGGCCCGCTCGCCCCGGGCCCGCTCCTGTTCTCCCTCCAGGACGCGCGACCGCAGCACCTTGAGGGCCCGGGCCTTGTTCTTGTGCTGCGACTTCTCGTCCTGGCACTGCACCACGGTGCCCGTGGGGATATGGGTAATGCGAACCGCGGAATCGGTGGTATTCACGCTCTGTCCCCCCGGACCCGAGGCACGATACACGTCGATGCGGAGATCACTGGGGCCGATCTGGACATCCACCTCCTCGGCTTCGGGGAGCACCGCAACCGTGACCGTAGAGGTGTGGATTCGGCCCTGGGATTCGGTGGTGGGCACCCGCTGCACTCGGTGCACACCCCGCTCGTACTTGAGGCGCTGGAAGACCTGCTCACCGCGCAGACACACGATCCCCTCCTTGAGACCGCCGGCCGGCGATTCCGAGGTCGAGAGCAACTCCACCCGCCAACCATTTTTCTCCGCGAAGCGCTGATACATCCGGAACAGATCCAGGGCGAAGAGCGAGGCCTCATCGCCCCCGGTTCCCGCGCGGACCTCGAGGATCGCGTTCTTCGCGTCGTTGGGGTCCCGGGGCAACAGCAGCATCCGGATCTCCTGCTCGAGATCTTCGCGGGTGCGCGTGAGCGTCTCGATCTCCGCCTCCGCGAGGACCCGCAGCTCCGCTTCCTCGCCCTCGAGCAGCACCCGGGTTTCCTCGATCTCGCGAAGCGTTCGCGCATAGGCGCTCGCCGCCGTCGAAGCCGGCCGCAGCGCGGCCAGCTCCTTCGCAATTCGCCCGTATTCCGATGGGTTTGCGGCCACCGCCGGGTCCGCGAGCTGCTGCTCGAGGGCCTCGGCGCGCGCCGCAACCGCGGTGATCTTGTCCAGCAGATCCTGCATGTGGGCCCCGGTGGCTGGGGTTGGCCAGGGGGAAGGGCAGGGTAACGGAAAGCGCGGGCCGGAGCCGCTCGAAGCGTCTCGCCGATCGCGGCCCGCCCAGGCTGAGCGGCGGCGGGCAATCGCCCCGACGCGACGCAGGGCTGGGCGGAGCGCTGGCCGGGCGGGAATCAGCCTGCCGCGATCCGATGGACCAGCCGCCCCGCTCGGGCGCCGTCGCGGCGGTAGGAGTGGAAGCGCCGGGAATCGCAACTCGTGCAGGCTGCCGGCAAAGCGGCGCGGCGCTCCACGCCCGTGCGAGCCAGCACGGCTAGCGCCAGTGCTCCCAGGTCAAGCTGCGCGTGCTGAGGGCGGGGGCGGCTCAAGCAGGCCTCGAGCAGGGCATCGTGCCGAGTCGCCAAGGCGTCGAGCACCGGAGCGTCCACCTCGTAGCAGCAAGGCCCGACGTGCGGCCCCACCACTGCAGTGACGGCTTCGCCCGCAGCGCATGCCCGCAGCGCCCGGACTCCGGCTTCGACGACGCCGGCGGCCAGACCCCGCCAGCCCGCGTGCACCGCCGCCACCGCCCCCGCGCGCTCGGAGGCCAGCAGGATTGGCAGGCAGTCCGCGGTGACGACACCGATGGAAATTCCCGCTTCCGCGCTCACCACGGCGTCCGCCTCGGGAACCGGCTGCGCGCGACAGGCGTGCGCTTCTACCACCACCGCGCCGTGCACCTGTCGTGGGCGCAGCAGTCCAGGGGGTTCCACGTCGTCGCGCGTTCCGAAGGCGTGCGCGACGCCCAGTTCCTCGAGGAGCGGAGCGCTCAGCATCCGGGCCCCGGCTCGCGCGCCTCGAGCTGGGCGACGAAGTCCAACAGATCCGCGGGCAGCGGCGCGGAAAAGGAGAGCCGTTCCCCGCTCCGGGGGTGTCCGAAAGCCAGCTGCTGCGCGTGTAATGCGGGTCTCGAAAACGCGGGCGCGGAGCGCCGTCGGCGCCCGTAGACGGGATCGCCGATCACCGGCAGCCCCGAGGAGGCGAGGTGAACACGGATCTGGTGCGTACGCCCGGTCTCCGGGCGTACCTCGAGGAACGCGCAGCCGCTGGCCGGAAAGCGCCGACTCACCCGCCACGCAGTGTGAGCCTCCCGCGTCACCCGCGCGCGGACGCTCATGCGCTTGCGGTCCCTCGCGTGACGCCCCACCGGGAGATCGATGCGTCCCTCGTCGCGTCCCGGGTTGCCCACGACCAGCGCGCAGTACAGACGCTCGATGCTGTGATCGTGGAACTGTCGCGCCAATCCCTGGTGGGAGACATCGTTCTTGGCCACCACCATCACCCCGGAAGTGCCGCGGTCCAGCCGATGCACGATACCCGGACGCAACACGCCACCGATCCCCGAGAGATCCCCGCAGTGGTGGAGCAGGGCGTTGACCAGCGTGCCGCCCGGATGACCCGGCGCGGGATGCACGACCAGGCCCGCCTGCTTGTCGACCACCACCAAGTCAGAGTCCTCGTAGAGGATCGACAAGGGGATCGGCTCCGGGGCCAACGACGCGGGCACAGGGTCCGGGGGAACGGCCTCGAGCAGGTCTCCGCCGCGCACCCGCAGGCTCGCCTGGACCGAGGCGTGGTTGAGGCGCACACGGTCGTCGTCGATCCAGCGCCGCGCCTGGGAACGCGACAGGCCACACAGCGCAGCCAGGGCCAGATCCAGGCGCTGGCCCGCATCGGCCTCCTCGACCACGAACCTCATGCCGGCAGGATCACCCAGGCTCGCCCCGCCCCGCAAAGTACCGGCGCCTGCGCCGCTCAACGCCTTCCGAAGAGTCGTCGCTTGCTGCTGTTACGGCTCTCCTCGTAACGGCTCATGTAGCTCTTCGCCACGCGGCGCGGGTCGAGGCCGACACAACCCGCGTAGCCCAACACGAAGCCGCGCACGTAGACCGCCGCAGGAAGGTCGTCGAAACGCTCTTCTTCGATGAAGCGCAGGTAGGTGGGATTTACCTTGGTGACCTCCGCGACCCGCTCGAGTTCGATACCGCGGTGCATGCGGAGCCGCCGCAACCGGGTGCCATCGAACTCGCCCTGGCTGGCATCGAGGGGATCAAAATCCTCCAGGGACTCCGGCGGAAGCGCCCCCGATTCTGTCTCGGACGTGGGCTCCACGTGCTCGGGAACGACGCCCCCGAGTTCCGCGTCGTAGGCCCGCCGGGTTTCGCGGTCAATCAGCGCGCAGTAGGCGACCTCCACGCGATCGCGGATCAGAGCAGCGTCACCCGCTTCGAAGACCGAGCGGCCCGCCATGGATTCGTCGGCGTAAATGGATCGTGCCATCTGGTAGGCGCCCTCGATCTCCTCCGCGCTCGCCTGCGGGGAGATCTCGAGAAGTTCGTAGTGGTCCTGCTCTTCCAGGGGCTTCACGGCACCTCCTCGCCCGGGCCCTCTGCCAGCTTCCGGGCAATCCGCTCGATGTAGACAGCCGCACTGGAGTCCGGTGCGATATCGACGACGGGGCGACAAGCGCGCACGGCCTCCCGCACCTGTTCGTCGTAGCTCACATAGCCGAGATACTCCGGCTCGATCGCGTAGTACTTGCTGCAGAGCGTCTTGATCGAGAAACCCAGGCGGATGTCTTCCGTACCCCGCACTCCGTTCACGACGAGGCGCGGCCGGAAAGCACGCATCACGCTGGCGAAGTGGACACCCTCCGCGGGATCGAGGCGCTCCACCTCGCGCAACAACTCGTAGGGGCTGCGGATCCCGCTCTCGTTGCGCTGGTCCATGGCGACGGATACGAGGCGACGCACCTCGGGCTCCACCATGGCGAGGCGGAGGCGACGGTAGAAGGCCGCGCGCATGAACGTGTAGGCATTTTCCACTGCCGTGGGCTCCGGGGCAATCACCACCAGCCCGTCGTCGCTGACCATGAAGTAGTCGAGCACCGAAGCGCTGCTGCCCGCCCCCAGGTCGAGGAGCACGAAATCGGCGTCCATGCCACGGAGAGAATCGAGGAAGTCCAAGCGCTGGTTCTGTTCGGGCTGCGCGCTCCCCAGGTCGACCCCGGTGCCCGCAATGAGCCGCAAATTCTCCACCGGCGTGGGCTCGGCGAGCTTGCGCACGTCCGTCTCCCGGCCCGCTACGTATTCCGCGAAGCTGTGTAGCGGGCGGCGCAGGCCCAGCAGCGTGTGGAGGTTGGCGCCCTCCAGATCGCAGTCCACGGCCACCACTCGATGACCCGAGCGCGCCATGCTGACGGCGAGGTTCGCGACGAGAAAACTCTTCCCCACGCCCCCCTTGCCGCCGCCCAGGGGCAGAAGTCGCGGCTGCGATCCGGACCTTCTACCGGTGCGCCGGGATCCACCTTTTCGCTGCCCGCGCTTCACTCCCCTCCTCCCAGGATGCGGAGGAAGGGGTGCCACTCCTTGTAGCGAATTTTCGAGACCACGTTGTTGTTGAGCAGTGGTGTCCAACGAGGCTTCACCGGACGCTGCCGCAGCCGAAGACGCGCCTGGCTGGGCGTACGACCGCCTTTGCGCCGGTTGCAGTCCAGACAGCTGCAGACCACGTTCTCCCAGCTGGTGCGGCCGCCCAGGGCGCGCGGAATCACGTGGTCGAGGTTCAACTGGGAACGCGGTGGCTTCGACCCGCAGTACTGACAGGTGTAGCGGTCCCGCGTGAAGACGCTGACACGGCTGTAGCGCACGTGACGGCGCGGCACCCGATCATAGCTTCGGAGCACGATCACCCGGGGCACCCGCAACCTGCCTCGGGAGGTTCCGATCCAGCTGTCCCCAGCGGGCAGTTGCCGCCAGGAGTCGAAGTCGAAGGTCTCGTACTCGGGGTCCACCGCCAGCGCCGTACCCCGGTAGATCAAGCTGAAGGCTCGACGCACGCTGGTCACGTGGACCGGTAGATACGATCGATTCAGGACGAGGACGTTGCTGCTCAGCATGGCGCTAGCGCAATCCTACGAAAGCCCCGCACGGCGATCAAACCAACGCCGCCTGAATGGCCTTGACGAGATCCGCCTCGTCGCCCGGCAACAGTGTCCGCACGTCGAAGACCACGGCGCCCTCCCGGATGCGCGCCAGCACCGGGGGCTCCCCGAGCCGCAGGCGTTCCGCGAAGCCCTCGGCTCCCGACCGCGGTCGCACCACCAACGTCCAGCTGGGCAGCTCGAAGCCAGGCAGCGAGCCACCCCCCGCAAAACTTCGATCGCGCCTGACCTCCACTGCGGGCTGCAGCGTTCCGGGCGCCTCCAGCTCCGCGGCCAGGCGCCGCGCCAGCGCCTCCAGATCCTGCTCGGAGGCCAGCAACTCGCGGAGCACCGGAACCTCTTGGGGCGCACGCCCGTCGAGATGGGCAGAAAGCGTCCAGTCCAGGGCTGCCAACGAGAGCTTGTCGAGGCGCAGTGCGCGGGCCAGGGGATGTGCACCCATGGTCTTGGCGAGCTCCCGGTCGGCGGTGAGCAGGATGCCGGCCTGGGGCCCGCCCAGCAGCTTGTCGCCCGAGAAGCACACCACGTCGGCGCCCGCGCGCAGGCTTGCCGCCGCCTCGGTCTCCGGTCGCCAACCCTCGGCGCTGAGATCCAACAGGGTCGCGCTCCCCAGATCCTCCAGCACCGGAACGCCCACCTCGGCTCCAATTGCCACCAGCTCCCGGAGCGAGACCTCCCCCACGAAGCCGTGCTGCTCGAAGTTGCTGCGATGCACCTTGAGGAGCAGTGCGGTGTCGGGGCCCACGGCGGCCCGATAGTCCGCGGCGTGGGTCCGATTGGTCGCCCCGACCTCCACCAAGCGTGCTCCGGAAGCCTCCAGGATCTCAGGAATCCGGAAGGAGCCCCCGATCTCCACGAGTTCGCCCCTGGACACCACGACCTCGCGGCCGCGCGCGAGGGTTGCCAGCGCCAGCAACAGCGCCCCGGCGTTGTTGTTCACCGCCAGTGCCCCGGAAGCGCCCGATAACGCGCAGAGCTTCTCGACCATCCGGCCACCCCGCGCACCGCGCTTCCCCGAAGCCAGATCGAGTTCGAGATCCCCGTAGCTCCGAGCGGCTGCCGCCAGCGCCGCCGCAGCCCCTGCCGCCAACGGGGCGCGCCCCAGGTTGGTGTGCAGCACGATCCCCGTAGCATTTACCACCCGGATGGGGTGAGGGAGCGCCAGCCGCCGCGCCAACTCGGCCGCTCGATCTCGCAAAACATCCTCGAAAGAGGCCTCCGCGGCGGGCGGAGGGTGTTCACGAGCCTCCGCGAGCACGCGTCGGACCGCCTCGAGGAGAGCCCAACGGGGAAGGTCCGGGTACGCAGGCTGTAGTTCCGACACCAGACGGCCGACGGAAGGAATATCCCTTCGTCGGTCGGGCTTGACCTCGGCCTCGGAATTCATGATTCTCCCTGTGGATAATTTCAAGTGCGGGCAGCGCTCATTCCCCAAGGGGAATAGGTGATTTTTTCGAGTCCGCCGAAACTCGCCCCGTGGAGGCGATCCAGATTCAACTGGATTGCAGGAGAAAGGACGCGGCGAGATCGGAGTCGGGACTCGATATGAACGATATGCCGGTCGGAGTGCGGGTCTGGATGTACTTCCGGACTCCCAACGTGACCGGCCCAGCATACCCTGGCGGGGTGTGGCCACAGCAGGTCGCTGTAGTCGAGAGCTGGGAGCGCAGCCAGCACGGTGTCGAGAACTCCTGTGCGGGTCAAAGTTTTTACAAACAATATCAGGATATTAGCGTTCTTCCGCGATTTCGTGGAGCCGGCTGAATGGGCTCCGGGTCGCCAAACGCCACGCCATCTCCGAAACGCTCCCCGAGCGATCGTGGAGGTAGCGTCCTGATGCGACTCGCCAACGCTGGAGGCTTGTGCCAGTCGTGGCGTCTAGATCGGGCAATCGAGCTTCGGGAGGCGGACAGTCGTCCGCTCCCAACGAGATCATCGTCAATGTTGCGGCAGGGGAAACCCGGGTCGCACTGATCGAACAGAACACCTTCTCGGAACTCTTCATCGAGCGAGAACGCGAGCAGAACGTCGCGGGCATGGTGGTGAAGGGGAGGGTGACCCGGGTGCTGCCCGGCATGCAGGCCGCCTTCGTGGATGTCGGTCTGGAAAAGGCTGCCTTCCTGTACGTGGGAGACTACCTGGACGCAGCCGCCCAGTTCGACGGCGCGGGCAACGGTGACACCCCGCGGCGCGCGGCGCGCGGGCGCAACGGCCACGCGCAGATGCCGCGCATCGAGTCGCTGCTGGGAGAGGGCCAGGAGGTCGTCGTCCAGATCGCCAAGGAGCCCATTGGCAGCAAGGGGGCGCGCGTCACCTCGCAGATCTCCATCGCGGGCCGGCACCTGGTGCTGACCCCCGGGTCGAAGCGCGTCGGCGTATCGCGACGCATCGAATCGGAACGGGAGCGGCGGCGACTGCGCGGGCTGGTCAATGAGCTGCGCACCGAGGAGCTGGGCTTCATCATCCGGACCGCGGGCGGGGGCACGCGAGAGGCGGACCTCGAAGCGGACATCAAGTATCTCACGGCGGCCTGGGATGGCCTGCGACAGCGCATGCAGGAATCCCGGAGCCCCGCGATCCTTCACAGCGAACTCCCGCTTCCGCTGCGGGCGATCCGGGACTTCGCGAACCCGCAGACGGTACGAATCGTGGTGGACGATGCGGAGACCTTCGCGGCCATGGCGGATTTCGTCTCGCGCTTCATCGCGGATCCAAAACCCCCCATCGAGCGATACGAGGGCAGCGCGCCGATCTTTGATCACTTCGAGCTCGAATCCACCATCGATACCAACCTCGGCAAGAAGGTCTGGCTCAAATCCGGGGGCTACCTGGTGGTAGACCAGAGCGAGGCCCTCACGGCCATCGACGTCAACACCGGCCGCTACGTGGGCAAACGGGACCTCGAGGAAACCGTCCTCAAGACCAATCTCGAGGCCGTCCAGGAGGTCGTCAACCAGCTCCGCTTCCGCAACATCGGCGGCCTGATCATCGTCGACCTGATCGACATGGAGAGCGCGGAGAATCGCGAAAAGGTCTACCGCGCCTTCAGGGACGCGGCCCGGGCCGACAAGGCGAAGACCAACCTGCTCAAGATCTCGGAACTCGGGCTGGTCGAGATGACGCGAAAACGCACCCGGGAGAACCTCGTCCAACAGCTCTGCGAGCCCTGCAGCTACTGCGAGGGGCGCGGCTACGTGGCCTCCGCGGAGACCGTGGCCTACAAGGTGCTGCGCGAGGTCCGCAAGGATCTGCCCCGTTTCTGCGGCCGCCAGATCGCCCTGTCCGTGAACCCCCGGGTGGCGGAGATGCTGCTCGGCCCCGTCCGGCAGGCCACCGCCCGCCTCGGGGAGGAGTTGGGGCGCGAGGTCGAAGTGCGGGCCCGACCGGGCCTCCACCAGGAGCAGTTCGAGGTCACGGCCTTGGACACGGGGGCTCCCGTCTCCCTCTCGTTGCGCTGGCTCGAAGCGCGCGGAGCCGGCGAGCCGGAAACGCCGGGCCCGCTCCCTGAATCGCCTGCTCTGGAGGCTCCGGAAGAGCCGCCGGGCGAAGAGAGCACCGCAGTGCCCTCGGCTGCGGAGACCCCCGAGGCTGCCGGCGAAGAAGGCCCCGCCGAGCCGGCACGCCCCAAGACGCCCGACCCGGTCGCGAGCCCAGAGGACCGCCCGGAACCGAGCTGGGAGGAACCGGACAGCCAGGCGCTCGCCGAAGCACCCGGGCGGGCCAGAGACGGTTCGCCAGCCGAGCGCGAAGCACCTCCCCTCGCCTGGGGGAGCAGTGAACCCGCCACGACGAGCGCCAGCGCTGACGAGGTGGAAACCCTGGCGGCCTCTCCGCTTGACGCAGATGTGGAAAGCCCCATAATCCCGCCTTCTGATCCNCCCGAGGAGTCCTGATGTACGCCGTAATTCGAAGCGGTGGCAAGCAGTTGCGCGTCGAGTCCGGCCAATCCGTACGGGTCGAGCGCCTGCAGGGCAGCGTCGGGGACAACGTCGAGCTCGACGAAGTCCTGCTGTTGGGAGGAGAGGGTGAGACCCGCGTCGGCACCCCCCTGGTCGAGGGCGCGCGAGCGCTGGGCACCATCACCGCCCAGGACCGGGGGCCGAAACTGACGATCTTCAAGATGAAGCGGCGCAAAGGGTTCCGGCGCAAGACCGGGCACCGGCAAGCCTACACGGAAATCCGTGTCGACCGGATCGAGGGCTGATCGATGGCGCACAAGAAAGGGCAGGGAAGCTCTCGCAACGGCCGGGACAGCAACGGGCAGCGCCGAGGCGTCAAGGCCTACGGGGGCGAGCGCGTCTCGGCGGGCTCCATCCTGGTGCGCCAGGTGGGCACGAGCATCCACGCGGGCCGCAACGTGGGGGTCGGCAGGGACTACACGCTCTTCGCGCTCTGCGACGGCGTGGTGGCGTACGGCCGCTCCCGCGGCCGCGTGACTGCCCGGATCGAAGCCTAATCGCGAACGCCCGGGCGGCCCGGGGGTCGACCTGCTGCTGCGGTGGCCACCGTGCAAGCATCCGCGCGGCTATCCTCGCGAGGATCCCCTACGCCCATGCAGGACTTTATCGACGAAGCGACCATCGCGGTGTCCGCGGGCGCCGGTGGGGACGGCTGCGTGTCGTTCCGAAGGGAGAAGTTTGCACCCCGGGGTGGCCCGGACGGGGGAGACGGCGGACGCGGCGGCGACGTCGCCTTCGTGGGCGATCGCAACCTGGCGACGCTGGGAAACCTCCAACGCTTGCGCCGCCTGCGCGCCGAGGCGGGGCGAGCCGGTGGGGGCAATAATCGCAGCGGGCGCCGTGGCAAGAATCTCGAGATCCCCGTGCCCCTCGGTACCACGATATCGGACCGCCACGCGCAGCCCGGCGCAGAGGCGCTAGTGGATATCACCGCCGAGGGGGAACGCTGCGTGGTGGCGCGGGGCGGCCGTGGCGGCTGGGGGAACGCGCGCTTCGCGACCCCGACCCGTCAGACGCCAGACTTCGCGTACGACGGCCGTCCCGGTGAATCCCGAACGCTCCACATCGCCCTCAAGCTGCTCGCCGACGTGGGCCTGGTGGGCCTGCCCAACGCCGGCAAGTCCACCTTGCTACGACGACTCTCAGAAGCGCGCCCGCGCGTGGGCGCCTACCCCTTTACCACCCTGCAACCGGTGCTGGGGGCCGTGGAGTCTGGCGAGCACCGCTTCGTGGTCGCAGACATTCCAGGCTTGATCGAGGGCGCCAGCCAGGGCCAGGGGTTGGGAGATCGTTTCCTGCGTCACATCGAGCGCACCCGCGTACTCGTCCACTTGGTGGACGTGGGGAACGCCGTACTGGAATCGCGGGATCCCCTGGACGCCTACCGGACGATCCGAGACGAGTTGGGCCACTACCAACCCTCGCTCCTCGGGCGGATCGAAGTGGTCGCGCTCACCAAGGTCGACCTGGTGGCGGAACGCGCTGCCCTCGACAGCTTCGAGCGCACGCTTCGGGGGCGGGGCCGCGAGGTGCGGCGCATCTCGGCCTCCACGGGAGAGGGAGTGGAGGCGCTGTTGCAGACGGTATCCCGCGCGCTGCAAAGCGAGACCGCGGCATGAGCCGGGAGGCGGTCCGCCAGGCACGCCGAGTGGTGGTGAAGGTGGGCAGTTCGCTGCTCACCCGCGACGGTGCGTTGCGCCGGACGGCCTTCGGGAACATCGCCAATCAGGTTGCGGAAGGCATGGCAGCGGGACGGGAGATCGTGCTCGTCTCCTCCGGCGCCATCGCGGTGGGGAGCCATACCCTGGGCTGGTCGCACCCGGGGCGTTCGATCCCCGAGAAGCAGGCTGCTGCAGCGGTGGGGCAGGTGGGACTCGTGGAGATCTACCGGCGCCGCTTCGCGCGCCACAAGCGCGAGGTCGCGCAGATACTGCTGACCCGGGCAGGACTGCAGGACCGCGAGCGCTTCCTGAACGCGCGCCATACGCTGCAGACGCTGATCGAACTCGGCGTGGTACCCATCGTCAACGAAAACGACACGGTCTCCACCGAGGAGATCCGCTTCGGGGACAACGACAACCTCTCGGCCACGGTGGTGAACCTGGTGGGCGCCGAGTTGCTGGTGATTCTCACCGACGTGGAGGGTATCTACGCAACCCCCCCGCAGCGCGGGCGCCGAAAGCCGCCGCTGCTGCCCGTCATCGAGGAGATCACCCCCGAGATCGCAGCTGCGGTAGGTGGAGCGGGCACTGCCTTCGGGCGCGGTGGCATGAGCACCAAGCTCGCAGCAGCCGCAGCAGCGGTGCGTGGCGGCGCAGCCACCATCGTCTGCGATGGTCGCCGCCGCGACACGCTGAGCCGCGTGTTGCGAGGCGAGACCGTGGGCACCTTCTTCCCCACCCGCGAACGCATGGCCAGCCGCAAGCACTGGCTCGCCTTCACCACCCGCAGCCGCGGTGAGCTGTGCTTGGACGCGGGCGCCGTACGTGCGCTCATGGATGGCGGCCGCAGCTTGCTGCCAGCCGGCATCCGGGAGGTTCGCGGAGAATTCGGGATGGGAGAGGTCGTCTGCTGCGTGGACGCAGACGGACAGGAGATCGCGCGGGGTCTCAGCGCCTACTCATCGGAGGCCATTGCACGTATCGCCGGCCTCTCCACCGGCAAGATCGGCGAGGTGCTAGGCTACAGCAACGGTGATGCAGTGATTCACCGTGACGATCTCGTCGTCACCCGCGAGCCCCCCAAGTCGTGACGGCCGGGAGCCCCGCTGCCATGGACATCCCCAAACTCGTCCACGATCTCGCGTGTCGCGCCCGTGCGGCCTCGGAACGCTGCGCGGAACTCACGACCGCGCAGAAGAACGCCTGGCTGAAAGGCGCAGCGAAGCGCTTGGAAAGCGCCCGGGAGAGCATCTTCGAGGCGAACCAGCAAGACCTCGCGGAAGCTCGCGAGAAGAAGATCGAGGCCCCCCTGCTCGAACGACTCGAACTGACCAAAGACAAGTGGAAGGACATGCTGGCGGGTCTCGCCGATGTGGCAGCTCTCGATGATCCGGTGGGCCGCATCGAGGAAAGCCAGTTGCGTCCCAACGGCCTCGAAGTGGCCCGCATGCGTATACCGCTCGGAGTCATCGGCATCATCTACGAATCTCGGCCCAACGTCACCGTCGACGCCGCCGCGCTTTGCATCAAGGCCGGCAACGCGGTGATCCTGCGCGGCGGCTCGGAGGCCCTCCACTCCAACCTCGCACTCGCCCTCGAACTGCGGGCGGCCGCCCAGGAGAGCGACGTGCCCGAGGACGCCATCTGCATCGTGCCTACGCCCGAGCGCAGCGCCATCGACGCCCTGCTGCACGAAAGCGGAAACGTGGATCTGATCATTCCGCGGGGCGGCCCCGGGCTGATCCAGAGGGTGACGGAAAGCTCGCGCATCCCTGTCATCAAGCACGACGCCGGCATTTGTCACATCTACGTGGACGAGAACGCCGACACCGAGATGGCCACGCGCATCGTGGCGGACTCGAAGCTCCGCCAGATGTCGGTCTGCAACGGCCTCGAAACCCTTCTCATCCACCGGGCCGCTGCGGAAAGCTCCCTGTCCAAAATCCTCGCGAAACTCCATGAGGAGGGAGTGGAAATACGCGGCGACGCAGCGACCCGCGGAATCTTCGCCGACGCCCAGCCCGCCAGCGAGGCGGACTGGGCGACCGAATACCTGGGGCCGATCTTGTCGGTTCGGGTGGTGGAGGGAATCGACGAGGCCATCGAGCACGTGCGGCGCTACGGCTCCGACCACACGGAGGTGATCGTCACCCGGAACCCCGAGCGCGCTCAGGAGTGGCTGCGCCGCGTAAACTCCTCGACGGTGGGCGTCAACTGTTCGACCGCCTTCGCGGATGGTTACCGGCTCGGGCTGGGCGCGGAGATCGGCATCTCGACCTCGAAGCTCCACGCCTACGGCCCGATGGGTCTCGAGGGGCTCACCGCACGAAAGTTCGTGCTGCGCGGAGACGGTCAGCTGCGCGAATGACCCGCGCACGCGTCGGCATCTTCGGGGGAACCTTCGACCCCATCCACCAGGGCCACCTGCGTGTCGCCGAGGAGGCGCGCGAGGCCTTCGATCTCGAGCGTGTCATCCTGGTGCCTGCGGCGCTGCCTCCTCACAAGGAGAGCGGCGCACGGATCCCCCGGGCGCCCGCGGCGTTGCGCCTGGCCTGGGTCGAGCAGGCCATCGCGGACAACCCGGCCCTCTGCGTGGACCCCCTGGAATTGCAGCGGGAGGGACCCTCCTACACGATCGACACCATCCGCAGCCTGCGGACGCGCGGCGGGCCGGAGCCCCCGGTCTTCGTGATCGGCTGCGACGCCTTCGCGTTGCTGGGCTCCTGGCATCGGCCCGCGGAGGTGCTCGCCAGCGCGCACTTTGCGGTGGTCACGCGCCCGCCCACCCGCGCGGGCTCGTTGGCGAACTGGTTGCCCGATGCGCTGCGCGAGGACTTCGAACTCTCCCCCGACGAGCGCTCCGCGACGCATCGCCAGACGTCCACCTGGGTGCGCCTGCTCGAGATCCCGGGTCTGGAGGTCTCTTCCTCGGAGATCCGCCGAAGGCTCCGGGAGGGACGCTCGGTCCGCTACCTGCTGCCGGAAGCGGTACTGGCGCCGGTGCTGGAAAGCGGCATCTACCAGCAGCCGGAGCCCGGAGAAAGCGCATGACGCGCGTCCAGCGGGAACCCCAACTGGAGCGCGCGCAATTCGTCGTGGAGGCGGCACGGAGCCTGCAAGCCGAACAACCCGTGGCCTTGAACGTGCGGGCGCTCGTCTCCTACGCGGACACACTGGTGCTGGCCACGGGCCGCTCGGACCGGCACGCGCGCTCCATCACGGACGCCGTGCTGGCCGCCCTTTCGCGCCAGGGCGAGAAGCCCCTCGGGATCGAGGGCTACGACGAAGGCCGCTGGATCCTGGTGGATTTCGGCGACCTGATCCTGCACGTCTTCCTCTCCGAGGTACGCGACCACTACGACCTCGAGCGCTTGTGGAGCGATGCACCCAGGATGGAAATCGGGGAGGATCGCGCGAGCGCGCTACCCTGAGGCTCCCGGTCCGCGGTAGAGCCGAGTGTCCTCCCTCCATGACGAGTTCCTGGATCTCTTCCTGCCCCCCAGCTGCGCGCGGTGCCGGCGCGCGCTGCCCTCGCTCCANGCGCTCTGTGCGACCTGCCGCGCCCGCCTCCCGAAGATCCCGCCGAGCGCCTGTGCGCGCTGCCAACAGAGACCTCCACCGGAATCCCAGGACCTCTGCACGGAGTGCATGGGGCAGCGCTCCGCATTGCAGACCTGTCGCGCCGCCATCTGGTTCGAGGGCGACGCGTTACAGTGGATCCACGACTTCAAGTACCCCGCGAGAGGGCTCGCCGGCTGTGATCCACGCGCCCGGGCCGTGGTCAGCGAACTGGTGGTACGAGCGGGTCTGGAATCCCGCGAACAGCGACCTGAACTCGTGGTGCCCGTCCCCCTGTACCCGCGTCGACTGAGGGAGCGCGGATTCAACCCAGCCGCGCTGCTGGCGCGCAGCCTCTCGCGGGCCTGGGGGGTGCCATGGAACCCGGTGGCGCTGCGTCGCCTGCGCGACACCCCCAGCCAGACCCGACTGGACCGCGGCGCGCGGCAGGCGAACGTGAGGGACGCCTTCCGGGCTCGGGGCAGGCAACCCGCCCACGTCTGCCTGCTCGACGACGTCGTGACTACCGGCGCCACCCTGGAGGCCGCGGCTCGCGCCCTGCACGCCGCCGGCAGCACGCGCGTGACGGCCCTGTGCGCGGCGCGCACGCCGGCGCCCCGGACGGGCCCACGCGCCTGACTCCACCGCGTACGCGAAAGGCGGCGCGGTGGCGAAGACCGCTAACTCCGCCCGAGCGCCTCCGCGATGCTGTCCCGCAAGCGCAGCGGATCCACGGGCTTCTTGAAGATCACACCCGCGAGGCCCTCGAGCCGACTGCGCTTGATTACGTGGTCCCGATCGTAGTGGAAGGCGGTCATCATCAAGACCGGCAGCGAGGGGTGTCGCTGCTGGACCGCGTGGTAGAGCTCATATCCGTCCATGTGAGGCATCACCACGTCGGAGATGACCAGATCGATGCCCCCGGATTCGATGCGACGCAGGCCCTCAGCACCGTCGGTGGCGGTCTCCACCCGGCAGCCGCTGGCCTCGAGGATCTCCTTCATGCTGCGGCAGATGCCGAGATCGTCGTCGACCACGAGGATGTGGAGATCGGCGAGCCGGGGGTCCGGGTCGGTGAGCGCGGGCTGCTCGCGCAGATCCAACATCCGTGCAGCTCCCACGTATTGCACGGTGTGGTAGTCCTCGATCTCCGCCATCTCCCCCAGCCGCTCCACGATGCTCGTGATCTGGTCCACCTCCCGGCGGACGGCGTCCATGCGCTCGGTCTCCACCGAGCAATCGCGATCCCCGGCCAGGCGCTCCACCTCGACTTCCAGAAGCTCGAGTTGATTGACGATCACCGCCAGCGGGTTGTTGATCTCATGGGAGATCCCCACCGCGACCTCACCCAGGGTTGCGAGTTGATCCCGGCGCAGAATCGACCTCAGATCCTTCGCGAATCCGATGGTGCCCTCTTCGCCTCCGCTCCCCCCGTAAAGAACGGTTCCCGAAATCGCCACGGGAATTCGCTCGCCGGTCTTTGCGAGGAAGCTGGTCTGGAAGTTCTCCACGATACCGAGGCCTCCCGCGCCGGGCCCGCGCATGGCCTTCATGACGCGGCGGGCCTCGTCGAGGTCCGGGTACAGGCGCGCGACTTCGCGTCCCAGCACCTCCTCCGCCGCGTAGCCGAGCACCCGCGATGCGCCGTCGTTGTAGTAGGCGACGTTACCCTCGCGATCCGTGGCAACGACCAGATCGCGCGACTGCGCGATCAGTTGCTCGAGTACCTCCTTGGAGAGGTTCATCGCAATAGCCTAGCGCGCGCTCAGGCCAGGCCCCGTGCCGCCAGCCAGCGCTCCGCCTCGATGGCTGCCATGCATCCCGAGCCCGCTGCGGTCACAGCCTGCCGGTAGTGGGGATCCATGGCATCTCCGCAGGCGAAGACACCCTCGAGCGACGTGCGGGTGCTGCCCGCTTCCACGCGGACGTAGCCTGTCTCGTCCACTTCGATCTGATCGGCGAAGAGCTGCGTGTTGGGCTCATGGCCAATTGCCACGAAGAGGGCCTCAACGGGCAGTGTGCTGCGCTCGCCGCCCTCCGGATCCTCCACCACCACACCCGTGACGAAATCCTCCCCCAGTACTTCGACCACCACCCGGTTCCACACGAAATCGATCTTGTCGTGGGCCAGCGCACGCTCCTGCATGATCTTGGAGGCACGCAAGCTGTCCCGGCGGTGGACGACGCTCACCCGCGTCGCGAAGCGTGTGAGAAAGAGCGCCTCTTCCATCGCGGTGTCCCCGCCTCCCACCACGGCCATCGCCTTGTCACGGTAGAGCGCCCCGTCGCAGGTCGCACAGGCCGACACGCCCCGGTTCTGCAGGCGTTCCTCGGAGGCGAGTCCCAGCCACTTCGCGGACGCGCCGGTGGCCAGGATCACGCAGTCGGCACTGAAGCTCCGGGAATCCGTCTCGACCCGGAAGGGGTGCTCTCGGAGTTCGACGCGGGTGGCATCCTCGAGCAGTACCTCACTCCCGAAGCGCTCCGCCTGTTTCTGGAAGAGCTCCATGAGCTCGGGGCCCGTCACCCCATCGGGAAAGC
Organism: Myxococcales bacterium; assembly: GCA_013215615.1. Classification (GTDB taxonomy): domain Bacteria; phylum Myxococcota_A; class UBA9160; order UBA9160; family SMWR01; genus JABSQX01. The sequence continues at coordinate 23,554 of JABSQX010000023.1, read as the reverse complement.
CGGGATAGTTCTCGACATCCGTGGTGAGCATGAGCTGGCCGCCGAAGGTCAGGCCCGCGACGACCTGGGGAGAGAGTTCCGCCCGGGCGGCGTAGATGGCGGCCGTATAGCCCGCAGGGCCACTGCCCACGATCACCACGCGCCGATGTTCGACCTCGCTCACGTGCTCGAATCCAGCAGCGCGTCCAGCTCGCCGGCACGATCCAGCGACAAGAGCTCGTCGAAGCCGCCCACGTGGCGCTCGCCGATCCAGATCTGCGGCACGCTGTTCCGACCGCTGCGCTCGCGCATCTCGCTTCGCCGCTCCGGGACCTCGCTCACGTCGATCTCCCTCCAGCTCCGGCCCTTCTGCTCGAGCAGCTGGCGCGCGCGGGTACAGAAGCTGCACCAGCTTGTGGCGTACATCACGACCTCGGCCATGCGCGCTCCGCTCTCCCCCTCTGAAGCCAACTCCGCCCGATCCCCAACAGCAGCAGCCGCTCCGGAATGTCCAGATCGTAACAAGAGCGGCCCTGCGCGGCAGCCACGCGTGAAGGAGCTCCTTCTAGAGAGGTTCCGTGATCGGATTGTCCTCCCACATCAACTGCAGAAAGGTTCCGATGAAGAAGGACATGAAGGCCATTACGAAGACCGCCGCAGGAAAGGTGTAGAAGGGTTCAACCCCCACGATCCGTGGTAGCTCTCCCACGAAGGGGAGCAAATTGCTCTGCAGCTTCTCCATCGTCTCAGCGGGATCCCCGCTCCCCCAGTTGCGCAGCACCATGAAGCGTCCCACCAGGCCCGTCAACAACATGCCCAGGGCGGTGGCCTGCAGGATCCCCAGCAGGAAGATCTGCCGGGCGCGCTGGAAGGCCAATTCGGAATCCGCGAGGCGTCCATCCACCTCCACGTAGAGGTAGATGAAGGTCGCAGCGCCCAGCAGCAGCACGATGCTCGTGAGCGTGACCCAGGAGAGGTTTGCGAGCCCCCAGACTTCGTCCACGAAGAAAATCGGCAGGAAGCCCACGATGATGCCCGCTGGGATCCGGGGCACCGCGGCGTGAAAGAAGGTGAGGTCCCGCTTGAAGAGGAAGCGGTAGAAGACGAACCAAAGCACCACGAGGGTCAGCGCCACCAGCTCCAGCGCGCAGAGGGCGTCGAAGAGCTGCGGGTCCGCGTCGTAGGCGAAAGCGCCGACCACAAAGGGGAGTGCGAGCCCGACGAGCGCGGCGAGATAGTTGCGCGGGCGATGCCGCGAGAGCGCAAGGTCCGCGTCGTCGACGGCTTTCGAGAGGAACTCCGCGTGGTGGATCATCATGGCCGCGTGGCGGATGTCGTAGCGCCGCAGGAACCAGGCCTTGAGCCGGCCCAACACGCGCAGACAGTCCCGGTTGCCGGGTCTCCGCAGGAAGGGCACGAGGTCGCGGCCGCGTTCGAGTTCGCAGCTCTTCTCGACGCAGATGGCCTGCATCACCTCCGCCTCGCGATTCTGAAAGGGTGAATCTTCGGCCTCGAAGGCCCCGTTCTCCTCATCGAGACAGACCCCGTCGAGCCAGCGATAGAAGGCGCGCTCGGCGAGTTGAACCACGCTGCGATCCACCACCTCCGGCTCGCCCGACGCCAGGATGTGAAAGAAGCCGGCCTCCGAGAGATCGTCGGCGGCTTCCACGCCCGGCGCACTTCCCTCGATATAGGCAGCGAGGTAGCCGGGGCTCACTCGCCTTTCCATCAATCCCATCAAGGCGTGCAGCGCAAGCTTCCTGGCCTGAAAGGTCGACTGCAGGAGACCGCCCTTCTCCGCTCCCGGCCAACTCGCGGCGAAGCGAAGCAGGATCTGGGCCAACAGCGCCACCTCGCTGTACACCCTCGCGAGCCCTGCCGTATCCATGCGCCCCTCTTCTTCGAGACGATGCAGCACACCCTCGAGATAGCGCGGAGCGCCGAGCAGGAGCCGGGAGATCAGCAGCTCCGAATCCCGTCGCCGCGCTTCCGGCGCCAGCAGGTGGGGCTTGCGGGCCAGATCATCGAGCTGGATGAAGAACTCCGCGGGATCGTGACGCTCGGTGTGAAAGGAGAAGATTTCCGGGAAGACGCTCTGGAAGCCCTGGCCGCGATCGCACTCGAAGCGCACTTCCCGAGCGTGGAACGCATAGGTGAAACGGAACACGAGCTGCAAGCGCTCGACGCGCAGCTCCAGACGATCCAGCGTGGCGGGTCGGCCGGCCATTGCGGGCTTAGAGCACTCGCTCCCGGCTCTTCTCACCGGAGTCGTAGTACTCGTCGACACTTCGGGCGAGTGCCAGCACGCGAGCGGGAAGCTCGTCGCCTAGCGGCCAGCGAGCCGATGCGATGCGCATGCGGTCGCGCAGACCCTGGGCATCGGGATAGTCCTCACGCGCCATCGCGTCGTCCACGTCGAGCCACTGCTCAAGAGCGGTCTGCGTGCGAGAGACGCGCTCGGCGAGTTGGGTCATGCCGGCGGAAACGATCCCGGAAGCCCCGACCTGTTGGGAGAGGGCGGAGAGCGCCTCGCGCACGCCCAATACATGAGGCCTCAGCGAACCCTCGGCGCCCACGAGTTCGGCGATCCGCTCATTGAACTCCTGATTTAGGGGCTCGTGGGAGACCTCGCGGAAGAAGATCACGCGCCCCAACGCGGCGCCGGAGGACGAGGCCAGGGCGTGACTGGTGACGCGGAAGCGATTCGAACCGACGTCCACGTCCTGGAAGCTGACTTCCTCGTCGCCGGCGACCGCCAGGGCGGCGGCACCGATGGCTTCCAGGCCCTGATCCTCGAGGAGCTGCGGGAGCGCGCAGCCACAGGGGTCGCCCGACAGCCCGAAGTAGTCACGCACGGGCCGGTTCAGCGCCCGGATCACGCCCTCGGCATCCACCGCGATGGCGCCGCTGTCGAGTTCATCCATCACAGCGGTCAGGAAGACGTTGGCCCCACGCAACTCGCCCAGGAGCTGCTCGTTCTCTACGCTGAGGCGGTGGTGGTCCACCGCCTGGCGCACCACCTGCTTGAGCTGGTCGGGTTCCCAGGGCTTGGTGATATAGGCGTAGACGTGTCCGTCGTTGATCGCGCGGATGGTCGCTTCGGCGTCCGAGAAGCCGGTGAGCATGATACGAACCGTGGAAGGATGGCGCTCACGGACCTCGGAGACGAATTCGACGCCGCTCATGTCCGGCATACGCTGATCGCTCAGGACCACCGACACGGGCGCATGCTTGTCGAGCATTTCGAGCCCCTGGCGCGCGGCGGTCGTGGTGAACACCTCGTACTCGCCCCGGAAGGTGAAGACCATCGTCTCGAGAATGGCCTCTTCGTCATCGACGACGAGAATCCTGGGAAGCCCGCTTTCCGTTGCCAAGCCGTCCCCCCTCAGTAGCGCGCGTAGTCGATCAGGCGCTGGGGAGAGCGCTCCCACTCGCTGTCCCAGCGCTCCGCGACGCGCTCCCCCGGGCTCTGGCCCAGCTCCAATTGCTCGAAGATCGGGTCGAGGAAGGCCGTCTCATCCGCATCGCGGCGACCGGGATGGGCGATCCGGGCCAGGCCCCCCTGGGCGATCTTGGCCACCTCGCTTGCGAGTTCGATCACGGGATCCCCGCCGTAGCGCGCCCCCAGACCCCGACGCGCTACGTCCGCCCGCGCCTCCTCGCGCGCAGCGAATGCGATATCGCCGATCAGATCCCAGGCCATCCGTCTCGCCTCGGCATCGTAGAGGAGCCCCTTCCAGAGCGCGGGCAACGAACAGGTGAGCGCCGGCGGAACGGCGTCAGCACCACGTACCTCGATGAATCGCTTGAGGCGAACGTCCGGGAAGAGCGTAGTGAGATGGAGGTCGAAGTCCCGGAGCGTGGCGCGTTCACCCTCGAAGCCCCGCTCGAGGAATTGCCGAAACGTCATGCCTCCCGCCGGCAGATAGCGGCCTTCGCGAACCACGAAGAACAGGGGAACGTCCAGCGCCCACTCCACGTAGCGGCGATAGCCGAAATCGGGCTCGAAGACCATGGGGAGCAGGCCACAGCGGTCCGGGTCGGTGAAGCGCCAGATCTCCAGCCGCTTCGACGCGAAGCCGTTGGGGCGCCCCGACGAGAGACTCGAGTTGGCAAAGATTGCGGAAACGATGGGACTCAGCGCCGAGGCGAGGCGCAACTTCGCAACCATGTCGGCCTCGTCCGCGTAATCGAAGTTGGCCTGCACGGTCGCGGTGGTGAACATCATGTCCAGGGCCATTGCGCCTCGCGTGGGCAGGTACTCGCGCATGATCCGGTAGCGGGCCTTGGGCATCACCGGGACCTCGGCCGCCGCGTGGATGGGGTTGATGCCCAGACCCAACCAGACGATTCCCAAGGGTTCGGAGATACGCTTACAGAGTTCCAGATGGGTATGGAACTCGTCGCAGGTCTCGTGGATGCTGCGCAGCGGCGCCCCGGAGAGCTCCATCTGTCCGCCAGGCTCCAGCGTGATGCTGGCGCCCTCCTTTGCGAGGGCGATCACCTTGTCACCTTCGTGGATCGGCTTCCAGCCGTCCTCGTTGGCGATGCGTTCCAGGAAGCGGCCGATGCCGCGCTCGCCCTCGTAGGGCACCGGCTCATTGCTGCCCTCGTAGAGCCCGATCTTCTCGTGCTCGGTCCCCACTTTCCAGAGCGCCGGCGGCTTCTCGCCAGAGCGCACGAAGTCGACCAACGAATCGACCCCCTCCGCGACCCGATCTCGCTCCTCACTCACCGCGCAGGAACCCCGCCCAGCCCCTTCACGGGGTGGCCGCGGCCTCCACGAAATCTCCGAGAAAGCTCGCCAGGGCCGGAGCGAGTTCCTCGTCATCGTCGATGGGGAAGGAGCGACACGGGCCCTCGGCCTTGCCGGCCCGGAAGGGCCCTACCAAGGTCACTTCGCCCCGGCTCTTTACGACGACCACGGCTCGGTGCCGACCCCTGGCGAGGTCGAACTCCACCGAGCGCAGGTGCTTGTCGTCGATCCGCACTCGCCCCTGCTCGACGCGGAGTTGGGAGGCGCCCGTTGCCTCCAGCGCCGCGTGGAAGCGCTGCAAGGCCGACTCCACTTCGGCGTGTAGCTCCTCGGCGCGCACTCGCGCGCGCGCGAGGTCTTCAGCGTGCGCGCGTTCTCGCTCACCGATGGCCCGACCCAGTGCCTCGAGGTGCACGCCCAAGTCAACGTCTCGCATCACGCGAGCATGCTCGCACACCTGACCCGTTGCTTCTAGCGAGACCGCCGGAATCCGGACATCCCCGCCGGGCAGGGTTTAGAGCGCGTTCTCCGAAGCCAGCCGTGTGCCACCCCCGAGTTCGCTGAGCAGGGAGGCAACAGTGTCCTGGAAGACCGGCAGTAGATCGGGGTCAACGGGTTCACCCGCCGGCGTGCGAAGACGTGCGGGATTCACGTAGCGGCCGTCCCGGGCAATGCGGAAGCAGACGTGCGGACCCGTGGAGAGCCCCGTCGAGCCCACGTAACCGACCACCTGCTTCTGCTCGACCCGCGTCCCTACCCGCAGTCCCTTCGGATACCGGGAGAGGTGCGCGTAATACGACACGTAGCCGTTGGTGTGGCGAATCTTGACGAGATTGCCGAAACCCCCGGAGCGCGAGCGGTGGATCACCACCCCGTCGGCCACCGACCACACCGGGGTGCCCTGGGGAGCCGCGTAGTCGATGCCGAAGTGCGGGCGCACCACCTTCAGGATGGGATGCCTGCGAGCCGGGTTGAACGCGGAGCTGATGCGGGCGTGTCGCAATGGCGCCATCAGGAACTGGCGCTCCACGGAACTGCCGTCCGGCCGGTAGTAGCCGCCACGGCCCTCCTCGGGCTCGAAATAGACCGCGGTATGGGCCCCCACCGTGCCCTCGTAACGCGCCGCCAGGATCCGCCCGGTGCGCATGAAACTCGAACTTCCGTCGGCTTCGGGCCGGTAGAGGCGCTCGTAGAGCAACTCGAAACGATCTCCCGCCCGCACGGAGCGCTGGAAATCGATGTCCCAGGCAAAGACCTCCGCGAAGTCGCGCGCCAGTTGGCTGCCCTCTCCCTGCGTGAGGATGGCCGCGTAGAGAGATGACTCCACGACGCCGCTCATGCGCGCGGTCCGGGCGTCGAAGACGGCCTCTTCTCGGCTGACCTCGAAGCCGCTGCCACGGCGTTCCATCCGGTAGCTGCTGGTCTCGGAGAGGTAGTAGCGAAACTCCACGAGGCTGCCGTCGGCGCTACTGGCCACCCAGAAACGGTGATTCGGGCGCGCCCTCCGGAAGTCGAAGTGGGGGGCCATCTCCCGGGCGATCAGGGCCACGGTCTGGGGGGAAAAGCCGCGCGCGCCGAGCGCGCTCGCAAGGGTGCTGCGGGCCCCCAGTTCGCCGTCGACGATCAGCAATGCGGGCTCCGGGAATACCGCCGGAACGGGCTCTGTGAACGTTCCGGGAGGAGGCCGGGGCGCTTCGAGGTCGGGCGAGTCGGTGACGTCCAAGCTGGGTTCGGGCGGAGAAGTCACGGTCGCGGGCACCTCGCCGGAGCGAGCCGCCGCAATCGCCACCCAGGCCAGCAACAGGGCTGCCAGCACCGGTACCCGGGGGCTGCCGGACGCCCTGCGGAGGGCGAAGAGTCCTGCCCGGGAAAAGTCCGCCGCGAGCCGCGGGAAACGACCCTCAGCCATGTCGGGCTTCGACCCGAGTACACACTGCGGCGACGCCGTCAGTCTCCACGATTCTCCCCCGGCACGGCGCCCACACCATCGGCTCTGCTCCCTGTTCCGCGCGACGTCAACCCCTCGAGGCGGCATCCCGCTTCACCGCAGGCCATCTGGGCGCGGACACTACAGCACGTTTCGGCACCCCCGCACCCGTCATGCACCCCGCGGGGGACAAAATGCACGTCTATTGCAGATCGCCTACCACCGCGTGAAGCGCCTCGAAGAGCGGCTGCACGTCCTCGATCTCCAGGCAGGAGAAGGCGACCCGCACGTCCTCGCCACCCGTCGCGATCACGCCGATGCCCTCCTGGGCAAGCAGCCGAACCCGCACCGCCTCGGCATCCACGCCTCGGATCCGCACGCACATGAAGTAGCCGCTGTTGAAGGGATACGGCTCCCAGCTGTCGCGGAAGCGCGGATCCGAAGCAACCTCGTAGGCCCGTCGCGCCCGGGCCTCCAGCAGCGCGTACTTCTCGCCACGCTCCCGGTCACTTTCGCTATCCGAGAGCGCCCGGGAGATCAGCGACTGGGAGAGCAGGGAAACGTTCGAAATGCCGCTGCGAATCGCCCCCCGCAGCTTGGCGTCGAAAACCGCCGCGACCTCCTCCGCACTCTCCGGGCGACCGGGCGCCACCGTGAAGAAACCGCAGCGCAGGCCCCAGGCGAAGAACTCCTTGGTGGCGCCGTCGAGGCGCACCGCCAGCAGGTTGGGGTGCGCGTTGGCGAGCATTCCGAAGAGCGACTCCGTGAGGGTGGGCCCCTCGAGGTGGTAGAAGAGGCCGAAGTAGGCGTCGTCCAGCACCACCACGAGCCGCGTGCCGCGCTCCGCCTGGGCGAGCAGGGCCGCCACGATGGCGTGGCCTTCGGCCTCACTGGGCATGTAGCCGGTGGGGTTGTTGGGGAAGTTGAGCAATACGATCAGCTTCTCGCGCTCCGCCGCCTCCCGCGCCAGCGCCTGGGCGAAGCCCTCCACGTCGAAACCGCGGCCCCGGTAGAAGGGACAGGTCTCGATGCGCGCCCCCAGCCGCACCTCGAAGGTGAGCCGGTAGTTGCCCCAGAGCTTGTCGGGCAGCAGCAGTACGTCCCCCGGATCCACGAAGAGATCCCCCACCAGGGACAGGCCGTGAGTGATCGCACTGGTGACCACGGGTAGGCCAAAGGCCTTGCCGCGTAGCGAGGGGTTCTCCCGCAGCATCTTCTCCCGCCAGCGCTCCCGCAGTTCCTGCACGCCCGCCGGCGGCGCGTAGGGGAAAACCTCCTCGGGTGGGAGACTTTCTCCCAGCATCTCGCGGAGTGACGCCAGGTGCATGGGGACGGACTGCTCGGTCGCGATCCCCAGGGTCGCGTCGAAACGGTGGGCCTTCTCGCGCGCCTCCGCGGACTGGAAGAGGATGCCCTTGGGAAAGTAGAGACGCCGACCCAGAGCAGAGAGCATCTGCAGAACTTCGGGCGCCGCCGCCTCGAGGCGATGGTTGAGCTGTTCCGCGAGCGCGTTGAGGACTTGGGGAGGCATCCGCTCTCCTGCCAGACGGCACTGCGAGCTTACAGAGGGCGCTGCAACACGTCCATGAAATCACCGAAACCTTGCGCGGCCCAGAAGCCCCGCCCCGAAGAATTCCGCGGTGACACCCGCACCTCCACGCGTTCGGCGCCCCGTTCGCGCGCCCATTCGAGGGCTCGAGCGGCCAGCTTGCACCCCACCCCCCGACGACGCCAACGTTCCGGCACCCAGAGGTCCGTGATTTCCGCACGCATTCGCTCTTGGTGGATCGCGGGGGCGCGATCGACGCGCACCGCCGCGTAGCCCACCAGCTGCGGGTCATCGAGGACCAGCCAGGCCGCCGCGTCCGGATCGCGCAACTGCGCGCGAAGCAGCTCGCGAGCCTCGACTTCGGCACCCGGCCTCAGCTCGAAGAGCCGCTCGAAGCGGGCGTGGTAGCGCGTCAGTGCCAGCCAGGCTTCCAGCATCCGGTCGAGATCCGCGGAGCGGGCGAGCCGTATTTCCAGCGCCGCCGCATCAGCGGGCATCAGAGCGGCCGGCGGATCTCGGGAAACGTGCGCCAGACGGGAACGCCGCAGAAGTGCGAGCCCTCCGTGCAGCGCGGACGCGCGTGCCCACTGCGCACGAAGCAGGGCGGTCCGACGTGTTCCATCAACTCCGGGTGGACAGCGCGCACTTGCTCGATCTCCTCCATGCTCGCCTGCCAGATCTCGCGCTGCGCGTTGAGACAGGAGCGCATCGTCCACTTGTGGAGCAGATCGAGGAGCGTTCCCGACTCCTCGAAGCGAAGCGCCACCGCGTTGGGGAGCACGTAGAGGGCCAGCTCCGGCGCGACACCCAGGGAGAGCAGTTGCTCGCGCGCGTACCACTGTGCCTGGCAGCACTCGAGAAAGAGGTTGCGGGTGACCGGATCCTCGCCAATGAGTTCCGGAACCACCACGTCCACGTGGCCGGGCACTGTGCGCGAGAGCAGCGGACGCGATCCCGGCACGGTGCGATGCCGCTGATCCTGGGAATCCGCGGTGTGCGACAGTTTCTTGCGGAAGACATAGTGGACGTGGGCAAGCGTCCGCATCAGCGGCGCGTGGCCGGAAACGTTGAGGCGCTCGAGGCGGTAGGGGTTGCGGGCCGGATCCAGCGCCAGTGCAAGCGCGTCGGCGTCGTCGAGGTCGGCCCGCCCCAGCACCTGCCGCACCGCTGTCGCGACCACTTCAGGCCCCCGGGCGCTCCAGTCCACCAACCGCGAGGTGCCGCCGTCCAACGACTTGTCGAAGGCCTCCAGCAGGGCGGGGTCCCCGAGACCCGGAGACGCGACGTGGCTCTCCAGCACCTCCGCGTCGTCGAGCGCGCTTTCGCCCACGGCGCCGAAGAAGTCCGGATCGACGCGCTCCACCTCGGCCACCATGCGCGAGACCACTTCCGCGGCCTCTTGCGGGGCGTCGCCGACGCGCACCATGCGCTGCAAGCGATGCAGAACCAGCCCGGAGACCGTGTACACCATGGCGGTGTGACAGGCGATGGGAATCGCGTAGCGCGCCGTCTCGATGGCCTTCTTCTCGGCCTCGCGCGCGATGTTCTTGCCGAAGGCGCGGTTCTGACGATCCTTGAGGCGCCAGAGATCCCCGAGGATCTGGTGGACGCGGGGTTCGAGGCGCGCACTGAGTTCCGCGTAGGTCCGCCATGAGGCCCGGATGCTGTCCGTGTAGATCTCCCGGGCGCGACCCGAGAGCGCGGGGGGTATGTGGGCGCTCACCCGGTCCAGGCGCACGTAGCGCTGGCTCTGCTGCTCTGTGTTGTAGAAGGGGAAGGCGTGCAGGAAGCTCCAGACCAGCTGACGGGAGAGTCCCGACAGCGCGAACTCGAAGGTCGCGTGCTGAAACACCGTATGGTGTCCGCCCTCGTAGGTGAGCGGCCCGATGCGCTGCCGCTGCCCAGGGGTGACCTCCTCGGGGGCAATCACGCGAGGGGAGTAACAGGTGCGCGCCGCCGAGATCGCCCCGTCGTAGGGGTGCAGGGTCGCGCTGCGCAGCTGTACGTCGGGACCCTCGTCGACCAGCGCGTCGAGTTCCGTCACACGCTCCCCCCAGCGACCCCACCCCGCGGATCCGGCGTCCGCAGGCGGGCGGACCTGAAACTTCGCAGACGCCGCGCGTCCCTGCGAGGGCAAAAGTTTTCCTCTCCCGGATCGCCCCGCGAGCCGGGCAGTGGAGTGCGCCCTCCGCGGGCCTGATCGAAGCCGTGGAGGCATTGGCCACCCAGCCCCCGCGGGTTCTCGAAGCGCTGGATTTCGCGCGGCTACTCGATGAATTGCTGGCCGGGGCCCGCGGACGAAGCGGGCGGATCGGCGCTAGGATGGCTTTCCATGTTCGGAATCGGGATGACGGAACTGATGGTGATCTTCGTGATCGGGCTCATCGTGCTCGGCCCGAAGCGCCTCCCGGACCTAGCGCGCAGCCTGGGACGCAGCCTGGCGGAATTTCGACGCACTTCCTCGGACCTACGCCAGGAGTTCATGGACGTGGCCGAGGAAGCGCGGATCGATCCCGTCCGCCTCGACGAGCCCACTCCGCCACGCGAGAACCCCTCGGGCAAGGACGAAGCGCCCCCCCAGGCCGGCCAGGACGAGGATCCCCGGGAAGCCCCGGGCCCCGGCCCGGGCCGGACCGGCGATGGATGAGACCCGGCTCCCCCTGACCGAGCACCTCGCCGAGCTGCGCAAGCGGCTGGTGCGTGCACTGCTGGCCTGGCTGCTCGGCACGGCGCTGGCCTGGAACTTCAACGAGCAGATCTTCGGCCTGCTCCTCGAGCCCGCGGTGACGGCACTGGGAGGCGACCGGACCCTGCAGGCCATCGCACCCACCGAGATCTTCTTCACCTATTTGAAGTGCGCGCTGCTAGGGGGCTTCGTGTTCGCGCTGCCGGTGATCTTCTGGCAGCTCTGGGCCTTCGTCTCGCCGGGTCTTTACTCGAGCGAGAAAAACGCCGCGCTGCCCTTCGTGCTGGTGTCCACCCTGCTCTTCGCAGGAGGTGCCTGGTTTGGTTACAGCCAGGTCTTCCCGTTGATGTTCCGCTTCTTCACCAGCTTCGACAGCGATTTCGTGCACTCCGCCTGGACCATGCGCGAAGTCTTCGCCCTTACCACGCGTCTCTTCCTGGCCTTCGGGATCTCCTTCGAGATGCCGGTGGTGGTCTTCTTCCTCTCCATCACGGGCATCGTCGACCCCATGACGCTGCTACGCGGAACCCCCTATGCGGTGCTGGGGGTCTTCGTGTTCGCCGCCCTCCTCACCCCGCCGGACTGGGTGAGCCAGATCTTCCTGGCGGTGCCGATGATCGCCCTCTACCTGCTGGGAGTCGGCGTGGCACTGCTCTTCGGAAGGCGCGGAAGACCCGACGACGCGCCTTAGTCTGCGCTTCTCCGCGCAGCGTTGTCGCGTGTTGTGCGCCGCAGCCCGCTCACTCTTCGAGCCACGCGCGGATCAGGTGGTGGGCGATCGCCATGGGGGGCGGCAGCTGCACTTCGTCGGTCTCACCCGCCAGCGCTGCGCGCAGGGCGGCGCGCTCGAACCAGCGCGCCTCCTCGATTTCAGCGGCGTCGATGGAGATGGCATCACTTTCCGCGCTGGCGATGCAGCCCAACATGAAGGAGGAGGGAAAGGTCCAGGGCTGGGAGGTCACGTAGCGGACCTCGCCCACGTGCACGCCCGACTCTTCGAGCACTTCGCGGCGCACCGCCTCTTCGAGGCTCTCACCGGGTTCCACGAAGCCCGCCAGGGCCGAGAACATCTGGCCCGGCCAGCCCGGACCGCGGCCAAGAAGACAGCGCTCGCCGCGCACCACCGCGGCAATGGCGACCGGGTCACTGCGCGGAAAGTGCTCCGCCGCGCATTCGCCGCAGACCCGTTGGGCGCCGCCCAGTACGGGACGGGTCGCCGCCCCGCAAGCGGCGCAGAAGCCACAGCGCGCGTGCCAGTCCACGTAGGCGCGGCCCTGGGCAGCGATGGCGGCGTCGATCGCGGGCATCTGGGCCACCAGCCCGCGCAGATCCTCGAAACTCGCCACCTCGCCCAGCCCGAAGGCCTCGTCGGGCTTTGCGACCGCACTGACGTCCACCGCGAAATGCGCGACGCCGTCGAGACTGCCCAGCAACACCGGCTCGGGGGCCGCTTCGAGATCCTCGAAGAACTCCCAGCGCGCCCACGCCAGCGTCCGCTCTTTTCCGTGAGCGAGCAGCGGCATCAGCTTCCAGAAGGGCAAGAAGCGGCTCTCCGCTGCGGCCCGCACCGCCTCCAGCCAGTGGCGGTCACGGCGCCGCAGAGCCTCCCGGTCCAGGGGATTGCCGCAGAAGGGAATGGGATCGCGTCTCATCGCCGGATCGAGGCCGCCCAGCATGAAAGCTCGCGAGGTGTCTCGCTCACGCGGGGCGCCCGAGCCCGCCAGCTCGCGTCCTCATTCCACCCCGAGCTCAGGCCAGAAGCGACCACAGGACCCCGGCCGCGATCGCCGAGCCGATGACGCCCGCCACGTTCGGCCCCATGGCGTGCATCAGCAGGAAGTTCGTCGGGTCTTCCTGGTTGCCGACCATCTGGACCACGCGCGCAGAGTCCGGCACCGCACTCACGCCCGCCGCCCCGATCAGCGGGTTGAGGGGCTCCTTGCTCGTCCAGTTCATGATCTTCGCGAAGATCACCCCGGATGCCGTCGCCACCATGAAGCTGAAGGCCCCGAGTGCGAAGATCTTCATCGATGTTGGGGTCAGGAAGGTGCCTGCGCTGGCACTGCAACCCACACAGATGCCGATCAGGATGGTCACGATGTCCACGAAGCTGGTGCGCGCGGTCTGGGCCAGGCGCTCGGTGACTCCCGACTCGCGCAGGAGATTCCCGAACATCAGCATTCCCAGCAGGATCGAGGCCCCCGGCGCGAGAAGCGTGCAGATCGCAAAGGTGATCACCGGGAAGCTCACCCGCTCGAGCTTGGAAACCTCCCGAGGCGGCTTCATCCGGATCAGCCGCTCCTCGCGCGTCGTCAGCAGCCTCATGATGGGTGGCTGGATGACGGGTACGAGCGCCATGTAGCTGTAGGCGGCGATGGCGATCGGAGCGATGAGTTCGGGGGCCAGCATGCTGGACAAGAAGATCGCCGTCGGCCCGTCGGCTCCGCCGATGATTCCGATGCTCCCCGCCTGCGCGGGCGCGAAGCCGAGCCACAGGGCCCCGAAGTAGGTCACGAAGATGCCGGCCTGGGCCGCCGCACCCAGCAAGATCAAGCGGGGGTTCGAGATCAGGTAGCTGAAGTCGGTGAGCGCGCCGACGCCGAGGAAGATGAGCGGGGGATAGATGCCCTTCAGCACTCCGTAGTAGAGGAAGTACATCTGGCTGTTCGGATTCGTCACGGAGGTGTAGAAGACCGGCTCACCCGCGATCAGGATCGGCGGCACGTTCCCCAGCAGGATTCCGAAGCCGATGGGGATGAGGAGCAGGGGCTCGTAGTGCTTCCTGATCGCGAGGTAGATGAAGACGATCGCGATGGCATCCATCACCAGGTTGCCCACGGTGAAGTGCCCGATCCCCGTCACCTGAAAGGCGCGCCAGAAGCCCTCCACGAATCAGCCCTCCAGCACCAGGAGCAGCTGGCCTTCACGGACTTCATCGCCGGGCGCCACCAGGATCTCCTTGACGGTTCCCTCGGTCTCGCTCTGGATGTCGTTCTCCATCTTCATGGCTTCCAGACGAATCAAGGCCTCTCCGCTGCTGACACGTTGACCCGCCGAGGCGAAAACCTGGAGTACCGCGCCGGGCATGGGTGCGAGCACCTGTAGACCGCCCGCTCCGGCTGCTGCGCGCGGAGTGGCGGGCGCGCGCCGCGGCGCGGCGGACGGAGCAGTGATTGCCGCGGGAGTGGCGCCAACGGAAACGTTGCGCGCGCCCACCTCGTACTCCTGGCCATCGACCTTCACGAGCGCGCGGTGTCCGTCGTCGCGGACGATCTCGACTTCGAGTTCTTTGCCGTCTACCGATACTTCGTATTTCGCCAAACTCAGACCTACCTCTCGCGCTCACTCNCCTCGCGGAATGAGGATCACTTCGCTCTCAGCACTCGCATACGCCCGGCGATCTTCCATGGATCGACACCTGCCGCTTCCTGCGCGACGGGTGCCACGCGCGCCGCCCGGTGACGCGCGAGCACCAGCGTGATGGCCGCGGCAATCCCTGCCTCCGCGGGAGCCGTGGCGCCCATGGCCTCCGGGGCTTCGGAGCCGGAAGCCTCGCCAGCAGCTGCGGCCGGCGCGGCGGACTGCTTGCTCTCGCGCGGGTTCAGCAGGCGAGACAGCCCGCTGCCCATGATGCGCGTAATCACGTACAAGAGGATCAGGCAGGAAAACACGGTTCCCATGCCGAGTGCGGTCACGATCATGGGCGCGCCCGTGGTCGCGATATCGTTCAGGCCTTCCATCACCACCTGTCGTTTCTGCTCGGATCGAGGGCGCCGGACTCTACCACAACGACCGCCCGGGCATCATCGGATCACGGCATGCGCTTCCGCAGCGCCCGCTTCAGAGCGGAATGTTCCCGTGCTTCTTCGGCGGATTCGTGTCGCGCTTGCGAGCGAGCATTTCGAGCGCCTGAATGATCCGAGGCCGCGTCTCCTCGGGCTTGATGACCTCGTCGATGTACCCGAGTTCGGCAGCCTTGTAGGGGTTCGCAAAGTTCTCCCTGTAGTCCGCCTCGAGTTCCTTGCGCTTCCCCTCCGGATCATCGGAAGCCTTCAGCTCCTTGCGGAAGACGATGTTGACGGCACCGTCCGGCCCCATCACCGCCAGCTCGGCGGTGGGAAAGGCCAGGTTGATGTCCGCGCGCGTGTGCTTGCTGCTCATCACCACGTAGGCGCCACCGTAGGCCTTGCGCGTGATCACCGTGACGCGCGGAACCGTGGCTTCACAGAAAGCATAGAGCAGCTTCGCTCCGTGCTTGATGATGCCGCCGTGCTCCTGGTCGATGCCGGGCAGGAAACCCGGGACGTCCACGAAGGTGATGATCGGGATGTTGAAGGCATCGCAGAAGCGCACGAAGCGCGCACCCTTCTTCGAACAGTCGATGTCGAGCACGCCCGCCCGGTAGGCGGGCTGGTTGGCGACGATTCCCACGGAACGGCCGCCGAAGCGCGCAAACCCCACCACGAGGTTCTGGGCGTATAGGGGAGCCACCTCGAAGAAGTTCGCGTCATCGACGACGAGCGTGATGAGCTCGCGGATGTCGTAGGGTTTCACGGAACTGTCCGGAACCAGCGTTCGCAGGGCCGGATCCATCCGGTCCGCGGGATCTTCAGTGGGGACGAAGGGCGGGTCGTCGAGGTTGTTCTGCGGGATGAAGGAGAGCAATGTACGGACGATCTGGAGGGCCTCTTCCTCGCCGTTGGCCGCGAAATCCGCCACGCTACTCGTGGAGGCGTGGGTGAGGGCGCCGCCGAGTTCCTCCGTCGTCACATCCTCGTGGGTGACGGCCTTGATGATCTCGGGTCCCGTGATCATCATGTGACTGCTCTCCTGCACCATCACGATGAAGTCGGTCATGGCCGGGCTGTACACGGCCCCGCCCGCGCAGGGGCCCATGATGAGGGAAATCTGCGGGATCACGCCGGACTGCAAGACGTTCCGCAGGAAGACATCCCCGTAGCCGCCGAGCGAGACCACGCCTTCCTGAATCCGGGCGCCGGCGCCGTCGTTGAGGCCGATCATGGGCGCACCCGCCTTCGCGGCCAGGTCCATGATCTTGCAGATCTTCTCCGCGAAGGCGCCGGAGAGACTGCCGCCAAAGACCGTGAAGTCTTGCGCGAACACGAAGACCTGCCGCCCGTCGACCTTCCCGTAGCCCGTCACCACGCCATCGCCCAGGACCTTCTGGTCCTGCATCCCGAAGTCCGTGCAGCGATGCGTCACGAACTTGTCGATCTCGAAAAAGGTCCCGGGGTCGAAGAGTTGATGGATTCGCTCACGCGCGGTGAGTTTGCCCGCTGCGTGCTGTCGCTCGATGCGCGCCTCGCCACCGCCGAGCGAGGCCCGCTCTCTCATCTCTTCGAGCTTCTTCACCTTTTCTTCGATGGACATCGAAAAACCTCGGGTCAGCTGCAGGTGGGACCGGAGTTCCCCGCCTTGCGGGACGGCGTGTGCCATCCCCTGGGACGGGTCCGCGGCATCCACTCGCCATGCCGCCGGGAATCCGGGACCCGCCAGGCGGTTGCGGGGGACTGCGTGAAGTGGGTCGCTCCTGCCGGTGGTCGCCCTGGGGGGCTCGTTGATCGGGTCGCGGCGACTCCCGCAGTTGGGGGGATCGACACGCTTTTCGGGCACCGAGCGGGCTCGGACCCGCTCCGTTTGCTTAGCATACCTGGGTCTCCGGCACTCGGCGCTGGGCCCCAGCGCGCGTCGTGCAGCCGGAATTCCCGTCGCGGCGGGGGGCAGTCGGGCAGGGCGCGAGGAGCCCCGAATCCGCGCACGCGCGGCGAAATCGACGGCCGGGTCTTACCCGCGTGCCCCGGAGGCAGAAGCACCCTTGCCGCACCGGGAAGCGCTGTCTCGTCCCCTCACAGTTCGGGCGATCAGGCTGGAGCGCCGAGTTCTCGAGAAAGCCTTCCCGCAGCATTCGTGACGGCGGGAAGAACACGATCCTGCAATTCGTCCTCCGAACACCGCGCGCGCGGCGCCGAAACCGACAGTGCCGCCACCACGACGCCGGAAGCGTCCTGCACGGGTGCTGCCACGCAACACAGACCGAGCTCGAACTCCTCGCGGTCGAACGCGTAACCAACGCTTGCAACACCCCGCAGCTCTTCAAGAAACTTGTCTGCCAGGGTGATGGTGTGGGGGGTCTTTCCCGGCAGGCCTCGGTGGGCGAGGACGGCTTGGTGGTGGTCGCGCCGCATAGCCTCGCTCGCGTTCGCGAGCAAAACCTTGCCGAGCGCCGTGCAATGCGCGGGATGACGGATCCCCACCCGACGCGCTGCAACCAACGCCCGCTCGCTCGCTACCCCTTCGATTGCAACCACTTCGAGCGCGTCGCAAACGGCCAGGTGGGCGGACTCGCCGGTCTGCGCCACCAAGGCTTCCACGGCTTCACGGCCGCGCAACGCCAAGCTGTGCTCGCGCGCGAAGGCCTGCCCTAGATCCAAGCTCCGCAACCCCAGGCGATAGCGCTCGGTGAGGCGATTCTGCTCCACGTAGCCCTGCTCTTCGAGGGTCGCGAGCAGCCGGAAGATGTTGTTCTTGTGAAGGGAGAGCTGACGCGATAGGTCCGCAACGCCGGTTTCGCCCTGGGCGCCGAGCGTGTCCAGTACCCGCAGGGCATTGGTCACGGTCTGGATCGCGTACTCGCTCTTCTCCTTGGCTCCTCTTCCACCGCCCCGGCCCACGCGTCGCAAGTCCCGCCCCCTGCCGCTTGGATCCACTGTCCGCGGTCCGAGTCCGTCGAACCGCCGAGCAAACTCTTACTCTGCTTCTCCCCCACGTGTCAACGAAAGATTCGATCTCGCGGCGAAAATACACTGAAGTGCGTCAACTCCGGGATGGCCGCGCTTCGTTTCGGGCGGAAGTCGCCTCACACCGAGGAGTCGTCCGGCTTCGGGGGAGCGCGCCGTTCCCCCTCCGAAGCCAGCAATTCCAGTAGCAAAATGCCGACTCCCACCACGATACAGCTGTCCGCCACGTTGAAATCGGGCCACGAGTAGCCGCTCCAGAGCCGGAAGTGGAGAAAGTCGACGACTTCCCCGTAGCGGAATCGGTCGTAGAGGTTCCCCGTCGCCCCCCCCATGATCAGGCCCAGTGCAAGGCCGGAGAGGCGATCGTTGGCCTCGAGATCCCGCAGGAAGACCAGAATGACGCCGACGGCCAGAACCGACACGCCGACGAAGAAGCCGAGACGCCAGCTGGCGTCTGCGTCGGCCAATAGTCCGAAGGCTGCGCCCGCGTTCCTTACATGGGTGAGGTAGAAGAAACCCTCCAAGACGGGGACGCGATCCGTGTAGGAGAGGGAATCAACCACCAGGGACTTGCTGAGGCGATCCAGCCCGAAACACACCGCAAACGCGATCAAGGCAACGCGGTACTTCGGCACCATATCGGAAGTCAACCTATCACACGGCCCCAGAGGGATCTATCGAAGCTCCTGGGCGTCGAGCCAGGCATCGCCCCAGATCTGCGGTGAAGCCCGGCGCGCCTCTTCGAGCAACGCGTCTCCCCCGTTTGGGGGATCGAGTTCCCGCTCGGCGAGACCTCGCAGGCCCACCACGTGCGCTTCGAAACTGCGCCGCAACTCCAACTCGGAGTCGAAGAGCAACTCCGCGTGATCGAGGTGGGAAATCGCCAATGTGGGATCGCCTATCTCGAGACAATGGCGCGCCAGGGCCAGCTGTGCGAAGGGATTGCTCGCGTCGATCTGTACTGCACGCTGGTAGCGACTGCGTGCCCGGGCCCTCGCGCCCGCGGCGTCGGCGTCGAGGCCTTCGACCACCAGTCGGTTGGAGGCGCGGCGCGCGGGATCCCCTGCCTCCGCGAGTGAGATGCGTCCCGTCGCGGCGCTGCCAACGGGAGACGCGCATCCCCAACTCCAACCCGCGAGCACGCAGAGCCCGAGCAGCGCAAAGCGCTGAAACCAGCCCACCGTCAACCTGTGCCGCGCAGCCAGCGCAGGAAACGCTCACCCAGGCCCCGTTGCTGTTTCCGAGCGGTTTCCGGACACTCGTGGGTGGGCAGCGTTCCCGCGAGGAAGTACTCGTTTCGGGACTGCGGGCATCCGGAGCGGGCCAGAGCGCCCGAGCGTGGGTCGATGGCAACTCGCCTCACGCTGGCGGGCCGCGGAAACGCACCGCGGATCTCGCCGCCGCTGACCGCCTCCACGAAGCGCCGCCAGATCGGAAGCGCCCCGGCACTACTCGGCACCCCGACGGGGCGCGGCTCGTCGAAACCCAGCCACACCACCGCCACCAGGTCCGGCGTGAAGCCAACGAACCACAGGTCGCGCTCCTCGTCGGTGGTACCGGTCTTGGCGGCTACGGGCCCGGAAAGCCCCCCGGCCCGCACACCTGCCGCGGTACCCCGCGCAGCCACTCCCTGCAGCAGGGTGGTGGCCAGGTAGGCGGTACCCGCGTCCAGTACCCGCTCGAATTGCGGGTTGCGGCGCTCCAACACCCGACCCTCGCCGTCCACTACGTCCTCCACGCTCTGCACCCGGGGCCGCAGGCCCCCGCTCGCGATGGTCGCGTAGGCCCGGGCCACCTCGAGGGGCGAGAGGTCGGCGGTGCCCAGCGCCAGGCTGGGCACCTGGGGGAGATGGCTCTCGATCCCCAGGCGCCGGGCCACCGAGGTCACCCGATCGAGACCCACCTCCAGGGCGAGGCGCGCCGTGGCCACGTTGTAGGAGTGCTCCATCGCCTCTCGCACGCTGACCGTGTCGTGGAAGGTCCCGTCGTAGTTGCTCGGTCGCCAGGTTCCCTTCGGGGTCTTCACCTCCAGGGGAGAGTCATCGAGAAAACTCGCCAGCGTGATGAAGGGCTTTCCCGAATTCGGCTCGAGGGCCGCGATGTACACGAAGGGCTTGAAGACGCTCCCGGTCTGGCGTCGCGCCTGCACGCAGCGGTCGAACTGCGAACTCCCGTAGTCCCGCCCTCCCACCAAGGCGAGCAATTCCCCAGTGCGCGGACGCAGCGCCAGCAGGCAGCCCTGCAGGGGCCTCGTGGGGTCGCCGTGCAGGGCGGGTACACGCCGCTCGACGCGCTCGATGCCGGCGCGCAGCGCCTCGACGGCCAATCCCTGCAAGCGGCGGTCCAGGCTCGAGTAGATGCGCAGCCCCTCCTCGCTGAGCGCCTCGCCCGAATACCCGTCGGCCAGTTGCCGCTCCAGGAGATCCAGGAAGTAGCGGTCATCGCTGGATTCCGGGCTCAGCGAGGCGAGGCGCAGGGGCTCGTCGCGCGCCGCGGCGTGTTCGGCGTTGCCGATGCGCCCCTGCTCGAGCATCAGGTCGAGCACCAGGTCGCGGCGGCGCGTGGCGCGCTCGGGCTCGCGGAAGGGAGAGATGCCGTTCGGGCTCTGGATGATGGCAGCCAGCAGGCCCGCCTCGGCGACGCTGAGCGAGGCCGCGGGCTTGCCGAAATACAGGCGCGCGGCCTCTCCAACGCCATGAATCGCGGTGGGGCCACGCTGCCCGAAGTAGATCTCGTTGAGATAGGACTCGAGGATCTGCCGCTTGTCGTAGCGGGCCTCCACGATCAAGGCCATCACGGCCTCGCGCAGCTTGCGGTTCAGGGTGCGCTCGGGGGTGAGAAAGAAGTTCTTGACCAGCTGTTGCGTGAGGGTGCTTCCCCCCTGCCGAATCGAGCCGGCCCGCAGGTTCGCGACCAGGGCCCCCGCAACGCGCTGCAAGTCGATGCCGGGGTGGGACGCGAAGCGCTGGTCCTCCACCGCGAGCACCGCGTCGACCACGTGCTTGGGGAGTTCCTCCAACTCGACGAGTTCGCGCTGCTCGCGCGCCGGACCGTAGTAGGCGCCCACCGGCTCGGGCTCCAGCAGTACGACGCCCACCTCTTCACCACTGGGCAGACCGCGGATGTCGCGGATCTCCGAACCCGACAGCCGCAGCACCACGTCCCGCGACGGTTCCGGCCGCGTCGGGTGCTCGAAGGCGCGCAGGTGTACGCGCAGTCGGCGCGGGTTCCACACGTACTGTCCGGCCGGCAGGTCGCGACTTTCCCTCGCCTCGCGGTAGCCGAGCCGCCGCAGCGTCCCGCGCAGGTCCATGCGCTGCCAGTCGAGGCCGGGGTAGAGGATCTCGGGCGCGCTGTAGACCCGCGACGGGACGCGGAACTGCACGCCCTCGAAGCGCTCGCGCACCGTGCGGTCGAGGGCCAGCACTTGAGCGGAGCACCAGAAGCCCGCCGCGAATGCGAGCGCGAGCACTCCCGCGGCCAGCCGCCGCATCCAAGCCGGCGCGCGCAGCCACACGGAGGGCGCGCGTGAGCGACGTTTCGAGCGTCGCTTGCGCGCCCCGGCGCTGCGCTTTCGCGAGCGCGGCATCGCGAATCCCCCCCTGATCGAGCGGCGCCTCCGTCCGCGGGCGCCTACCCTCTGCTTGAGGTCTGCAGCATGTCCGACGAGTCACACAGGGTCGGGAGCCGGACCGCCTCGCGCAAGCCCTGGGGCGGGCGCTTCCGCTCCGACACGGACGCCGCCGTGGAGCGCTTCACGGCCTCCATCCACTTCGATCGCGCGCTGGCCCGCTACGACGTGCGGCTCTCCGCCGCCCACGCGCGCATGCTCTGCGAGCAGAAACTGCTCTCCCCCGAGGACCTGGAGGCCCTTCTGCAGGGCCTCGAGCGAGTCGGAGAGGAGATCGAGGGCGGTGTCCTGCCCCTGGACCCGGCGCTCGAGGACGTGCACATGCACGTGGAGGCACGCCTCCGGGAGCTGGTGGGCGAGGCCGCTGGACGCCTTCACGCCGGCCGCAGCCGCAACGACCAGGTGGCCACCGACCTGCTCCTCTACCTCCAGGACAGCGTGAGCGCCGCCCAGCACGGCCTGCACGGCCTGCGCGAGGTGCTGCTGGCCCGGGCCCGGGAGCACCTCGACACGGTGTTGCCCGGCTACACGCACCTGCAGCGCGCCCAGCCCGTGCGCCTTGCCCACCACTGGCTGGCTTTCGTGGAGATGTTCGGGCGCGACGCGGCGCGCTTCCGGGACCTGAGCGAGCGCCTGCGGGCAGCAGCGCCACTGGGCTCCGGGGCGCTGGCCGGCAGCACCCTGCCGCTGGACCGGCAGCAGACCGCGGAGGCCCTGGGCTTCGTGGCTCCCAGCGCCAACAGCATGGACGCGGTGGCCTCGCGGGACTTGGCGCTGGAGTTCCTCTCGGACTGCGCGATCGCGGGCGTCCACCTGTCGCGGCTGGCCGAGGAGTTGGTGCTGTGGTCCTCCGCGGAGTTCGGCTTCGTGGAGCTGGCCGACGCCTACGCGACGGGCTCCTCGCTGATGCCCCAGAAGAAGAACCCCGACGTCCCGGAGCTGGTACGCGGCAAGTCCGGCCGCAGCATCGGCAACCTGGTGACGCTGCTGACGGTGCTGAAGGGTCTGCCCCTCACCTACAACCGCGACTTGCAGGAGGACAAGGAGCCGGTCTTCGACTCGGCGGCCACGCTGCGAGACTCCCTGGAGGTGATGGCGGGGGCCCTGGCCACGCTACGGGTCGACGTTCCGCGCATGCGCGAGGCCGCCGGCGACTCCCTGCTGCTGGCCACCGACCTCGCCGAGCTGCTGGTGGTCGAGGGCGTGCCCTTCCGCGAAGCCCACGAGGCCGTAGGGCAGGTGGTCGCCCACTGCCTGGAGGCGGGGCGCGACCTTCTCGAACTCTCCCACGACGAGCTGCGCGCTTTCCACGCCGCCTTCCCGGCCGGCGCGGGCGAGCTGCTCTCGCTGGAGCGGGCCCTCGAGGCCCGCAAGCTGCCCGGCGGTACGGCGCGCACGCGCGTGGCCGCAGCCCTCGACACCGCGGAACAGGAGATCGCCGCCGCCCTGGCGACGCTGGACGCCGGAGCCACGCGGTGAGAGCGGGTCTGGCCGCGCTGCTGCTGGTCGTCTGCGCGCAGACCGCCTGCGGGGTCTACGGGCCCCCCGTGCGCCCACAGCCCGCGCCCGAGGCCCGCGCGGAACTCGAGGAAGAGGAGCGCGCGCCATGACGCGCAGCCTGCCCTTCACCAAGATGCACGGCGCGGGCAACGACTTCGTGGTGCTCGACGGCCTGCGCGAAGACCTCCC
Source organism: Myxococcales bacterium (assembly GCA_013215615.1). GTDB lineage: Bacteria > Myxococcota_A > UBA9160 > UBA9160 > SMWR01 > JABSQX01. The sequence goes on along the minus strand of JABSQX010000023.1, from coordinate 579 downwards.
CGAGCTAGCGCCGCTGGCCGCACGGCTCTGTGATCGTCACCTGGGCATCGGGGCCGACCAGTTGCTGGTGGTACGCGACTCCAAGAATGCGGATTTCCGTATGCAGATCTTCAACGCCGACGGCTCCCAGGTGGAGATGTGCGCCAACGGCATCCGCTGCTTCTACAAGTTCCTGCGCGATCGCGGCCACACCGAGGCGGAGGAGATCGGCGTGGAGACGCTCGGCGGCGTGGTGCGGCCGCGCTGGGCGGGCCCGGACCGCGTCTGCGTCGAGATGGGGCGCCCGGTGCTGGCCCCCGCGAAGATCCCCACCCGCCTCGCCGAGGGCGAGGGACCGGTGCTCGACGTGCCCCTGCAGGTGGGGGAGCACAGGCTCGCGGTCTCCAGCGTCTCCATGGGAAATCCCCACGCGGTGGTCTACGTCGACGATCCGGAAAGCGCCCCCGTCGCCCAGCTGGGGCCCCTCCTCGAGCGGCACCCCGCCTTCCCGAACCGGGTGAACGTGGAGTTCGTGCGCGTCGAGAGCCGCAGCCGGATAAAGCAGCGCACCTGGGAGCGCGGCACCGGCGAAACCCTGGC
>JABSQX010000228.1 GCA_013215615.1 Myxococcales bacterium | reverse complement strand
CCGGGCACCAGCGAGGGATCGGCCGCGCAAGCCGCACGCTGGTCGGGGTTCTCGGCCAGGCGCCAGACCGCCCCCGAAAAGGCCTTGGGGAGCGTTTCGGTCCCCCCCACCAGCATCAGCGAGAGGGTGGCCTGGCAATCGAGGTCCGTGAGCTTGCGACCATCCACCTCGCCGTGCATGAGCAGGTGGGTGACGTCGTCGTGCTCGCCGCCGCTGCGGCGGCGCTCTGCGACGAAGTTTGCCAAGTACTCGAAGAGTTCCGCGATGCCCTCGAGGCTGTCCTCGCGGCGCTGCCAGCCCGTCTCGTCGCGGGTGAACATGCCGTTGATGCGCTCCACGAACCATTCGGACATGGAGAGCGGCAAGCCGATGATCGTGCAGGCGATCCGGACGCTGGTGCGCATCGCGAGGTCGAGCACCGCGTCCGCTTCGCCGCGCTCTGCGAACTCGTCGATGAAGCCGCGCACCAGTTCGCGCGTGCGTGCCTTCAGCGCCTGGGCGGCGGAGGGTCGGAAGCTCGGCGCGACCAGCCCGCGCAGGGCCGTGTGGGCCGGCGGATCCAGCGTGGCCGGGGAGTCGCCGAACTCCCTGTCCGCCATCAGGGCTTCCATGCCCTCGACACCGAGCACCTGCGTGGGCATCTGCCCGGCTTCGATGGTGAAGAAGTGGGCATCCCGCTCCGCGGCCCAGATATCCTCGAAGCGCGACAGGAACCAGGTGTCGTACTTCGCGGAGTAATAGGCGGGGGCCTCGTCGCGCAGGCGGCGATAGAAGGGAAAGGGATCCGCCAGGACCTCCGGAGAGAGCGGATCGTAGTCGAACATCGAAACGGGCTCCTGTGGGCAGTGCGCCGGCCGGCAGACACGCGGGAAACTTCGATCCTACCGCAAAGCCGCGGGCGAAGGCCGCCCCGCGAAGCGCGGCAGCCCGCTAGGTGAGCGCGCCCGTCGCCGCGATGGCGGCGATCTCGTCCTCGCTGTACCCCAGGATCTCCGACATCACCTGGAAGCTGTGCTGGCCGATGGTGGGCCCCGCCCAGGTGGGGCGGGCCGGGGTGTCCGAGAAGCCCGTCACGGCCCCGTCGTAGCGCGCGGGGCCGATCGCCTCGTGATCGAGTTCGACGAAGAAATTCCTCGCCGCGAGTTGCGGATCCTCGTGGAAGTCGGTGGCGCGCAGCGGCACGTAGGCGGGGACCCCGGCCTCGCGAAGCTGCTGGGCGGCCTCGAAGGCATCGCGCTCCGCGCACCAGGCGGCGAGCGGCGCCTCCAACTCGGCCTTGCGGCCCGCGCGCGCGGACAGCTTCTCGAGTTCGGGAAGCGCCAGTTCCGCGAGGCCCGGAACGACCCCGCAGAGCGCGCGCCACTGCTCGCCGCCGCGCACCTCCACGGCCACGTAGCGCTCGAGGTCTCGCGCCGGGAAGACCCCGTGCGGACAACCGCGCTCCGATTCGAGGCCCGCGGGATGAAGCACGTTGCGGCCCTGCTGGTGGTCGAGGAGCAGGGGCGCGAGGAAGTGAATCGCGGCCTCGGTCTGGGAGAGGTCGATGCACTGACCCTCGCCGCTGCGATCCCGGTGATGGAGGGCCGCCGCCAGGGCAGCCAGCGCGTAGCGGGGCGAAATGAAATCCGTGTAGGCGCCCCACGGCGGCTGGGGGCCGCGATCGGGCCAACCCGTGATGGCCACGAAACCTCCGAGGGCGGCGCCCTGGAGCCCAAACCCCGTGTGGGTCCGCTCGGGGCCGGTCTGCCCCCGCATGCAGGTGTAGAGCATCACGAGCGCGGGGTTCTTCGCGCGCAGGGTCTCGTAGTCGATGCCCAGGCGCTCGGCGGTGCCGGGCGTGAAGTTCTCCACCACCACGTCCGCCCACTCCGCCATGCGGTGCGCGACCGCGAGGCCCGCCTCGGTACCGAAGTTCAGCGCGATACCGAGCTTCGACTGGTTCATGTTCGCAAAGGTGTGCCCGGTGCGCGTGATGGGCTCCCCCTTCCACGGCGGCAGGAAACGGAGCGTGTCGATGCGGGTCTCGGTCTCCACCCGCAACACGGTGGCGCCCAGGTTGGCGAGGTCCTTGGTGACGAGGGGCCCCGCGGCGATCCAGGAAAAATCCACCACCTTGAGGCCCTCGAAGATCTGGCTGCGCGGCGAGGCTTCCCGCTTTCCCTCGCGCAACGGCAGGCGCGCAGGGGCGTCCATGAGATCCTGCTGCTCGCCGAGTCCGGGCGCACCGCTCCGGTATTCGATGGGGGTGGCGGAGAGCCGCGCAAAGGGACCGGGCACCTTCGCCCCCTCCCACTCCACCCAGTAGTCCCGGGCCGCCAGCTGGGGATCGTCGAGCAGGTCCTTCGCGGTATTGACGGGCGCGATCAACCACTTCTGGGCGACGGCCTGCTGGTGGATCTCCTGCTTGGTCATGCCGCGCAGGTAGGCGACGAATTGATCGAGGCCCCGGGTCGCCACCTCGACGGAGAGCGAGCCCTCCTGGATCTGCTGGATCCAGGTCATCCAGTCGATCTCCATGAGATCCGGGTCGAGCCCGCCCTGGGCGCCGATCCACTGCATCACCGCGTTGAACCCGAAGGCGCCCTGGGCGCCCACCACCAGCGACATCGCGACGTGTCCGTCCTTGCAGCGTTCGACGACGGGCAGGGAGAGGCCCGGAAGCACCTCCTGGCGCAACCTTCGCGCCCCGCGCTCCTCGCCGAAACCGGGGGGGTTCTGGCCGAAGGCCGCGAAGCCGGTCACGTACATGAGCGACCAGACCACGGCGGCCTGCACCGAGGTGTCGAGGTGCTGCCCGCGCCCCGAGCGGTTGCGCGCGTAGAGGGCCATCAGCACGTCGGCGGCGGCCTGGACGGCGCCATGGTGGGCGGTCTCCGGAAAGCCCACGGGCAGCGGCGAGCGGTCCCCTTCGCCCTGCATGTTGAGCAGCCCCCCCGCCGCCGCCAGGGTCAGGTCGGTGGCGGGCTGCAACGCGTAGGGGCCGGTCTGGCCGAAGGGGGTCACCGAGACGTAGAGGAGCGCGGGATTCAGCGCGCGCATGGCCTCGAAGCCGAGCCCCAGCGAATCCAGGTGACCCGGGGTGAAGGACTCCACGAAGATGTCGGCCCCGCGCAGCAGTTCGACCAGGCGCGCGCGATCCGGCGCCGCGTCGAGATCCAACACCACGCTCTTCTTCCCGAAACCGAAGGCGCGCCAGAAGAGCGAGCCCTGCGGGTCCCCTTCGCGGCCCGCGAGGTGCGGCGCGGTGAAGCGCGACTCGCAGCCACCCGGCGGCTCGACCTTGATGACCTCGGCGCCGAGATCGGCGAGCACGCGGCCCGTGGCTTCGGCGAGGGGCGTCGCGACGTCGATGACGCGGATGCCCTCGAGGGCGCGCGGAGATGACGCTGTCACGCCATTCGCTCCTGGGTGCGCGCGGCCGCTCTTCCCCGCTTCCTCTTCATCTCGATGCCTCCTCTGCTCCCCTGCCTTGCGTCGCGGACGCGGGGTAGCGGAGCCGCCACATCGCGAAGAGCGGCACCACCTGGAGGAGCGCGAAGCCCCACAGGCCCGGACCGTAGTCGCCCCAGGTATCGTACACGTAGCCCAGCAGGGGCGGCCCCACGGACTGGAAGACGATCAGGATCGGTCCGGCCAGGCCCATCACCGGCCCGAAATGGACGGCACCGAAGGCCCGGGCCAGCAGGGCGGCCATCAGCGGCGTGATGCCTCCCATCCCGAGACCAAAGAGCGCGTAGGTGGCCAGCAGCAACGGGTAGCTGTCTTGGCTCTCGGCCATGCCCAGCAGTCCGAACGTGTGGAGCACGGTGGCCAGCGCGAAGGCCTCACGCTCTCCCATCCGCTCGGCGAGCCAGCCGAAGAGCAGCTTGCCGATCGCGCCGGCGCCCGCCGCCGCCGAGAGCAGGTACGCGGAGTCCACCGCGTCGTAGCCCGCGTCGGTCCCCAGGCTGACGGCGTGGGTGATCACCCCGCTGACGGCCAGGAAGCAAATGCCGCTGGCGATCGCGATCCACCAGAGCGCGGGCTCGGCCAGGGCCTCCCGGGTAGACAGCG
>JABSQX010000227.1 GCA_013215615.1 Myxococcales bacterium | reverse complement strand
GAACCGCGCTCTACGCGAGTTTCGGCCGTCTTACGCATCTGCTCGCTGACGGATCACCCGCGGGCTTCGGTAAGCTGGAGCGGTCCGGGCAAGGAGGAGTGCCGTGGCCGAGATCATCACGCTGGAGACGCGGGAGGCCGAGCACGCCATCGACATCACCTCCGAGGTGCTGGCCGTGGTGTCTCGCTCGGGGATCGAATCCGGTCTGTGCCAGGTGATGGTTCTGCACACCACGGCGGCGGTGGTGGTGAACGAGACCGCGGACGGGAACATCGGTACCGACATCGTTTCCGCGCTGCAGGCTGTGATCCCGACTCGCAACGACTGGCTCCACGATCTCAAGGATGACAACGCGCACTCCCACCTGAAGGCCTCCATCCTGGGGCCCTCGGAACTCCTGCCCATCGAGAAGGGCGAGTTGTTGTTGGGCACCTGGCAGGGGATCTGGCTGCTGGAGTTCGACGGCCCCCGCCAGCGGCGGGTGGCGGTGCACATCATCCCCGCACACGCGTAGGTTCGGACTTCGCGAGCTCCATCAGCGCGGGCTGGCCGCCGCGCAGGTGGTGGGCGTCGAAGCCGGCGCGCGTGAGTTGCTGGGCGAGGTGCGCGGAGAGCAGGCCGAACTGGCAGCAGAAGACGTAGCGCCGCGAACGGTCCAGGCTGGCGCTGGCCTGCAGGGTCTGCTCGAAGTCCAGGTGCAGGGCCCTGGGATGATGGGCTTGCCGGAACTGCTCGATGGGGCGCAGGTCGATGAGCAGCGCATTGCGCGGCAGGTGATCGATGCCGAGATCGCCCTCCTCCAGGCTGTCGATCTCGAAGCTTCTCAGGTCGAAGACGTGGCGCGCGCGGACCGCCTGCTCGATGAGCCCAGCGGGCAGCCTCGCCTCCTCGCTGGCGATGGCCTCGGGGCTCGCTGCGGTGGCGGGACGCTGGGAGACCAGCGCGCAGTGCTCCTCGACTCCCAGGGAGAGCTCGTAGCTGCCGATGCGGCGCGCCATCTCGATGATCTCCTGCTTGTCGCAGCCAAGCAGCGGCCGCAGCAGGCTGTGCTCCGTGGCGCCCGAGATGGTCGTCAGGTTGGTGAGGGTCTGCGAGGAGACCTGGCCCATGGCGTCCCCGGTGACGATGGCGGGCGAGCGGTTGCGTCGCCCCACGCGTGCTGCCGCGCGCAGCATCATGCGCTTGAGGAGCACCTGCCAGTAGCGCTGGGTGGTGTGTTCGCGCAGTGCCCGGACCAAGGGCCCGAAGTCCAGCGCGTGCAGACGGGGCCGGTCTCCGTAGGACCAGTGCCGAGCGAGGTACTGGGCGACCCGAAGCACTTCGCTCAGATGGCCTGGACCTCCGAGGTTGCAGAACACGTAGTCGAGTGCGACGCCGCGTCGCAGCAGCTGCCAGGAGGCCACCGCCGAGTCGAAGCCGCCCGAGAGCAGCGACACCGCTGCGCCCTCCACGCCGAGGGGCAGCCCCCCGGGTCCGGGCAGCTGCTCGGAGAAGAAGCACACCGAGCCGGCGGCGAGTTCCAACCGCACGCAGACCTCGGGTTCGCCGAGATCGACGCCGGCCGCGAAGGGCAGCAAGGCTGCGCCGAGTTCCACCTCCACGTCGTGCGAGCGCATGCCGCCCAGCGGGCGGCCGCCCACCCAGCGCGCGCGCACCGCGAAGCGCTGGCCTCGGACCTGCTCGCGGAACAGCGACAGGCCCGTCTCCACCAGCTCTTCGAGTGCGCCCAGCGGGTAGCGACGGACCCAGGAAATGCTCTGGGTGCCGAAAATACGCGTCAGCACTTGTTCCGCGCTGGGTTCTCCTCCAGCCCCCGTCTGATGCTCGGGGGGGAGTTCCACCAGGATGCGGTCATGGGACACCTCGATTCTCGCCTCGATGTCCCGACTGCGGAGCGCGTCCTTCAGGTTGCCCACCAACCGCTCGCGGAACTGGCGGCGGGTGGCGCGGCCCTTGATCCCCAGCTCTCCCGAGAAGCGCAGGAGCGCGAGCTGGGCGTGGGGGTCCGCCACGTCGTCCCCTCCTTCAGCGCTCACAGAGGCGCGCCAGCGCGGCGACGACGGCCAATACGATCCACAACGATGCGGAGCCCAGCCGCCGCCCAATGGAGACCTCGCCGGCCTCGGGGTGGGGGGCGGCATCGTTCTCGCCCAAGGAGAGGCGTGAGTTCAGTTTGGCCCCGCAGTGCAGGCATCGCCGCGTGCCGCTGGGGAAACTCACGTTGCAGCTCTCGCAGCGAACCTCGAAGGCGTGGGCGGAAGAGGGCTCGCTCTGCATGGCATCGGCTAGGGTATCGAATCTGCGGCCCCGACCGAGCCCACCGCCCTCCAGTCCGCCCTGCGGCTGAAGCAGCGTGCGCTCCCGGCTGCGGGCGGCCCGGCGAAGCGGCTGAAATGGATCGAGCCTCTAGAATTCGCTACACGCAGGGACACCCCCTTGTTTCGGCCGTGGGCCGGATTGGGAATGCCGCATGGTTGATTCTTCTCGCAAGCGCGTCGCCGTCGTGGGCGCCACCGGCGTGGCGGGCCAGCAGTTCCTGGTCGCGCTCGCCGAGCACCCCTGGTTCGAGGTGACGCTGCTGGCGGCCAGCGAGCGCAGCGCGGGCCGCCGCTACGCGGATGCCATCCGCAGCGAGTCGGGACAGCTGCGCTGGTCGTGCGAGGAGCCCCTGCCGGCTGTCTTCGAGGACCGGGTCGTCGAGTCCGCGGCGGAGATGGATCTCTCCCAGCTCGACCTGGTGTTTTCCGCGGTGGAGAGTGACGCGGCTCGCGGTCTCGAGGAGCGCTTCGCCGCAGAGCGTCCGGTGGTGTCCACCTCGTCGGCCTATCGCTACGAGGACGACGTTCCCATCGTGGTTCCGGGTGTCAACCACGAGCACACCGCCCTGGTGGAGCGCCAGCGCAAGGAGCGCGGCTGGCAGGGCTACGTGGTGCCCATCCCGAACTGCACGACCACGGGCCTGGTCATGGCCCTGGCCCCCCTACAGCATCGTTTCGGGCTGAAATCGGTGATCGTGACTTCCATGCAGGCGCTCTCGGGTGCCGGCCGCAGTCCGGGCGTACAGGGCCTCGACATCCTCGACAACGTGATCCCCTTCATCCCCACGGAGGAGGAGAAGGTTCAGCGCGAGACCGCCAAGATCCTGGGCCGTCTGGCCGGGGACCGCATCGAAGCGCTGGAGCTACCGGTCTCTGCCCACTGCAATCGGGTGGCGGTGCGCGACGGTCACACCGAGTGCGTGAGCGTGGGACTCGAAGGCCCCGCGGAGCCGGGCGAGGTCGCGGAGGCGATGCGCGCCTTCGCTCGGGAGTTCTGCGATCTGGGCCTGCCCTCGGCGCCCCCGGAACTCATCCACGTCAGCGACGATCCCTACCGCCCCCAGCCCAAGTTGGACCGGGCCCTCCACGACGGCATGACCACGGTGGTGGGCCGGATCCGCCCCGACCCGGTGCTCGAAAACGGCATGAAGCTGGTGCTGCTCTCCCACAACACCAAGCTCGGGGCCGCCAAGGGAGCCTGCCTGGTCGCCGAATATCTGGTGCACGCGGGCCTCGCCTGAACGCAGCGGTAGTTTACTTGGTCTCCCGGCTTGCCTTGGGGGGACGAAGTCGTCACCATATGCCCCGGACGTGGCTCTCGGAGGGGTAGGGGTCCGCGTTCGGTGGGTCGATTACGTCCCCTGGCGCATCGCAGGGGGACTGGGGGGATCAGCATGAGTCGAAGCGCAATTCTCGGTCTCGCCCTCGCGGCTTCCTGGGGAATGCTGGCCTGCCAGTCGACCCCCGAGGCACCGCCGCCGCCCGACACCGGCAGCGAGTTCTCCGAGGCTCCGGTGGAGATCGAGGCGGTGGTCGAAGAGGGAGACGAGATCGCTCTCGAAATCATCTATTTCGACTTCGACCGTTCAGACATCCTCGAATCCGAACGCGCGAACCTGCGATTCAACGCGAAGGCCATCAAGACTTTCCGCGCGCGCGTGGTGGTTCAGGGCAATACCGACGAACGGGGCAGCGAAGAGTACAATCTGGCCCTGGGAGAGCGGCGTGCCGAGGCCGTCAAGCGCTACCTGGTCGACCTGGG
>JABSQX010000226.1 GCA_013215615.1 Myxococcales bacterium | reverse complement strand
GCCGCGCGCGCTGATGCGCCGGCTGGATTTCTAGCCGTGGCACACGCCCGCGACCTGCTGCGCCTGGCACGTCCCTTGGACTGGCTGAAGGGCTTCTTCGTGCTCATGCCCTTGCCATTCGCAGTGGCGTCCGGGGCCCACCTGGACCCGCTGCCCTTCGCGCTGGGTTTACTCGGCTTCTCGCTGCTGAGTTCCGCGGTCTACGTCTTCAATGATCTGCGGGACGTGGAGTTCGACCGCATGCACCCCGAGAAGCGTGAGCGCCCCCTGGCGGCGAGGCGCGTCGCACCTCGTCTCGCGGGACTGGAGTGCGCGCTACTGCTTGGCCTCGGCCTCGCGCTCGTGACCGCGAGCGCGCGACTCGCCGCTCTTGAAATCGCGCTCGTCTACCTGAGCCTCAACGCCCTTTACTCCATGGGCGGCAAGCACGTTCCGATGCTCGACGTCTTTCTGCTCGCTGCGGGTTTCGTACTGCGCGTCCTGCTTGGCTGTGCGCTGATCGGCGCCTCGCCCTCGAACTGGCTGCTGCTCTGTTCCTCGGCGCTCGCGCTGCTGCTGGCACTCGCCAAGCGTCGCGCCGACCTCGTCCAGGGCCTGGGGCCCGGACACCGCCCCAGTTTGGAGGGCTACAGCCAAGAATTCCTCGATCAGGCCATGGCGGTGATGGCCGCCATGGCGATCCTTGCCTACGCGCTCTACGCCATGGACTCCCAGGTGCTGCGGCCAGGCCGCGAGTTCGCGGGTGTGCCCCTGGTGACCTTCGGCGTCCTCGAGGTACTGCGCGTTGCGCGCGTAGAGGCCCCGCGCGGATTCCAGATGAGCCGCTTCCTGCGATCTCCCGCCCTGGGGCTATGCGTGGTGGGCTGGCTGCTTGCGACCCTCTGGAGCCTGGGAACCCTCTGAAGGCCGCGCGGGGAACCCTTTCGCGACCGGCTCTCAAATCTTCTCAGGCGCCGCGTCCTGCGCAGAAGCCCCGATGTCCTCGCGGCCCAGCCACGCCGCCGCCAGCACCGTGAAAACCATCACCAGCGCCCAGCTGCCAAACAGGACGCCAGCTCCCAAACTCTCGTAGACGGCACCGCTGGCAATCGCCACCCCCGCTGCCACTGCCAGGCCCACGGCGCTCAGCAGACCCTGCCCCGCGGCCAGCTGGTCACCGCTGTACTTCGAGACGGCCAGCTGTGAAGCGGGCATGACCACGGCATCGCCCACGGCCTGGACGACCATCAGCAAGGTGAGCAGCCACAGGTTCTCGAAGACCCCGTAGAGGGCCACAGAAGGGATGGTGACCAAGATGGCCAGCAGGGCGACTCGCATGGGGCCGCGCCGGGCAGCCAACCGGCCGGCCGCCGGGGCCATCAAGATGATGGGCACTGCGAAGATCGTGAGGGTCACGCCGATGAACACCTGGCTGGCCCCCAGGTCGTCGAGAAACACCGCCCAGATGGCCTCGTAGATCCCAAAGGCCCCGTAGTAGCCCGCGGCGGCGACCAGCATCCCCCACATGCAGCGTTCGCGAAGCAGGTCGCGGATCACGCCGCGCTGGCGCGCGCCCTCTTCCGATGCCTCCTCGACGCGCATCCGGATCACCAGGGGCGTGCAGGCCAGTACCGCGAACAAGGTAAACAGGAAGGTGGCCCGCACGCCCTCCACCCCGCCCCACAGGTTGAAGAGCACGCTCCCCACCAGCGGCCCCACCAGGAAACCCGATACCTGGAAGGACATGAGTCGACCCAGGGCCTCCCCGGCACGGGCGGGGTTCGCGGCGATCGCGATGCGGCGCGCCGCGGGCAGCACCATGCCCTCGCTCAGACCGAAGAGGAAGCGGCCGAGGACGAAGTCGAAAAGCGAGTCCGCGAAGCCGAGCACGAGCATCGAGAGCACCGCGACCGCGAGGCCCAGGCGGATCAGCAGGCGAGCGTGGCCGCGGTCCGCGTAGCGGGCGAGGGAAATCTGCGCCGCGAAGGAACTCACGAAGCCGGCGCCGCCGATCACGCCAATCCAGAAGGTCTCCAGGCCGAAATGGTTCTTGATCTCGGCCAGCACCGCGAAGATGGACCCGAAACCCGCATCCAGTACGGCGGCGATCACGTAGAGGGGCACCAGGCTGGGCCCGCGGACTGCCTGGGAGAGCGGCGGCGAGCTCGGCGGCAGCGGCGTGTTGGCCAGGGACATCGGGAGGTCACACTCCGGCCGCCGCGCCCGGAGGCCACGACTGCGTGAAGAGGCTAGGCGTCCTCCCGCTTCCGGTTCGACTCGAGGGTGGTAGCCCGCCGACCCAGGAAACGGTTCAGCTGCAGATCGTAGCGGCTGGTGGCCGCCGGGTTCTCGGCGCGCGCGTAGGGGGCCCACCGCGGAGGGCCGACGCCCTCGGGCCGATCCCCCATCACGGTGACTCGCTGGATCACGCGCTCCGCGTCGAAATCGTTGAGCACGAAGTGCTGGGTACAGCGGTTGTCCCACATCGCCACCGTCCCCGGCCGCCAGCGGTAGCGCACGGTGAAGCGCGCGCTCGCCAGCCAGCGCGTGAGATAGCCGAGCAGCAGCTCACTCTCCCGATGGCTCAACTCCACGATCCGGCGGGTGAAATGCTCGTTGACGAAAAGCGACTTGCGCCCCGTGACCGGGTGCACGCGTACCACCGGGTGCACGCTCATGTCCTCGGGCTTGCCGTGGGGAGCCGCGTCGTGCAGCGCCGTGAGTCCCTCACAGAGTTCCTGGAGCGGCGCCGAGAGCGCCTCGTAGGCGCGATACATGTTGGCCCACAGGGTGTCGCCGCCCACATCCGGGCACTTCAGCATGTGGAGGATCGACAGCACCGAGGGCTCGTCGCGGAAGGTGATGTCGCTGTGCCACTCGTCCGCGATGCCGCCCTTGCTGGCTGCCAGTTCGAAGATCTCGTCGTGCTCGAGGAAGGCGTTCTGGAGGTTCGGGTGCCCCTCCAACTCGCCGAAGTGCCGCCCGAAGGCCACGTGCTCCTCGACGCTGGGATGCTGCTCGGGAAACAGCAGCACCAGGTGCTCGTGGAGCAGTCCCCGCACGGCCTCGGCCTCGGCGGGGCCGACTTCGCCGAGCGCGATCCCCCGCACCTCCGCGCCGAGCGAAGCGGAGAGGCGTGTCACTTCCATCTTCTCGGTCATGGCAGGAAGCCCCCTTCAGCTGCTCGACGCAATATAGCGGGGCCGCCGCGCGTTCCCTCCGCCCGCGGCCACCGGTCCCCAAATACAGGACACCCGAGAGGGCCAGCGGCCCTCCCGGGTGTCGAGTTCGAAGATCCTGCTGGGATCAGCGCTTCGCTAGAAGAACCGACGCCGCAAGCCGTAGAGGCCTCCGATCAGCCCGAGCGTACCCGCCAGCATCAACGTCGACGTCGGCTCGGGGAGCGTGATCGTGACGGCGTCCATGCCTGCCGTCCGACCGAGTCCGCCCTGAGCCGGGTTGTTGCGCAGCGAGACCGTACCCGCCACCAACTGCACGGTCCTCACGCCGGCGACTGACGTATCGCCGCCGATAGCGGTGAGCGTAGAGGTCTGCGGCAGCCCCCCCTGGGTCCCCTTGGCGTACATGGAGACGTGCCCTGTCGTGAAGGGCCAGCCCAGGTTGTGGGTCGTGGGAAGCATCTGGCTGTACGGGAAGTAGGGCGCCGACGCGTTCGCCGTGAACATCGGCAGGAAAGCGAGCGTAAAGCTGATGCCGCTACCCCCGGCAGGAAGCGGGCCCTTCAAATGACCACAGCCCGGGGGACTCGCCGGCACGACGCCCGCGACACAGGGCGACATGATGGCGTAGTTGCCGTAGATGACACCTTGCCCGCCGTTTCGATCGTTGATCCCCAGATAGGCCTTGCCGGGCCCCTGCGGGCTGGCGGCATTGGCCGACGCTCCGAGGGGCGAGAGCAGAAACTCATTGCCCGGAAGCAGCGTGACCAGGTCTCGCGGTCCCACCCAGACACCACCGGACCCTGAGATCAGCATCGACATGGTGCCACCGAATGCATTCGGCCCTGCGGCATATCGAGCCAGACGACTGACCACTCCCCCAGTTGTCTCGGTGTGAGTGAAATTCGCGTGGAGTCGAGAGACCTGACCCGCGCCACTCCAAGCATTGGGCTGCATTTTCCGGGTCTGACTCGCGATGGCGGCCTGACCGCCCATGCTCGTTGCATTCCTGTTCGTGACCGGAGCCTGGACGAAGAACTGGGT
>JABSQX010000225.1 GCA_013215615.1 Myxococcales bacterium | reverse complement strand
ATCCCGTCGCGGAAATCGATGCCGACGATGGTCATCCCACCCACGAGCGCTTCGTCGAGAACCCGGTTGGCCGACCAACCCCGGCCTAGCAGGATGCGGGTGCCCTCGTCGATCTCCTCCGCCAGACCGTCGTACATGTCGTCGTGCATCTGTGGCACGAGCTCCTCGTCGGGCAGATCCGCGAGGACGATATCCGCCCCTTCACCCGCCGGTTCGTCCGCCATGCTTCTCCCTTTCGATTTTCCCGCGTGTACCCACCACGAAAATTTCCAACCAGACCTGTTGCCTCAATCTTCCCAGCGACCGTTTCCCGGCTTCATGTCCGCGGGCTCGAGCTGGATGGGAAAGCGATCGCGAATCACCTCGTCGACAGTGGCGTCGATGTACTCGGGGTAGTGGCTGGAAAGGATATCCCGAACCTTGGCGTGCGCGACCTGGTAGATGCTCTCGCTGCCGCCTTCCTCCCACTCCGCCGCCGTACGGCGATCCCCCACCTCCGGATAGAGGTACTCGCTCTGCATCAGTTCCAGAGTCTGCGGCTGATTGAGGAAGTGGCCGTCCCCGAAGACCACCTCTTCGATGCCCTCCACGGCCAGCGTCTCGTCGCTGACCTCGATGCCCCGCAGCACCCGCAACACCATCCCCATCATGTCATTGTCGATCACCATGCCCTCGAAGGACTGGCCGATCAGGCTGCCCACGATGCCCGCGTAGTTGTTGACCATGTTGCCGCCCGCCAGCACCGCGGCAGTGGTCGTGATCGCCTTCTCGTAACCCGCCTGGGCGTCCATGGTCTTGGAGTCCGTCATGCCGGTGGGCACGCTCGAGATGAGCCCGTAGTAGTTGGCGATCTGCGTGGTGGCGGCCGTGACCAGCGCTTCCTCCCCGCTGCCGCCGCTGAAGGCCCCGGTCCGCAAGTCGGAGATGAAGGGCCACATCCCGAAGTTCATGGGATTGCCGGGCCGGATGAGGTGCACCACGCTGAGGCAGGCAAGCGTCTCGGCGAAGGTCTGCACCAGCGCGCCCGCCAGGGGGGCCGGAGCCGTCGCTCCCGCCTGGGCGGCGATCGCGACGTCCACGACCATTCCCATGCGAGCGACCTTCACCAGCACCTCCGCGTTCTCCTTCGCGAAGCGCAGCGGCGAAACGATCGGGCAGCCCCCGAACACGCAGAAGGGCCGCTCGAGGAAGGCCCCCTCCCGTCCCAGGTAGAGATCGAACATCCCGATCAACTCGTCGATGTGGTCGACCGTGGCGATGCCCAACGCGAAGGCCTTGCGCGTTCCGGCGAGTTCCGCGTAGGCGATGTTCATGTCGTGAACGTAGAGGTCGTGGCTCCACTCGCTGGCAATGAAGGGCTGGCCGAAGTAGTGGATGTGCTCCATCCGGTCCGCCAGGCGAGCGGCGTCATAGAGATCGACGAGGGTCGAGGGGCGATAGCGCTGGCTCTCGTAGTCGAGAATCTTGACGGCTTCGCCGGAGGTCGAGTAGATGACCTGCTGGCCCTTCAACACCATGTCGCGCGAGGGGTCCGGCGCGTAGAGGACGTATTCGCTGGCGGCGCCGGCGATCGCATCCTCGACGAGCGCCCGGGGAAAGCGCAGCCGCCCGTCGTCGCCCAACGTACAGCCCTTGGGGAGCGTCTCGTCCAGGATTTCCGGGATCGGGTCCCCGACACCGATGCGCTCGAGGACGTCGAGTGCGGCGTCATGAATGCGCTGGATGTCGCGTTCGCTGAGCGGCCGGTAGGCCCCGCCCTCCATGCCGGGACGCACCGCGAGACCGGCCGTGCCCGCCCGGCGCGCCGCGTGCCGCGCCTGCCGGCCTCCGCCCCGACGCGATCGGGAGCGGGAAGCCGCCGGCGGGGTCGATTCGACTGTCATCGCAGCGCACCTCGAGGGCTTCCACCAGAGTGGGAAGCCGCCAAAACCCATTGTAGACGATCTTTTCCGGGTCCCGAAGGAAGCCACCGGAGAGGTTCCGCAGCATCGGTCTGCATGCGGTCGGTCCGCGAAGAGGACCCCCTAGCGTCTCCTGTTTCGGCGCCGACCCTTGTCGGCCGCAGCCCGGGGAATCGGACCCAGCGCCGCCTCGATCCGGGCATCGTCCGGCGGCGAGCCGGGCTCGTAGTCTACGAGGCTCTGGGCCATGGCGGCCAGGTGTGCGGGGGTCGTCCCGCAGCACCCCCCGATGATGCGCGCCCCGGCATCCCGGGCGAGCCGCGCGTAACGGGCCATGGTGGCTTCGTCTCCGCTATAGACGATTTCCCCGTCCACACTCTGGGGAACCCCGCAGTTGCCCTTGGCGATGACCACGTCTCCCTCGCGGGCACTGCGCTGGAAGGCACAGATCGTGTCGATGAGCATGGAGGGACCCGCACCGCAGTTGGCCCCGTAGGCGACGAGCGGTGTCGAAAGCGCGTGCACGAACTCCGCCGCGGATTCCGGAGAATCCCCCATCATGGTATGGCCCGCGGTGTCGAAGGTCATGGTGGAGGCTACGGGGAGACCCGTTGCGGCAGCCGCCGCCACCGCCGCGCCCAATTCCTCGAAGCCGAAGATGGTCTCGATCCACAGCAGATCGACACCGCCCCGCGCCAGCGCCTGGGCCTGCTCGGCGAAGATCTCCTCTGCGGCTTCCCGGGTCAACGTACCGTGGGGCACCAGCAACTCGCCGGTGGGGCCCATGGAGCCCGCTACCACGACCGGGCGCGTCGCCAGCTCCCGGGCCGCGCCCGCGATGCGCGCACCCGCTTCGTTGATCTCCACCGCTTGTCCCTCGGCGCGGTCGAGGGCAAGGCGACAGCGGTTGGATCCGAAGGTATTGGTGAGGATGATGTCGGCGCCCGCTTCGATGAAGCGCCCGTGGAGATCGCTCACCTTTTCCGGCGCCTGCAGGTTCCACAGATCCGGCGCCTGCCCGGGCGGCAGACCCATCGCCATCATGTTGGTGCCGGTGGCCCCGTCCGCGAGCAGGTAATCGCGTTCCGCGAGGAGCTCGGCCAACAGGTTACCCATGCAGGCCTCCTTGGAGATCCGACCGCAGATCGTAGCTGCGAGCCCGCGCGAGCTGCCATCCGTCCCGCGCCTGCTCGCGAGCGGACGGCGGCCTACCAGCGCCCGTTGCCGGGGCGCATGTCTTCCGGGGCCAGCACGATGGGAAAGTGCTCCCGAATCTTGCGGTCCAAGTCGGGCTCGATGTATTCCGGGTAATGGGACTCGAGGAGGCTCCGCACCCGCTCACCGGCGCGCTTGCGGATGTCCGGCGAGCCCTCGTCCTCCCAATCGCTCGGGCTGCCGCGATCCGCGAGTTCCGGGTAGGTGTACTCGGAACGCATCAGCGCCAGGGTCTGGGGTTGGCGCAGGTAATGGCCCTCACCGTGCACCACATCGTTGATGATGTCGTAGGAGAGGGTCTCGTCGGTGACCTCGATGCCCCGCACCGTCCTCAACACGCTCGCCAACATGTCGTTGTCGATCACCATCGACTCGAAGGAACAGCCCATCAGGCTGCCCAGCATACCCGCGGACTCGGAGACGTTGTTGCAACCCGCGAGCGCGGCAAGCGCGATCGTGATGCCCTTCTCGTAGCCCGCCTGGTTGTCGGGAGACTTCGCGTCCGTCATCCCCGCGCCCACTGAACTCACCAGGCCGTAGTGGTTGATGACCTGGGCGGCGGCTGCGCTCAAGACCGCCTCTTCTCCGCTGCCCCCGGTGAAAGAACCCGTCCGCAGGTCGGAGACGAAGGGCCAGGGCCCGAGGATCACCGGGTAGCCCGGGACCACCAGGTCCACCAGCATCAGGGCCGCCAGGGTCTCGGCAATGACCTGCACGAGCGCCCCCGCCAGCGCGGCCGGCGCCGTGGCGCCCGCCTGGGGCGCCATCACCGCCCAGACCGGCGAGCCGAACTTCGTCGACTCGACGCAGACCTCGCTGTTGTCCTGGCCGTAACGCAGGGGCGAGATGATCGGGCAACCGCCACCGTGACAGAAGGGCCGCTCCGCGAACTGCTTCTCGCCCCCCGCCACCATGTGGAGCATCTGCAGGGTGGGCTCCACGTGTTCGGCACTCGCAAAGGTGAGGGCCGTGTGCTTCTGGGTGCCCGCCACGCTCGCGTAGGCGGTGTTGATGTCGCAGACCAGCAGGTCCGACTGCTCGGTGGCCACCACCAGGCGGGAGAAGGCGTGGACGTGCTCCAGGCGGTCCACCAGTCGCGCGAAATCGTAGATGTCCACGAG
>JABSQX010000224.1 GCA_013215615.1 Myxococcales bacterium | reverse complement strand
ATTTGTCGACCGCCCTCATCAGGCCGATGTTTCCCTCTTGGATGAGATCGAGGAACTGCAGGCCGCGATTCAAGTATCTCTTGGCGATGGACACCACCAAGCGCAGGTTCGCCTCCACGAACTCGCGCTTGGCCTCCTGCTTTCGCTCTCGATTCTCCATGATGGCGTCGCGTCGTCCGATGGCCTCGTCGCGACCCATGATGAGCTGGTCCTCGAGTGCCTCGACACTGGACTCGATGGCCTCGAGCTTCTCGCGAGCCGCGGCGACTGCGTCGCGATCTCCCCCCAGGGCCTCCAGCGCCCGCTCGGCCGTCTTGCCCCGGCGCATAGACCGGATCGCCAGCGTCATGAACTCCTCGGAGGAGAGCGAGAAGGGGCGGACGACTCGCCGCGCCCGCAAGCGGGCGCTGTGGATCTCTTGGGCGACGTCGCAGAAGGCCTTCTCGATCGCCTGGGTGCGATTCCGGGCGAATCCCGCCCCGCGTAACAGCCCCACCATGTCGCCGTAGATCTCTTCTACCTCGCCCGATAAGCGCTGGCACACGGTATCCCCGGTGCGGGAGTTGGCCATAGTGGCCTTTTTCTTGAGCACCTCCCCGTGCAGGCGCTGGTATTTCGCGATGGCTCGTAGGAAGCGCTTTCGCCCCTGCTCGGGCGACTGGTCGGACTCCGGGTCATGGAAGCCCTCGAGCACCTTCCGCAGGCTCACGCGCTCTTGCCTCAGATCCTCGACGACACGTAATACCTCGCCCACCGCGTACTCCGTGGCGAGCACGCTACGGTCATAGTCCTGCTCCATGACTTCGATCCGCTTGGCGATTTCGATCTCGCCCTCCCGCGTTAAGAGGGAGGCCTGGCCCATCTCGCGCAGGTACGCGCGCACCGGATCGTCGTTGCGGGGCGCGTCAGCGCGGCTTGTAACTCGCACGAGCTTGCGCGCGCCGCGCTCGCGCGCTTCCACCAGCTGGATGCCGCTCGTCTCTGCGAGGGTCCGGAAATCCTTCATGGAACCCGCGGCAGGCCCCTCGCGCTTTAGCGCTGCGCGCACCTTGGCGACGGATAAGAAGCCGATTTCTCCGCCGCGTTCGATCAGCTCGCTCACGGCGGGATGAACACCTGCTAAGCCGCTCGAGCGGCGGGTCTTGCGCCCCTTCTGGGAGCGGGGTGTCGGATTCCGGGTCGTTTCGGTGCGGGGGGGGACACCTTCGGACATGGGGAAACTCCTGGCTCTGCTGTATGCGACTAGTGGATCAACCGCGACGGGGGAGAGGAAGTGGATGCTTGCTTCGAAACGAGTTTCTGCTTCTCCCTGAGGACGCTGACGGCATCCACTCCGGGATCGCGCAGGCTCGCGGTCAGTTCGCGCTGCTGCTCTCGGCGACGTTGCTTGCGCAGCCAGTTCAGGGTGTCGCGCAGCGTTTGGGAGGCGTTCTCGAACTGGGAGGTCTGCTCCTGTACGGAGAACTCGTGCAGGTACGCACGCGCCTCGGGGGAGAGATCTTCCGCCAGCGAGGCCGGGCGGAGAGGCCCCTCCTGCGCCGCAGCCACGACGGCGAGGGCCAACTCCGTGAGCGGGCCCTGGGCCACCAACTGTCGAAATTCCGAAATCTCTAGCTGCTCGACGAGCGAGGGGTGCTCGATCATCGCGCGCACGAGCTGGGCAAGATTGCGCTCTTCGGGGCCGTTGCGTCGTGCCTGGACGGGCACGGCGTCACGCGCGTCCTGGCCGCGGCTGGCCGCGCGTACGGCCTCCTCGACGTGACGCGCCTCCGTGCCCGCGAACAGCGCCAGCCGCCGGCAGTAATCACCGCGCTCCACGGAGGAAGGAAGCCGTGCGAGCAACGGGGCGATCTCTGCCACCGCATCGGCTTTTTGCCACGGGGTCTCGCAACCCTCGCCCAAGGTCTGACGGATCGCGAAGTCCAGGGCCGGCTCCGCGGCATCCACGAGTTCGCGCAGCGCCTCGGCACCCTGCCTTTGCAAGAAACTATCCGGATCGTCGCCAGCCGGCAGCCGGGCCATCTGTACTCGCAGTCCCTCGGGCAGCAACGCCTCCAGGGCACGCCTTACGGCGCGCAATCCCGCCGCGTCCCCGTCGAAGAGCAACACCACGCTGCGGGTCCGGCGACGCAGGTTCTTCGCGTGTTCGCGGGTGAGCGCCGTCCCGCAGGTGGCCAGCGCCTCCTCGACACCCGCTTGATGAAGGGCGATCCGGTCGAAGTATCCCTCCACTACCACCGCACGATCGCGCCGGCGGATGGACTCCAGGGCGTGGGGGAAACCGTAGAAGGCCTCGCGCTTGCGAAAGACCGGGCTCTCCGGCGTGTTCAGGTACTTGGGCTCCTGCCCCTCGGAGACCGCACGCCCCCCGAAGGCTACCACCCGGCCCCGGACATCCTGGATGGGGAAGATCACCCGGCCGCGTAACAGATCGTAGTGCCCACCGGACTTGCGCGGCGCCAACAGACCGGCTCGCTCCCCCACCTCCGCACTGATCCGCGCCTCGCGCAGCGCTGCCACCGCGAAGTCCCAGCGATCAGGTGCAAAACCGATCCCGAATTCGAGACAGGTCGGGGCCCCCAGGCCACGTTGCTCGAGATAAGCGCTGCCCGGCGCTCCCTCGGAGCCTCCCAGCACTTCCGCGTAGCGCTCTGCGAGTGCGGCGTTCGCGGCATAGAGCGGTTCGAGGCTTGCCGCCTCCCCTCCTGCCGTCACCGGGATCTCGATGCCCGCCTCGCGTGCCAGGGAGCGAACGGCTTCCGCGAAGGTGAGGTTCTCAGACTTCATCACGAAGGAGAAGAGGTCGCCTCCCTCCTGGCAACCGAAGCAGTAGAAGCTGCCCCGCTCCGGGTTGACGTTGAAGGAAGGGGTCTTCTCGTCGTGGAAGGGGCACAAGCCCGTGTAGCTGCGGCCCGTGCGCTTCAGGGAAATGTTACGACCGACCAGTTCGACGAGGTCCGTGTGATCGCGCACCTTCTGGATGATCTCGTCGGGAATCCGACCCACCACCACTCCTGGTCAGCGCGGCGCGCGGCGCATCTTCTTGAGGGCCCGTTTGCGCGCCGCCGCGGCCTTCTTCTTCTTTCGGATACTGGGCTTGTCGTAGTACTCGCGACGCTTCAACTCGCTCAGGATGCCAGCCTTCTCGCACTGCTTCTTGAAACGCTTCATCGCGATTTCGAAGGGTTCGTTGTCGCGGACCTTGATCACGGGCATGTATCGCCGACTCCCTGTCCCTGTCCCAGTGCTGTGTCGTCGTGTTTCGCGTGTCTCGGAGTTCGCATGCCTGCGAGGTGCCCGGTCATTCGAGTGGGCATTCGAACACCCAACTGTCGACTGCCCTCGGCCGGCGGCTCTCCACCAGTGTGCACCACTCTGCGTGATCCACCTGTAAATCGAGTTGCCGTGGAGTCACGGGTCATTGTCGAGCTGTTCCGAAAACCCTCGAAATTTCAAATGGTTTCACCGATACGAACAATAAAAAACTAGCGCAGAAGGTGCTCATCTTCAAGCAGAAGGCGGTCGCACGGGGATTCCCAGCTCCAGCAACCTGCGCTTCACCTCGGGAACCGTGGTCTGCGCGAAATGAAAGATCGATGCCGCTAGCGCGGCTTGGCACCTCCCCCCTTGGGGGCCGTCATCCAGCGCGCGCGCCAGGTCTTCGGCGCTGCCACCGCCCCCGGATGCGATCACCGGAATTCCCACCGCGTTGGTCACCGCGCGCAGCAGTTCGACGTCGTAACCGCTCCGGGTCCCGTCCCGGTCCATGCTGGTCAACAGAAGCTCCCCTGCGCCGGCCTCGGCGGCCCAACGCGACCAGCCCACGGCATCCACTCCGGTGGGCGTACGCCCTCCGTGACTCGCCACCTCCCAAGGCGTCTGTTCCGAAGCAGCCAACTCCGCGGCCGCCGCGTAGTCCACCTCGCGCGCCACGCGCTGACTGGCCACCAGCGCCTCTCCGTCCCGCCGTCGCGCGTCGATGGCGACCACCAGATTGGCGCTCCCGATCATCACCGCCGCCTCGCCCACCAGATCCGGGTCCAAGATCGCCGCGGTCATAATGGAAACCTTATCGGCCCCGGCGTTCAGCAGGTCTCGGATGTCCTGCAGTCCGCGCACCCCGCCACCCACGGTGAGCGGCATGAAGATGCTCTCGGCGGTCCGGGTGACCACATCGAAGAGCGTGCGCCGCTCCTCGTGGCTGGCGGAGATGTCGAGGAAGGTCACCTCGTCCGCCTCCTGGGCGTCGTAGAGCCGCGCCACTTCCACCGGATCTCCCGCGTCCACGTGATCCGCGTA
>JABSQX010000223.1 GCA_013215615.1 Myxococcales bacterium | reverse complement strand
ACGCCCACTGCCCGCACCTCGGCGCCCACCTGGGCGTCGGGGGCACGGTTGTCGGCGACACGTTGCGCTGCCCGTTTCACGCATGGCGCTGGCGCACCGACGGCTCGTGCGCCGAGGTTCCCTACGCGAAGCGCATTCCGGCGAAGGCGCGCATCGCGACCTATCCGGCGGTCGAGCGCAACGGGATGATCTTCGCCTGGTACCACGCGCGCGGCGAACCGCCGAGCTTCGAGATCCCTGACATTCCGGAGTGGCACGACCCGGATTTCCTGCGTCCCTGGCTTCACTCCGAGTGGACGCTGAAGACGCACCCCCAGGAGATGGCCGAGAACGGCATCGACTGGCCCCACTTCGAACGAGTGCACATGATGGCCATGCCGGAAGACCGAGACCACGCCTTCCACTCGGGCTTCTACACCTGGCGGGTCGGAACGAGCAAGTCCGTGAGCACGCTCGGCGGCGCCAGCGACGACCTGGTGATCGAGGGAGAGAACTGGGGGCTCGGCTACAACTGGCTCCGCCAGCACGGCCGCTTCGACACGATCGTGGCCACGGGCCTCACGCCGATCGACGCCGAGACCACGCGGGT
The DNA here is from genome assembly GCA_013215615.1 of Myxococcales bacterium. Taxonomy (GTDB): domain Bacteria; phylum Myxococcota_A; class UBA9160; order UBA9160; family SMWR01; genus JABSQX01. The sequence goes on along the minus strand of JABSQX010000223.1, from coordinate 3,769 downwards.
CCGCATGGGCGTGATCGCACGGCGCGGCGACCGCGACGAAGACACGCTGCGCCGCGAGCTCCGGGCCTACATGGACGAGCACGCCGTGGTCGCCACCCAGGACTTTCCGATCTGGGAGAACAAGCTCTTCCGCCCGACGCCGCTCCTCTGCGACGGCGACGGCCCCATCGCGGAGTTCCGCGCCTGGGCGGCCCAGTTCTATTGAAGCCCCGCGGACACGCGAGCCGCGGATGAGCCCAGTCTGAACCGATCCTTCGTGGATCCCGTCCTACCCCTGGCCCCTGACGGGGCCCGATCCGCTCTCCGACCCCGGGGCCGCAGGTTCAGTAGACGTGATCGAAGAGGTCGTAGTACGACAGGTCGAGGACTCCGGCGGCGGTTCCTCGGTGCTCGAAGTTCCAGGCGTTGAACCAGTCGTAGGTCTCCCAGAACTTCGCGCTGTTGCGCAGCACGGCGTACTTGTCGCGGAAGGCGAGAAAGTCTTCCAACGTTTCGACGGCGCCCAGCTCCCGCACGAAGTCGGCCGCTTGCGCCAGGTCCAGCTCCACGAAGAGGTTGGGAAAGCCGCCCACCACGTCCTCGTACACGCTCATCGTGTCGAGGTCCGGCAGCGCCTCGCCGTTTTCGAAGAGGATCGTGTACTGGGTCTTGTAGACGCGGTTCGCGACCAGGCTGTACATGCGCGAGTCGTTTCCGGAGTTGAGCTTCAGCATGACGAGGCTCGGCAGGAAGCTCGGGAACTTGTAATCGGCGGTGACCGTCAGGGTGGAGATCGCCCTCCCCCACTCTTCGAAGCTCGAAACTCCCTGCTCGAGCGGGTAGTCGGTCTTCACCGATGGGTTCAGCGGATCGAGCGGTCCGCTGATCTCGGGGCCGAGGTGCCGCCGCAACTGCTTCACCACGCTCTGCAGCGGCTGCTTCGGATCGACCTTCACGCGCGTCGGCAGGGCGCTGTCCGGGTCCGGGTCCAGGAAGAGCGCCACCTCGCCAATCCCGCGCGTCCACTCCTTGCGGAGCTTCTGGCGCTCGTCGGGAGGCACGAGCAACAGGAAGCGGTCCTCGAACTGTTGGCGCAGGAAGTTGAAGAAGCCCACGGTTTCGAGCTTTCCCACGTCGCCGCCCCAGTATTCGAAGTGGGCGACCGTGTCGTAGTAGATGCGCTCGAACCCGCTGTATCCCATCAGCCAGAGGGTGCGCGGCATGCCGCCGCCGGCGCCCTGCATGACCCAGGTATTGCTCTCGTGGCGAAGCACCGTGAGCCAGGCGTTCGGGTTCGCCTGGTCGCCATCCCAGACCTCCTCGATCGAGTAGCCCTCGGGGTAGATGCGGCGCAGGGTCTTCGCGTAGGCCTGCTCGTAGGTCCGGTTGCCCACGGGCGAGCGGTCCATGAAGGGCTCCCAGCTCGAAAGCCCCAGCGTCGGGTCGATCACGGTGATGTCCTTGTCGGGATCGACGAAGTAGACCCAGAACTGGTCCTTGACGGCATAGGTCGCCACCTGTCCGAGACAGACCGGGCCGGACGTGATGCCACCGACGATCACGACCGAGTTCTCGATCAGGAACGTGTACCGGCTCTTCACAGGGATGGCTGCGAAGATCTCGAAGGGGTTCGCGCTGCCCCACGGCGTGCGCAGGTTCGCGTCCTTCTCCCACTCGACGTCGAGGAAGAGCGTCTCCAGGCGCTGCCGCTTCTCTTCGGAGAGCTCCCAGATGAAGTGGTTCTTCTGGACCGCCGTCGCCGTCTCCTTCTTCAGGCGGTAGTAGAAGGCATCGACTCCGGCGTATGCGTAGGGGTCGTCATAAGGATGGGGCGTGTCGATCACATCGACCGGCTGGCCCGTCGGCGTCTTCGAACGCACCAGGCGGAAGCTGTCGCCCGGGCTCTCCTTCAGGGCGATCGCCGCCAGATACGTGTGGTCGAAGATGTAGCGACTGGCCAGCTTCATCCGGTCGTCGGGTCGGTTGAAGAAGCTCTCCCAGGCCGCCACTGCTGCGGGGTTCCTGGGCACGGACGCGGCTGCCAGTTCTTCCGCCAGCGGTCCGGGCGATCCGCTCGCCACCCAGTTGCGGAGCGTGTCGAGCTGGCTCTTTTCCAGTGCGGGCACGCCGTAGGGCATGCCGTTGGCGGGGCGCTTGGCGAGATGCGCCTCGAGCGCCTCGGGCGTGGCCGGGCAGGTGTGCTCGTAGCGCTTCGCGTAGCTGGGCATCAGCGCCTTGCGCGCGAAGCCCGGCTGGTTGTGTTCGAAGCCGGCGTCGACCATCTGGGCCAGCATCGAACCGGCGAGGCGAGCCTTGGCATCGCCCTCACGCGACACCACGGGCCAGAAGCCGACCTTGCGCCAGGCCTCTGTCGTGGTGTGCACATCCATGCCGGTCCGGGGGACCGCTTCGATATGGAGCGAGTACGGGTTCTTGCCGAAGCCCCCGCGATCCGCGCCGGCGAAAGAGCTGAGCTTCATCTCGCAAGGTGCGCCCATGCAACCGTGGCAGGCGATGCAGCGCGCATCGAAGATCGGCTGCACATCCTTCAGATAGGTGAGCGAGGTGGGCACCGGCGCCTCGGCGGCGGCAATGGCCTGCTTCTCGTCTGCCGGAGTCCAGTCGTCGCCGCTGCCGCAGTGCAGCGAGGCCAGGGCGAAGGGAAGCAAGAGGCACCGGGGGGCCCGGCGCAGAAGGTCGCGTTTCATGGCGCCAATCCTCGCCCGAACCGGCCGGGCGCGTCGAGTCAAAAGATTCGGGTGCTCGAACTTTCCGTTCCTGGAGTTGGGAATGCGTAGGAAAGTCCGATAAGAAGACTTCGTGCCAACCGGGGGCGGTGAAGAAGCCGGTCCCGAGTCTCCGGCGATTTCCGGAGCACCGCAAAGAACACAGACCCCGTGCAGAACGATCCCGCTGTCTACGTTCCCCTGACCCTTCTGGCCGCCCTGGGCTTCGCCGCGGCCGCCGTCGCGCAGCAGGCCGCAGCGGCTCGCCCGGACCCCGGCTCCGCGGGGGGCGGCTCCTTCCTCCTCCAGTTGCTTCGCCGTCCGCTCTGGCTGGTCGGCCTCTTCGCCTACATCGCCGCCTACGGGCTGCAGGTGTGGGCCGTGAGCCTCGGACCCGTCGTGGTCATCCAGCCGCTGATCGCCGCCCAGCTCGTGTTTTCACTCCTCCTCGGCAGCGTCTTCATGGGCCGAAAGGCCGGCGCGTGGGAGTGGCTCGGCGCCGTCGCGGTGACGATCGGCCTCGCGGGTTTCATCGTCGGCACCGACCCCTCGCTCGGCAACCCGGACGCCACGCTGCCCGCCTGGCTCACAGCGAGCGGCGCCACGTTGCTTGCCGTGGTCCTCGCCCTGGTCGCCGGATCGCGCACCCAGGGCGCCGCCCGGTCGGCGCTCTACGGAACTGCGGCCGGCCTGTGCTGGGGCTTCATGATCGTGCTGATGAAGTCGGTGACCCACAGCCTCGGCGAGTCCGACGGCTGGAGCGCCCTCACCACGCTGCTGAGCCGACCGTTCGTCTACGGACTGATCGGCACCGCGATCGGGGGCTTCCTTCTCCTGCAGAAGGCCTTCCAGGCGGGTTCTCTCACCAACGCTCTCGTGAGCTACACGCTGGTCGAGATCGTCCTGGCCGTCCTGCTCGGGATCGTGCTCTTCGGCGAGAAGCCCCACAGCGACGCACTCTCGCTCGGGATCACGGCAGCCGCGTCGATCCTGATGATCGCCGGCATCGTCTCCCTGGCCGGAGCGCGCCCAGAAGCCGCGGACAGCTCGCAGCCGCGTACCGC
>JABSQX010000222.1 GCA_013215615.1 Myxococcales bacterium | reverse complement strand
CGCCGCCGGAGATCCTGCGGCTGGAGAGCATGGGGATGGAACTCCCGGTCTGGAGTGGCAACGTCGATATCGTCGTGCCCTTCTACCCCATCGCGGAACTCGCGAGTGAAACCCGTCCGCTGGACGTGGCTAGCGCTCCGCTCCAGGTCGAGGTTCGCTACCAGGCGTGCAACGATGCGCTTTGCTTTCCGCCGAAGACGGAGCGCCTCGCGTTGGAGTTGGCACTGGACGTGATCGACGTGCCCTCTCTCGGGCTCCATGCGGGGCACGGTCAGCGCGAGGGGAACTTCAATGCGGGACCGCCCATGGCGCGGCTGGCGTGTCGAAAATTTCGCAAATACCCCTTGGGACTTCCGCGATTCATCTTGAAGGTAATGAGGCGCGAACTCGCCGCGAAGCGCCGGGCTCTCCGGGGGTGGATCGATGCCTGACGACGTCGAGTCGGAGTACGCGCGCCAGGGGCGTGAGCGCCTGCTCCCCACCAAGCACAGCAAGACGGAGGTCTGGGACCAGAAACGCCGGCTGGCCAGTGCGCTTCGCATCGTGATCGAAAGGGTGGTGCCCAGCGACGCGCCGGCGGAGGAGCTTTCTCGCGCTGCCGATGCCCTCGAGCGATACGCGGAGCAGCTCGAACAGCATCCGCGCTTGCAGCGCCGAATGGGTTATCCCGAGGCTTCGAACTCCGGCGACGTGCTGGCCTTCTTCGATCAGAGTCCGCTGATCGGCCTCGCGAATCCACTGGCGCCTCCGATCTCGATCTCGGTCACGGGGAACGAAACCGCGCTCGGAGAGGTGACCTTCGCCTCCGCGTACGAGGGCCCGCCCGGGCACGTACATGGCGGCTTCATCGCCGCGGCCTTCGACGAGGTCCTGGGTTTCGTGCAGTCACTCTCGGGTACCCCGGGAATGACGGGCACCCTCGGCGTTCGTTACCGGAAGCCAACGCCTCTCCACACGCCGCTGCGTTTCGAAGCCCGCTATCTCCGGACCGAAGGCCGCAAGGTCTATGCGGAGGCGCAACTGTTTGCCGAGGGGGTGCTCCTGGCCGAAGCCGACGGTTTGTTCATCTCCATGCGGGAGGGTGGCATGCTGGAGCTCGACGAGCAGCGCGAAGCGTGGGAAGCCCAACGGGCAAGCAAGAAGGAACAGGCCTAGGAGTCCGCCCGCGTGCCGCGCACGATCCATTCGGCCAACTCGGCGGGGCGCGTGACGGGAAGGGCGTGCCCGCCGCCGGGCACCACCCGAAGTTCGGAGCGGGGTGCTTGGCGATGGATGTCCTCGGCGACGAATAGCGGCACCAGCAGCCCGACCCCCGAAAGGATGCGTCGTGTCATAGCTGATTCCCCTAGCGAAACAGTTCGTGGCGCCACCGAGCAGATCGCCGTTGGAATTCGGAACACGTCCTGTGGAGCTGTGTGTAAACGCTTGCTTTTCGGATCGGCTAGAGGAGGAAATCTCGAATCAAGCGATTCGCCTTGGGATCCTGGAGCATGAACAAGTGCCCGCCCTCGAACCACTCGAGTCGCGAACCGGCGATGGCCGCGTGCATCGTTTCCTGGTTCTTCGGAGCAGCGATCCCGTCGTAACGCCCCGCGGCGATGAGGACCGGCATGTCGAGTCGCGCGAGCCTCGAGTAGGTGTCGTGTCCGCGCCGCGCCTCGAGTTGGCGTCGGTATCCCATGTCGCGCTCGGGATCTTCGGGCGCCGCTTCGCGCTGCGCGGCCATGGCGGCGATGATTTGGCCGACCAGGTCCCCCGCGGCGTCTCCGCGGGTGTCGAGCAACTTCGCTTGCAGGGCCGACGCATCTTCGGGAGGCATCTCGAGGAGTTCGTGGAGCGGATACGAGGCCCCGCCAGTTCCACCGGGCGACGTGCAGCCGAGAACGAGCCGCTCCACGCGCCCGGGCGCGGTCACCGCCAGCTCCTGGGCCACCATCCCGCCGAACGACATCCCGTACACGCGGCAGCGTTCCCAGCCCTGCTGGTTGATCAACGCGAGGGCATCGGCCGCGTAGTCCGCCATCGTGTACGGCTCGTCGGGCTTGGTGGTCTGGCCCAGGCCGCGCTGGTCGAAGGCCAACAGGTCGAAGTCCTTGGCGAGAACGCTGTCGAGGATCCCGGGCGTCTGGCGAAGATCGCCCCCGGAACCATTGATGATCAGTAGTCGACGATCACTCTCGGCATCGCCGCCGCGCTCGTAGTACATCCGGATGTCGCGGATCGAAGCAAAAGGCATGGCGGATCTCCGTGGCCGAGCGGATCCGAAGTTCAGCGCCCGCAGGCCGCAGTGAGGGGGATCCTATCGCGCTTTACGTCCATCGTGGGCTGCCTGTGCGTCGGGCAATCTCCGGCAAGCCCGTGAGGCGTTACCGCGAAAACGCGCCGCCGGCGTTGGTCGCTCGAAACCCTACGTTCGCCCCAAAACGTCGCGGCGATTGAAGGGGGCGGCATCGACGGCTACCGTAGCGCTGGCCCGCCGCGGAGCGTTGCTCGCACCGCCGGGTCTCGGGAGGATTCCATGACCGTTCCCTTCTGGTGTCTCTTCGCCGCCGCCCTGATCCCCATCCTGCTCGCTTTCAGCGGGGGCTACTTCAAGTCGCAGCAGTTCGGCAGCGCGGACAACAACAACCCGCGCGCCCAGTCCGCCCAGCTGACTGGGACGGGTGCGCGCGCGGTGGCGGCGCAGAGCAATGCCTGGGAGGCACTGGCGGTCTTCGCGCCAGCCGTGATCGTGAACCACCTGGGCGGTGGTGACCCGGGCACGGCAACGATAATGTCGCTCGTCTGGATCGGCGCGCGTATCGTTCACGCGGGCGCCTATCTAGCGGACGTCGCTCCCCTGCGATCGCTGGCCTTCCTGGTCGCGACGGGGTGCTCGATCACGCTGTTCCTGGGGCCCGCCTAGGCGATTCGGTCGGCGGTGCGGGAAGTCGATCTTCCGCAGAGCCCCGCCTAGCGCTGTACGATCACCGAGGAGCCGTGGCCGAAGAGGCCGAGGTTGGCGGTGACGCCGAGCCGCGCGCCCTCTACCTGGCGGTCGCCCGCCTGGCCGCGCAGTTGCCAGGTGAGTTCGCAGACCTGGGCGATGGCCTGGGCGGGCACGGCCTCGCCGAAGCAGCCGAGGCCACCGGAGGCGTTGACGGGAATGCGCCCGCCGATGGCGGTGTCCCCGTCGTTCAGAAGTTTCTCGGCGTCCCCGGGCTTGCAGAGCCCGATGTTCTCCATCCAGTCGAGTTCCAGCGCCGACGAGAGGTCGTAGACTTCGGCGAGGTCGAGGTCCAGCGGGTCGACTCCCGCCTGCTCGTAGGCGGCCTTGGCGATGGAGTCCTTGAAGGGGGTATCGGGCGCCTGCACGCCGGCCGCCGAGTCGGTTGCGAAGTTCGGCATCTCGATGGTGGTGTGGGGGTAGCGGGGTGTGACGGTGGAGACGGCCGCGATGCGCACCGGGTCGGTGGTGCGCTGGCGCGCGTACTCCATGCTCGAGAGCACCAGGGCCGCGCCGCCGTCGCTGGTGGCGCAGATCTGCAGCAGCCGCAGCGGGTCGGAGACCATGGGACTCTCGAACACGTCTTCCATGCTGAAGCGTTTCTTGTAGCGGGCGTTGGGGTTCGCGAAGCCGTGGTTGCTGTTCTTGACCTTGACCTTCGCGAAGTCCTGTTCGGTGGCGCCGTAGAGTTCCATTCGGCGCCGGGCGTAGAGCCCGAAATAGACGGGGTTGGTGGCGCCGAGCAGCCGGAAACGCAGCCAGTCGGGATCCGTGAAGCGCTCGCCCGCCTGGGGGGCGAAGAAACCCTTGGGGGCCGTGTCGGCGCCCACCACCAGCGCGACGTCGCAGAGGCCCGCGAGGATGCGGGCGCGCGCGACGTCGATGGCCTGGGAGCCGGTCGCGCAGGCCCCGTAGGTACTGGCCACCTGGGTGCCGTTCCAACCCAGCGCCTGGGCGACGCTGGCTGCGGCCACGTAGCCCGGGTAACCATTGCGCACCGTGTCGCCGCCGGCGAGGAACTGGATCTCCTGCCAATCGACGCCTGCGTCCGCCATGGCGTCCTGGGCGGCCTTGACCCCGTACTCCACGAAGTTCCGGCCCCACTTGCCCCAGGGGTGCATGCCGACACCCAGGATCGCGACGTCGTTATCAGCCATGGCAATGCCTTCTCCTAGATGGGCGATTGCGTCGAGTTTCCGCGCGCCCTCGCGTCTCGCCGGGGTCGCCCGCTCAGGCGGCCACCTTGCGCCACTTCCACACCACGTACTCGTTTTCGTCGTCCTCGAAGAGCGTGTCGAAAACGAGCTCCATCTCCGCGCCCACCTCGAGATCCTCGACGCCGGCGTCGTCCACCTGGCCGAGCACTACCATCTTTTCCTCCTCGAGCTCGACCGCGGCCACG
>JABSQX010000221.1 GCA_013215615.1 Myxococcales bacterium | reverse complement strand
CGCAGCGCCCGCTCAGGGAGCGGGCTCGAAGAGCCCGGCCAGGAGATCGTCCACCACCCCCGCCACCTGCTTGCGGATCGCCGCCTCGTCCTCGAAGAGGTAGTCGTGGGGGATCGTCACGATCGGCAGGCCCGGCAGCGAGTGGGCGCGCGCCGCGCTGCGGGCCGCGTGCGCGAAGGGCTGGGTGGCCAGGGTGACGGTGGGCACACCCATCCTCTCGAGGGCGACCGCGTCGAGCAAACTGCTCGACGTGCAGGAGCCTCACTTTGCGAGGCCGTTGATGACCCCCTGGACGTGGCGCAGTTCTTCGAGTTGCCCGGGCTCCGCGGGACGCGAGAGCATGGGCTTGCAGACGCGCAGCACCTCCGCGAGTTCGATGCGCCCGCGCAGCGCCGCTTCGATGGCAAGCGTGTAGCCGTAGAAGTCGGGCCCCTGGTTGCGCGACTGCTCGTTGACGAGGAAGGCCAACTTCAGGCCGCCGGCGCCGCCTTCGATGCGGCGCGCCAGGCCCACGCCCTCCGCTGCCACGCGGCCCCGCGGATCCACGATCTGCATGGCGCTCCTCCTCAACGCACGGCCCGCGTCACCGCGAAGCCGCCGAGATGTCCCCAACCCGGGCAGACCGCCGCCCAGGGAATGCTGTCCGCGCCGGCCACGATCAGGTGGATGGCCTCGGGGCCATCGACGATAGGGGCACGCGCGTCGTCATCGTCCTGGTCGAGGCTCTCCGGCCACCACTCGTAGCGTTTCGGGGCATCCGCGGCCCGCGAGCGGATGTCGCCCACCCGGCGCTTCGAGAGTTCGAAGAGGCGCTCCTGCACGCGCTCGCGCGTGTACCCACGCGCGTGCAGGTGGCGGGTCTCGGAGGGGCTGAAGGCGACGAGGATCTCGCCCATGGTGTGCGTGTTGTTGCTGCCGTGCGGGTGCATGCTGTCCGCCACCGCCGCCAGGCGCTCCTCGGGATCGGCGCCCACGCCCCAGAAGGCCACACTGTGGGGCGACTCGCAGGCGAAGACCGTCACCGCCGACGTCTCGCGCTCGAACCCGCGCGACTCGTGGAGCGCACTCCAGGGCTGCTCGCGCTGCTCGGCCACGCAATACGCGTAGCGGCCGGGGTGGCCGAAGACCTCCTTGACGGGCTCACCCGGGTAGGCGCCGCCCACGTTCCAGAGCACCAGGCGCAGCGCGCGGCCCAGCGCCGCCGAGGACCGGGAGCCCCCCCCGCTGAAGAGCGACTCGGCGGTCGCCATGCCCAGCGCGTCCACCACCGGCCCCGAGACGATCAGCAGCGGCCAGCAGCCGTGGGTGGTCACCTGCACGCCGTTCAGGTTGAAGTGGGGATCGAGCAGGGCCTCGACGGCGGCCAGCAACACCGGCATGCAGTCGGGCGTGCAGCCCGCCATGGCGGCGTTGGCGGCGATCACCTCGACGCTCGCCGTACCCCCGCGCGGCGGGATCTCCCCCACCGCCTCCTGGGCGGGACGGCTCGTCCCCTCGAGCAGACGATCGACCGCCTCGCGCGTGGGCGGCAGCACCGGCAGGCCGTCGGTCAGCCCCTCCGCGTAGGAGAGTTCCACCCACTGGTCGAGATCCCGCACCTCGCGCGGAAGCGATCCCGGCTGGGGCGACGTGATTTCTGCACCGCTCATGGCGTCCGCCCTCACCTATACCCCAGCCGCAACCCCCGGGAAAGAAAGGCGGCGCTGCAGCGGAGTCGCGGCTGCGAAGCTTCCCGAAACGCTGCGTGTGGACGGGCGGCGCGGGCTGTCTCATCCTTTCCCATGCCTGCCGCCACCCCCGGGCGGCAGCAAGAGGCGCAACGTGCACGATCTCGTGATCCGCAACGGCAAGGTGATCGACGGGACCGGACGGCCGGCCTTCTCGGCCGATGTCGCGATCGACGGGGACCGCATCGTCGCGGTGGGCACGGTGACGGACTCCGCGTGGCAGAGCATCGACGCGGAAGGCCGACTGGTGACGCCCGGCTTCGTGGATCCCCACACGCACCTCGACGCCCAGCTCTTCTGGGACCCCCTCGGATCGCCGGCCTGCTGGAACGGCACCACCACGGTGGTGCTCGGGAACTGCGGGGTCTCCTTCGCGCCGGTCTCCGAGCGCGACCGGCCGCTGCTCGCCGAGACCCTCGAATCCGTCGAGGAGATTCCCAGCCGCAGCATCTTGGCGAGCGTCCCGTGGAAGTGGGAAACCTACGGGGGCTACCTGGATTCGTTGGCCGCCCAGCCCCTCGGCGTCAACGCCGCCGGCCTGGTGGGGCACGCGGCCATGCGCTTCCACGCCATGGGGCGCGAGAGCGTGGAGCCCGACCGCCATCCCAGCGCGTCCGAACTCGACACCATGTGCCAGAGCCTCGAAGAAGGAGTGCGCGCAGGCGCGCTGGGCTTCTCGACCTCCCGCACCCGCAGCCACAACACCCCCGAAGGCGCGCCGATCCCCGGCACCTTCGCGGACCTCGACGAACTCGTCGCGCTGGCGGGCGTGCTGAAGGGCCAGCAGAAGGGCCTCGTGCAGTGGGTGGCGGGCTTCGCCGAGGAGGATCAGATCGGCGACTACCCCCAGGCCCGCAAGGAGGTCTGGCGCATGGGCGAGACCCAGCGGCGCTCCGGGCGGCCGCTGGTCTTCAGCATCTTCACCCACGAACTGGTGCCCACCGTCCACTCCGAGGTGCTCGCCCAGGCCGACATCGAGCGCGCCAACGGCGCCTCGATCCGGCCGATGTTCAACGCGCGCGCGGTGCTGGGCTTCCACGATCTCGCGAGCCGCTCTCCCTTCCGAAGCCAGGCCTGGCGCGAACTCTACGAGCGCCCCGCCCACGAGCGCCTTGCTGCGCTCCACGACCCCGAGGTCGCACGCGCACTCACCGACCTGGACGCGGAAACGGAGAGCCGGGCCGCGAAGGCCTTCTACCTGTTTGGCCCGGCCGCCTGCGAGTACGAGTTGGACCCGGAGCGGCGCCTCGACGCGGTCTCCGCTGCCCGGGGCGAGCGACCCAGCGAGACCGTCCTGCGCCTGCTCCGCGAAACCCGCGGCCGGCAGATCTTCGCCTCGGTGGGGAACAACCAGCGCCTCGACCACATCGAGGAGGTCTTCGACTACCCGCACACGCTGATGGGCCTGGGCGACGCGGGCGCCCACGTCGCCAGCATCTGCGACTCGAGCCTCACCACCTACCTGCTCACCTACTGGTGCCGCACCCGCGGCCGGATCTCCGTCGAAGACGCCGTGCGGCGGCTCAGCTCGGAGCCCGCGGATGTCTTCGGGCTCGAGGGGCGCGGACGGCTCGCCCCAGGCGGCTTCGCGGACGTGAACGTCATCGACTTCGAGAACCTGCGGATCGAAGTCCCTGAATTCGCCCACGATCTCCCGCTGGGCGCGGGCCGCTGGACCCAGTCGGTACGCGGCTACGACTACACGATCGTGAACGGCCAGATCGCCGTGGAGGCCGGGCGTCACACCGGACGCCTGGCGGGAAGCGTCCTGCGCGGCTGAGCGCCCATCGAGCGTGGAGGGAATCGCCGGCTTCCGGCGTTACCCTGCCCCCAGCGAGGCCGCCGGCGGCTTCGGAGAAGGAGGGTCCAGGCATGCGGAAGGTCTACGTCCACGAGGTCAACCAACTGAAGAGCAGCCGGGTCGCCAGTCTCTACGACGCCATGGAGCGGCACTGCCTGCCCCTGTATGCGAAGCACGGCATCGAACTGGTGGGGTACTGGGAGACGGTGATGGGCCAGGGCCCCTGGCCCGAGACCATCGCGGTCTGGGAGTTCCGCGATTTCGGGCACTACACGGACTTCCTTCGCGATACCTATGCGCCCGCGGACGGAAACTGGGCGCTGCGGGAGTGGCTGGACGAAAGGAGCGAGTGGTTCACGCGCAGCGAGTCCCTGCTCTGCTTCGGCGCCGAGGCCACGCCCACGGTCGCGGAGCTCCGCGCGTCCGGGACGCGCGCCGCGATGATCAACCACGAGACGGTGCAGACCGCACCCAACCGCCAGGCCGAGTACTCGGAGCTGCTGACCGAGATGTGGTGGAAGCGTTGCGCGGAACCCGCGGGGCGCTCCCTGATCGGCCTCTACTACGCGCCCTGGAAGAACACCCGCGCCATCAACATCTGGGGCCAGGGTGCCGACTGGGAGGACGTCAACCCCTGGGGCACCGGCGAAGGCTGGTACGAGACCAAGGACGTGCAGCTCTGGAGCACGCTCGGTCTCGAGGTCCGCAAGGATTTCGACGACCGCTTCGCGGTTCCCGCGCCCTTCTCGACGGTGCGCTGAGCGACCTCCCCATGAACCGCCGCCGGGAAGAGCGGCGCCACCTCCTTCCACCCGCAGTCGCTACGAGGAAGCCTCGATGAGCCAGCACCCCTTTCGCGACC
>JABSQX010000220.1 GCA_013215615.1 Myxococcales bacterium | reverse complement strand
TAGCAGTAGATCGTCGCGCCGAGACTGAAGGGTAGCGAAGCAGCGAGGACCGGATAGTAGCGGAGCTGCCATTCCGCTCCCGAAACCAGCAGCCATAGCGTGTAGGCCACGCTCGCGCCGAGCCACAGCAGGACGATCGTGCGGTTGCGGGCCAGCACGAGAGCCATGGCCACGTAGTAGACGAGTTCGGCGTAGAGTGACCAGGAGGCCGGGATGAGCCTGGAGCGAGCCTGCCAGTCGATACCAACGATCCCGATCTGTTGGGCCCAAGCGAGCCATGTGTCGGGAAGGATCAACGAGCCGCGAACCTGCGGAGCGAAGTTCGGCAGTGCCCACACGACCACCGCGGTGGCGGCGAGCACAAAGAGGTAAGGGGGGTAGATGCGCAGAGCGCGGTTCGCCGCATAGCCGCGCAGCCCCTGGAGCGAGAAGCCGTAACGCTCGTTGAGGATCAGGCTCATCAGGAAGCCGCTCAGCATGTAGAAGCCAAAGACCGCGTAGCTCCCCACCCCTGGCCAGCTCGCGAGGTGCGTCAGAACCACCAAGTGGGCGAGGCAGTAGCGATAGGTACCGAACATCATTGCCGGTGCGCTCCACGCGTGACGACTTCGCCTCTAACGGGATACAACAGAAAAACCATTGGCGGGGAGGCACCATGGCTAAAGTCCAGATCGTTGCTACGCCGACCGGAAACCCGGAAGATGGCGCGCTGGGCTCCGAGGGCACGAAAAGGAAACAGCAACGATGTCCCCGCCCGGTGTCTCCGCCTAGTAGTCGATCACGGAGCGGATTACCTCGCCTTCCTTCATGGCGCGGAAGGCATCGTTGATTTCGTCGAGCTCGATGCGGCGGCTGATCATGCCCTCGAGGTCGAGCTTGCCGGCCTTCCAGAGCCGCAGCAGGCGCGGGAAGTCCGTGCGCACGTTGGCGCTGCCGTACATCGAGCCCCGCAGCGTCTTCTCGGCGAAGAAGAGTTCGAAGGCCGAAAACTCGACCTTCTCCTCCATGCGCCCCACACCCACCACCACCGCGGTACCGCCTCGGCGCACGGCATCGTAACAAGCGCGGATCGTCTGTGGGTTTCCCACGCACTCGAGCGCGTAATCGAAGCCCTCCCCGCCGGTGACCTCGAGCTTGGCGCCTTCGAGATCGTCGGGGCTCACGCCGTGGGTGGCACCGAAGCGCTTGGCCATCTCGAGCTTCGCGTCCAGGGTGTCCACCGCCACGATCTCGGCGGCCCCCGCGATGCGCGCACCCTGGATGGCCGAGATGCCCACGCCCCCACAGCCAATCACGCAGACCGAGGAGCCCGGCGTGATGCCCGCGGTGTTGATGGCCGCCCCCACGCCCGTGGTCACCCCGCAGCCGATCAGCGAGACCACGCCCAGGGGTACATCGGCGTCCACCTTGATGGCCGCATCCTGCGGGATGATCATCTCCTCCGCGAAGGTCCCGCAGCCCGTCATGCCGCCCAGCACCTCGTCGCCGATCTTGAACTTCCTCGAGGTCGCCATGGCAAACATGGTCTCGCAGAGATTCGCCTTGCCGCGCAGGCACATCGAGCAGTGCCGACAGGCGGGGGTGAAGGAGACGATCACGTGGTCGCCGGCCACCAGGTCCGTGACAGCGTCCCCTACCTCTTGCACGATGCCCGCCCCCTCGTGCCCCAAGACCACCGGTGTCCCGGAGGGGATGGTGCCGTTCTGGGCGGAGACGTCCGAGTGACACACGCCGCTCGAAACCAGCTTGATGTGCACATCCCCAGCCGCGAGTTCCACCAGTTCCACGTCGTCGCGGACTTCCAGATCCTTGTTGAGCTCCCAGAGGACGGCTGCCTTCATGCTGGGCTTTCTCCTGATACGTTTGGGGGGGGTCGGCGGCAGGAAGCGCGCCGCCCCGGATTGGAACACTTCCACCACGGGGAAGCAAGGGTTCAGCCCCGGGGCAGTGCGCCCGGTTCCCCGCGAGGAGGCAAAGCCTGTCATGAGCGAGATCGAAGCCCTTCGGCAGCGGGTGGAGGCGCTGGAGATCCGCCTCCGCGCAAGCGAGGACGTCCTCGCCATCCAGCGCCTGAAGTCCCGCTACGCCCAGCTGGTGGACGCGCGCACACCCCGGAGCGGCGACCTCCCCCAGGACGAGATCGACGTCATCGCCCGGCGCATCGCGGCGCTCTTCAGCGAAGACGGTGTGTGGGAGGGCGGAGACTCGCTGGGAACCGGGCGCGGCCGAGACGAGATCTTCGAGATCCTCCGCCACCCGGGCCTGCGCTTCACCTGGCATTACTTCATGAAGCCCGACATCGAGGTCACGGGCGATCGCGCCCGGGGCCGCTGGGACATTCTCGCCCCCTGCACGAGCAAGGAGGGGCGCGCTCTCTGGATGGCGGGCGTGGAGCACGACGAGTACGTGCGCGAGGGGGGGATCTGGCTGCACGCCCGCATGCAGCTGGAGTTGGTCTTCATGGCCTCCTACGAAAACGGTTGGGCAGCCCGCGACGAGATCGCCAAGGGCTCCCGGGGCGGAAAGTCGGACCGAACGTGACCCACGCGAACGACCCGGGAAGTGCAGCGTCGGCGAGCGGCTCGAGGAAGACGCGGTGGTTGCGCCGCGTCGGCCTGCTGGCCGGTCTGCTCGCACTACTCGCCGCCGTGGCGATTCTCGCGCCGCCCCTCGAGCACTTCATGAACCGCGTCGAGCCCGGCCCCTTGCCGGAAGTGTCCCCCCAGGCGGCCCGGCTCCACGACGCCGCCTTCGTGGTGGATCTCCACGCCGATTCGCTGCTCTTCGGGCGCGATCTCTCGAGGCGTAGCGACACCGGGCACGTGGACCTGCCTCGGCTGCGAGAGGGCGGCGTCGGCCTGCAGGTCTTCGCGGCCCCCACCGTGGTGCCGCTGGGCATGGACATGGAGCGCACTTCCTCGAACGCCCTCGACATGCTCGACTGGGCGGGCGATCTGCTGCGACCGGGCCTGGGACGCAGTTCGCCCATGCAGCGCGCATTGCTGATCGCGCAGGCGCTGGAGGTGCTCGCCCGTGAATCCGGGGGACGACTCGTGGTGGTGCGCAGCCGGGAAGACCTGCGCGAACTGCGAGAGGCGCGAAGCGAGGACCCCGGTACGGTGGGCGCGGTACTCGCCATCGAGGGCGCCCACGCGATGGAGGGCGACCCCGACAACCTCCAGGCCCTCTTCGACGCCGGCTACCGGATCCTGGGGCTCACCCATTTCTTCGACAACGCCTACGCGGGCTCCGCGCACGGCGAAGCCAAGGGCGGTCTCAGCCCCCTCGGCCGCCAGACGCTGGCGGAGATGCAGTCGCTGGGCATGCTCGCCGACATCGCGCACCTCTCGCCCCGCGCCACCCACGAACTCCTCGACCAGGCCTCGACTCCGGTGGTCTTCTCGCACGGGGGCGTGAAGGGCACCTGCGACAACACCCGCAACCTCTCCGACGCCATGCTCCAACGCGTCGCCGACGGCGGCGGCGTGGTGGGCATCGGCTACTGGGACTGGGCGACCTGCGGGACGGCGCCCGAGGACGTGGCCCGCGCGGTGCGCTACGTGATCGACACGGTGGGCGACGACCACGCAGCCCTGGGCAGCGACTACGACGGCGGTGTCAGCGTGAGCTTCGACACCAGCAAGCTGTCGGTTCTCACCCAGGCGATGCTGGACGCGGGCATCCCCGAGCCGAGCATCCGAAAGGTGCTGGGGGAGAACGCGCTGCGCGTGCTCGATCTCGGCCTGCCCTGGGAGGGCGACGCGAAGCCCGCGTCCCAATCCCGCAACATGCCTGCGCGTCGCGGGCAACGGGCCAGCGCGGGTTAACAGCAGTCCAGGCCCTTCGCCCCCACCAGGGCATCGTGCCAGTGCAGGCGGCCCCGGAAGGCCCCTGAGCGCGCCGCGGACTCGAGTGCGCGCGCCACGTCGATCACCCGCGGACCGTCTCGCTCCACGCGGAGCCAGGCGCGCTGCCCCGCTTCCAGTTCACGCTCGCGATCCCCGTCGAAGGCGAGTATGCCGGGCCCCTCCCACTCCACGACCTCGCCGAAGGCCAGGCGCTCCCCCTCCGAGACGTGGACGATGCGGAACAACCCGGGCGAAATGGGTGCAAGCAAGGGCTCGCGCCCTGGCCCCTCTTGCCCGCAACGCACGCCCACCCCGAAGTCATCCCCGGCGCCGCAAGGCTCGAGCAGGCCCCCGATGGGTGAGGTGCCCACCGCGCTGGGTTCGGCACGCGCCAGCACCAGGGCACGCAAGCGCTCCGGGTCGAAGGGCATCAGGTTGCCCAAGCTGTCGTCGGCGAGGAAGACCGCGTCGACCAGCGCAAGATCCTCCCAGTGCCCCTCGAGTTCGACGTGCACGCACTTGGCGGGGCGGGACACCTCGGCAAGGG
>JABSQX010000219.1 GCA_013215615.1 Myxococcales bacterium | reverse complement strand
CTGGTGGTGCTGCGGAACTACGGGGGCAAACGCAATCCTCCGGCGATTCAGCGCATGCAGGCCGACGACATGATGGCCGCGGTTTTTCCCGGGCTGGCGGCCTGCCAGGAGAACGTGGCCGGGCCCATCGAAATCCCCGATCACCCGCTGGTGCGCCAGACCCTTTACGACTGTCTCCACGAGGCGATGGACGTCGATGCCCTGAAGGCACTGGTTGCGGGTTTCGAGAAGGAGGAAGTGGCGCTGCACTTCGTGGACAGCACCGAGCCCTCGCCCCTGGCCCACGAGATCCTGAGCGCTCGGCCCTACACCTTCCTCGACGACGCGCCCCTCGAGGAGCGGCGCACGCGCGCCGTGCAGCTGCGTCGCGGCCTGCCGGTGGCGGCCCGGGAGTTGGCGCGCCTCGATCCCGAGGCCATCGCCCGGGTGGAGTCGGAGGTGCAGCCCGAGCCGCGCGATGCCGATGAGCTGCACGATTGGCTGCTGGTGGCGCTGGCAGTGCCTCCTCGCGAAGCGTGGCGGGATGCCTTCGAGGAGCTGGTCGCGCAAGGGCGCGCCTGCGCGTTGACGCTGTCGGGTGTCGACCGCTGGTGTGCGGCCGAGCGTCTGACGGCTGCGCGCGCCCTGTGGCCGGGGCTGCGCGCGCGCCCGGAACTCGCGCTCCCGCCCGCGCTGCAGGCGGTTGTCAGCGCCGAGGACGCGGCCTTCGAGTTGTTGGCCGGGCAGCTGGATGCCAGTGGTCCGCGCACGGCCCGCGAGCTGGTGGAAACGACGGCGCTCGGCGCTGCTGCCGTTGCGATCGGGCTGGCGCGCCTGGAGGCAGAAGGACTGGTGCTGCGTGGCCACTTCCGCTCCGAGGAAGGCGACGAGGAGTTCTGTGCGCGGCGATTGTTGGAGCGCATCCACCGGTACACGAAGGACCGGCTGCGACGGGAGATCCAGCCCGTCACCGCCCAGGACTTCATGCGCTTCCTGTTGCGATGGCAGCACGTGGCGCCCGGCACCCAGGGTCTGGGGCGCCAGGGCGTACTGGCGGCGGTCGAACAGTTGCAGGGCTTCGAGGTGGCGGCGGGCGACTGGGAGCAGGCCGTGCTTCCCGCCCGGGTCGAGGGCTATCGACCCGAGTGGTTGGACGCGCTGTGCCTGTCGGGCGAGGTGACCTGGGCGCGCGTAGCGCCGCGCGCGGACGGTGGGGGAGGGAGCCCGTCGCGGGCTTCACCGCTTTCCCTGTTGCTCCGGGAGGATCTCCCCTGGTTGTTGCGCGCGGCGCGAGGCGAGCAGCCGCTGGTGGCCCCGCAGCGAGGCGCCGCACAGGATGTGCTGGCCTGCCTGGGCGAGCGCGGCGCGCTCTTCCACCGCGAACTGGTGGCGGCGGTGGGACGCCTGCCCGTGGAGGTCGAGGAGGGACTCTGGGAACTGGTGGCCCGGGGCCACGTGACCGCTGACGGGGTCGAGGCCCTGCGCGGCCTGCTTGGCGCCCGGAGTCGTTGGGAGCGGCGCGTTCGCCGTCAGCGTGCGCGTCGCGGCCTGCGCCGCGGTGCGCGCAGCGCCGCGGGTGCCGCCGAGGGGCGTTGGTCACTGCTCCCGGAACCCGCGCAAGACCTCGAAGCGGAGAGCCTCGCCGAGGCCGTCGCCGAGCAGCTGCTGGCNCGCTGGGGCGTGGTGGTGCGCGACGTGCTGGCTCGTGAAAACCTGGCCGTTCCCTGGCGCGAGCTGTCCTGGGCATTCCGTCGCCTGGAGGCGCGCGGCAGCATCCGCGGCGGCCGTTTCGTGACGGGCTTCACGGGTGAGCAGTTCGCGCTGCCCGCCGCCGTGGAGGGCCTGCGCGCCACCCGCCGACGCCCGCGCAGCGGCGAGCGCATCGTCCTTGCGGCCACCGACCCCCTCAACCTGACGGGCATCCTCAGCCCGGGCCCCCGGGTTCCCGCGCATTCCCGCCACCAGGTCACCTATCAGGACGGGAGCATCGTGGCAGCTTCGCTTCCCGGAAGCCACGCTGCGAGGCAGACCTAGGACGGAGCTGCTGCTTCCGCTTCGGCGTCTGGGAGAGCCTCCGGCGAGTCGGCCTTTGCCTCGGGGACGCTCTCCATGGCCTGCCTGGCTTCCTCCCACGAGGAGGTGAAGAGCAGTCGCTCGACCTGGAAATTGTCGAGGAAGACCAGCGTGGCCTCATCCTTCTCGCTCGGGAAACGACTCGTGAGTTCGCCTTCCTTGTCGAGCAGAATCGGGTACGAGGCCTTTCGCATGGCGGGGATCACGAAACCCCTACGGATCAAAGCGGGGATCGTGTGGATGTCCGCCACGTAGACGATGTTTCGTTGCGCGAGCGAGTCCTCGGTCCACCTGTGCAGGGCCGACTTGAGCACGTCCGAACCCGCCTTGCTTCGACTGAAGAGCACGAGCCTGGCGGAGGCGTCGATCGCGTGCTCATCGCCGTGCTGGTCCTTCAGCGTCAGCGGCTCGACGCTGTCCCCCACCGCGTAAGGTTCGGCGGCGGCGCCGCCGGCCACCAGCAGTCCGAGCAACAATGTGAACGCTTTCATGGAACCCTCCTCGAGGTAGAAGGATATCAGGCCGACGCGCCGGAATCCTCTCCCGCCACGCTTCGAAGACCGGCAACTCTGTAGGGAGACGTCGTCCCGAATCCGCGGGAACCGGCGTCACGTGCGTTACCCTGCGCGCACCCGGAGGACGATATGGCGGAATCGAGTTTCGATCCTCGCAGCCTGGACGCCGAGTCCATCATCGACGAGGCGCGCGAGCGCGCCGGGCTGCGGGATTTCGGCGACGAGTCCTTCCGCGAGCCCATGCGCCGCATGCTCGAGGCCTACGAGAAGGAGGCCGAACTCAACGAGAACGGGCGCATGGCCCAGCGCGACCGCACCGTGGGCCTGCTCGTGAACCGCCTGCGCGTGCAGGACTGGCTCGAGCGGCACCCGGAGATCCACGACGAGGAACTCCGCGTACCCGTGGTGGTCTGCGGGCTGCCGCGTACCGGTACGACCATGCTCCACCGCCTGCTGGCCAGCGATCCCGACACCTTCGCAGTGCTCTGGTACGAGTGCCGCTACCCCGCGCCCTTCGAGGGCAACGACTGGACGCTCGAGGACGCTCGCATCCCAGCCGCCGAGGAGGAGGTCCGCCAGATCCTGGAAGCGGTGCCCGGTCTCGCCAGCGTCCATCCCTGGGACCACATGGGCCCCGACGAGGAGATCATGCTCCTCGAGAACACCTTCATGGCCTGGATGCCCGAAGCCCACGCGAACGTCCCCGAACTCGGGCGCTGGCTCCGCGAGCAGGACCGCCGCCCCGCTTACGAATACCTGAAGACGCTGCTGCGCTTCCTGCAGTGGCAGAAGCGGCGGGCGGGAAGCCCCGCCAGCCAGTGGGTCCTGAAGGCTCCCTTCCACCTGGGCGTGGTGGACGTGCTCCTCGAGGCCTTCCCGGATGCGAAGGTCGTGCAGACCCACCGCGACCCCTTCGAGACCATTCCCTCGATCTGCAGCCTGCAGCTGTTCATGTGGCAGCTCGGCAGCGATGACCCGGACCCGCTGGCGGTGGGCAGGCTCTGGGGCGACAACTGGAAGCACGCCCTGCGCCACGCCCTCGAAATGCGCGAAGCGCGCTTCCCGGACCGCTTCATCGATATCTGGTACCGCGACGTCGCCGACGACCCCGTGGGCCAGGTCCGCCTTGTCTACGAGGCCACGGACCGCTCGCTCTCCGACGAAGCCGCCGCCCAGGTGGCGCGTTGGGCGCAGGAGAACCGGCGCGAGAACCACCCGCCCCACGAGTACACGATGGAGAAATTCGGCTTCAGCGAGGCCCAGCTCGCCGAGGATTTCCGCGAGTACCGGGAGCGCTTCATCCTGGCGCGATCCCAGGCCGGCTAGACGCGCGCTGCTTCGGGCGGGAGCCCGCGGTGCTCAGACCACGCCGCGCTCGCGCAGTTCTTCGCGCCGGGCGGGGGAGAGGCCCAGCGCATCGAAGGCGGCCTCGTTGTGCTCGCCCACCCGTGGCGCCCGGGAGTGCAGCTGCCAGGGGCTGCCGTGGAAGATCCACGGCGCACCCGGGTAGCGGACCGAGCGCCCCAGCTCCGGGTGCTCGACCTCCACGGGAAAACCGCGCGCCACGAAGTGAGGGTCGCTCATCACCTCCTCGGGGGAGTAGATGATGCCCACCGGCATGTTGCGCCGCTGCGCGCCCTCGAAGAACTCGTAGGCGCTGATCTTCGAGGCGATCAGGGTGAGGGCCTCGCGGGCCGCGCCGAAGTAGGCCTG
>JABSQX010000022.1 GCA_013215615.1 Myxococcales bacterium | reverse complement strand
TTCAGCGAAAGCGATCGGCCCGAGCTTCGGAGGCGTTTGCGAGGCTGGAAGGCGGGGAAGATCTGGACGATGCTCCGGGGAATGGCACCGCCCCCCGCGCAGCGCGAGCCTTCGGAAGAAGCGAAAGGGGCCGGCCGCTTCGGCGTAGAAGACAAGGTTGCGCTCGTGACCGGCGGATCCCGCGGTATCGGGAAGATGATCGCGCGCGGGCTGGTGGCGGGCGGCGCCAAGGTCTACATCACCTCGCGCCGGGGCTGCGAGGAGACCGCCGCTGAACTCTCCGCCGAGGGGATCTGTCTTCCCCTCCCCGCGGACTTGTCGGAGGAGGCGGGGATTCGCGGCATCGGCGAGCAGCTGCGCGCCGCGGAGCCGACGTTGCACGTGCTCGTCCACGCGGCGGGTGCCCACCACGTAGCTCCCATCGAGGATCACGCAGCAGTGGCCTGGGACGAGACCTGGTCGGTCAACGTGAAGTCCTTCTTCCGACTCGTGCAGGAGCTGCTGCCCGGGCTGCGGGCGGCTTCGAGCCCCGCCGATCCCGCCCGGGTGATCGCGCTGGGATCCGTGGACGGGCTCCGCGTACCGCAGATGGACGTCTACGCCTACGGGGCGAGCAAGGCGGGCCTCCACCATCTCGTGGGGCACCTCGCGCGCAAGTTGGCACGCGAGGGGATCACGGTGAACGCGATCTCGCCCGGCGCCTTCGCGACCGACATGCTGCGCCCCGCCCTCGAAGAGTGGGGGGAGGAGACGGTGACCCGCCAGGTTCCGATGCGGCGTTTCGGGGAGCCTGCGGACATCGAGGCGGCCATCCGCTACCTGGTGTCGCCTGGAGGCTCCTACGTGACGGGTGCGATCCTGCCGGTGGACGGGGGTCTCGCGCTGGTGTAACTCGAAAGGCCGGCTTCGGAGTTCCGTGGAATCGCGGGAAGCGGGCGGGCGCCGCGTACCGGGAGCCCTTCGACCGCGAGAGGGGGTGGCCGACATGACCATGGCAGCGATCGGCGGAGGCCTCGACCACCTCGCCCTCAGAGCCGAGGCGACACCCGACAAGCCCGCCTTGATCGACGACCGCCCCGACGGCTTCCTGCGCGTCGTGAGTTTCCGCGAGTTGAATGAACTGGTGAATCGCATCGCCAACGCGCTGGTTGCGGGGGGATTCGAATCCGGCGAGCGCCTGGTCTGGGCGGGCCGGAATTGCGTGGAGGTGGTCGCCATCCAGCACGCCGCCCGCAAGGCCGGTGGCTTCTCGATCTCCCTCAACCATCGCCTGACCCGGAGCGAGGTGCACTCGATCATCGGGGTCGCCGAGCCCACCTTCGTGTGGACGGCCGGGGCGCACCGTGACCTCTTCGCCAAGGAGGAGTTGCCCGGCGTGCGAGAGATCGTGGTCTTCGAGGGGGAAGCGCTGCCGGGTCAACGGCCGGTCGGGGATTTCCTCGCCGGGCAGTCCAGCCAGGAACCGGTTCCGCGCGACAGCTCTCGCGAGGGTTTCGACCCCATCTTGATCTTCACCTCGGGGACCACGGGGCTGCCGAAGGGCGTCATCCGCTACCGGCTGGGCGCCAGCGAGGTGGAGCTGCAGAGCGGTCTCCTGGGCGGCGGCGACGGCGTCTTCATCGTGACGGGCTCGCTCTCTCATGGCGGGCCGAACGGGATGGCGACCAACAGCCTGCTGATCGGCGGCAGCGTGGTCCTGCAGCACCGCTTCGATGCCGAGGACTGGCTGCGTCTGGTCGAGAAGTATCGCGTCAGCCACTCCTACAGCGCTCCCTACGCGGTCCGCCACGTCTGCGCATTGCCGGAAGCGACCCGGCGCCGCTACGACGCCTCGAGCCTCGTGACGATGATCGCCGCAGCCGCGCAGTGGCCCCACAGCCTGAAGCAGGACTTCATACGGTGCTTTCCCGGCTGCGCGCTCTGGGAGCTCTACGGCTCCTCGGAACTCGCCACCGTCACCGTCCAGGCCCCCGAGGACCAGCTCCGCAAGCCGGGCTCCTGTGGACGACCCGCTCCCGGTGTCGAGATCCTGCTGGTGGACGAGGACGACCAGGTGGTCACGGAGCCCCAGCAGCCGGGTCTGCTCTACGCGCGCAGCGAATCGGTCTTCGAGTCCTATCTCGGCGACGACGAGTCCGACCGGAAGTCACGCCGCGGCGACTTCGCGACCTCGGGTGATATCGCGTATTTCGACGACGAGGGCTTCTACTACATCTGCGATCGCCAGAAGGACATGCTGGTCTCGGGCGGGACCAACGTCTATCCCAAGGAGATCGAGAACGTCCTCGAGAGCCACCCTGGCATCTTCGAGAGCGCCGTGATCGGGCGCCCGGACGAGGAGTGGGGGGAGCGGCCCCACGCGCTCGTGGTGCTCAACGAGGGAGAGCGGATCTCCTCGGAAGAGATCCTCTCCTTCTGTCGCGAGAGGCTCGCGGGCTACAAGGTTCCGAGTTCACTCGAGTTCGTCGACGAACTGCCGCACGGCGTGAGTGGCAAGCTCGCGAAGCGGGAGCTTCGGGCCCAGCCAGCGCGGCCCGGGGCGGAAGGCCGCTAGAGCTGGAAGCGGCCCTCGCGGACTTCGGCCTGCATCTTCTGCACGTCCCAGTGCCACTTGAAATCCCCCCAGCCCGTCTCGCCCTCGAGGCTCCAGCGCACCACGCCCGTCGTCGTGAAGGCGTTCGCGTGGTAGGACTCCCCGTAAGAGACCGGTTCTCCATGTAGCCGGTGGGTTCGGCCCCGGGCGTCCTCGATCTCGTAGTCGAGCGATTGGATGACCCAGTTCTCGCAGCGGAAGCGCCCGACGCCGGCCTTGAAGGGGATCACTTCGCGCCCCTCGCGCAGGTAACCGTGGGTGACGCTTCCCTCTTGCAGGGAGTCGTTCCGGGTCTGCAGCAGGAAGGAGCGATCCCTCCCGAAGTGCGCCTCGTCGAAGTTGCCCACGACGTTGTGACCGTATTCGCGGCGCGGGCCCCAGGAGTGGTCGCGGTTCGAGGGGAAGTCGACCTCGAGGCGGCGCCCGTTCAGCACGACCTCGCCGGTCACGTGCATGGTTTGATCGATGTGCCCTGTGACCATGGGGGCTTCCGGGTCGTGGCGCTGGAAGACCGCGTAGCCCGGGCCCGAGTCGGGCACGGCCAGCTCCGTGATACTCACTGGCGGCATCAGTGCCGTCTGCAGGAGTTCCCAGTGGTTGCCGCGGCCGTCGTCGAAGACGACCACCCACTCCTCGAGGGGTTGGGTCATCTGGACGTGCAGGCCGTTGGTGAGCCGATAGTCGTCGAGGTCTCCCTCCGGCATGGAGAGGTGGTACTCGTCGCGCAGGTAGTCCATGGCGAGGACGTGTCGTTTGCGCTGGCTGTAGACCTGCAGCATCGAGCGGCAGACGCCGAGCTTCGTACGAAAGATCGCATAGACGGCGCCGCGCATGGTCTCTTCGGGGATCAAGAAGCCGAACCAGTTGGTCTCGCACCAGTTGCCCTTCCCCTCGGAGGGCGAGTGGAGCTTCACATCCTCCGGGCGGACGACACTTCCGATTCCGGACACGGCTTAAACTCCCTCCTAACCGGCCGCCGGGGCGCTCTCCGAGGGCAGCAGCGTCTCGACGTCCCCCGTGGCCATTACCGCACCCAGCTGGTTGGTCATGGTCACGCGGATGGTGACCCGCGGGCGGCCGCTGGCGTGCTCGTAGTCGAGCGCCGTGATCTCGCCATCGAGGTAGGTGAGGTCGCCGGTCAACGCGGGCGCCCGGAACTTCATCTCCGAGTGCTGGAGTTCGCTCCACTCGCCCCCCCAGTTGCTCACGTAGTCGAGCACCCAGGCCCCCATGGAAGCCCCGTACCCGTAGCCGCGCGGCATGCCGATGAGCTTCGCGTAGCGGGGAATGGTGTGTCCGCGAGAAGGCCCCAGGTAGAGGCCGTCGGTGCGCGCCGGATCCACCTGCCCGCCCTCGAAGTCCTTGGTCATCTCCGGCAGCCAGCCCGCCTTCTCGGTGGTGGACTCCGTGCCCAGGTAGTCGTAGTTGGTGGCGCCCCAGACGGTAAAGAGGCAGGAGCGCCACTCGGTGGTGAAGGACTGCACGGTGTGGGGCCCGATGGGGCGCCTCGGCAGCTTTTCACCCACCCGGGCGATCAGGCGGCGGTCGTGGCCCAGGTCGAGGAAGGACTTGTAGTAGTCCATCTTCTCCTCCTCGATCTCGTGGATCTGCGCGTCGCTCCACTCGGGTTCGGCGGCTTCTCCCTCCTTCATGCGCTTGGCGGCTTCTTCCGCGAGGTAGCGGATCGAGGTGGAGCGCTGCTTGGCGATCAGTTCGCCATCCTGGTTCACGTAGGTGGTGTCCCCGCGCGAGAAGATCGTCGGCCCCGCGAACTTGGTTTCCGCCTGGCTGTAGTCGAAGAGCATCTTCTCGCAGCGGACCACGTCGCCCGCCCGGACGCGCGGCCCGTAGAACCACCACTCGTCGCCTCCGAAGAGCATGTGGGTGCCCGGCACGACGCCCTGGATCGAGGGCTCGGCGCCGTGTCCCCAGGTGGTGTTCACCGTGAAGGAGGGAGCCGCCACGATGTCGCCGAAACGGCTCTCTCGCGCCCAGGCCCGGTCGTAGTGGAGGGGGTAGGGGTTCTGCATCGCCTGGGCCCAGCGGCGGATGTCGTTGACGTGGATGTCTTCGACGATGTCGCCCCCGGTGAAGGGAATACCGATCCAGCGGTCGAGGTCAGAAGTGTCGAGCAACGTGATTTCTCCCGGGCTTGCGGGGTGCCCGGCGGGGGCTCTTCGGGGCGCGACTCGCCCTCACCGCCCACCGGGACGCCGCGGTGCAGCGCGCAGACTACGCGCTGCGAATTTCGATTTCAATTCGGCGTTCGCCCGTGGGCCGTGCGACGAAGCGCGGGGGAGGGGCCAAGGTCAGCCCTGGGGA
The DNA here is from genome assembly GCA_013215615.1 of Myxococcales bacterium. Taxonomy (GTDB): domain Bacteria; phylum Myxococcota_A; class UBA9160; order UBA9160; family SMWR01; genus JABSQX01. Next base: position 53,694 of record JABSQX010000022.1, on the reverse strand, counting down.
CGGGGTTTCGGCTCGCGGGGCAGCCCCAAGCCCCGCTCCGCGATGATGTTCTTCTGGATTTGCGCGCTGCCTCCGGCGATGATGAAACCCAGCCAGCGCATGGACTCCGTGTGCCAGCTCCCCTGGGATGTTGCGAGCTTCGATCCCGGCTGAAGGACCCCCACCTCGGCCATGCCGTCGAGGGCCAGCGCGGTCATCTGGTACATCACTTCGCAGGCCTGGAGCTTGACGACCAACCCGGCGACGCCGGCCGATTCCTCTCGCAAGTCGCAAGTCAGAAGCCGCATCGCGTGGCTCTTCAGGCTGAGAACACGGCCCTGCAGCGCCATCAGCCGATCGCGGAAGACCTCTCGGTCGATTGCCCGCTGGCCACTCCCCGCCTCGGCGGTCATCACTTCGATGAGGGACTGCAGGGTCGACTCCAGGTCCCGCGGGTTGCCGGCCACGAGGCGCTCGTGGGTGAGCGTCGTGTTCGCGATCTCCCAGCCCTGACCGCGCCGGCCCACCAGATTCTGCCGGGTGACGAGCACGTCGTTCAAGAAGACCTGGTTGAACTCGGCCTCGTCCGTCATGCTGCGAAGCGGGCGCACTTCGATGCCCTCCGCGTCCATGGGAATCAGCAGGTAGCTGATGCCGGCGTGCTTCTGCTCCCCGGGCTCGGTCCTCACCAGCGCGAACATCATGTCGGCGACGTGGGCGGAAGTCGTCCAGACCTTCTGTCCGTTGACCACGAAGTCGTCGCCCGCGAGCACCGCCCGGGTCGTCAGGCTGGCGAGATCGCTTCCCGCGCCGGGCTCCGAGTAGCCCTGGCACCAGGCGATTTCTCCCCGGATCGTGGGCGGCACGAAACGCCGCTTCTGTTCCTCGCTGCCGTGCTCGAGCAGGGTGGGGACCAGCATGTCGACGCCGGGGCCCGAGACGCCGGCGGACACGCCGGCGCGCGCGAACTCTTCGCCGATCAGGATCGTCTCGAGCACGTCCGGGTTGCCCCCGTAGCCCCCGTAAGCCCGGGGGATCGTGCGGGCCGCGTAGCCCCGATCGAGCAGGAGTTGCTGCCAGGTGAGCATCTTCTCGGATGCCTGCCCCCCCATCACGCCTTGGCCCCGGGGTGCTCTGTCGCGGTGCGCCTCGATGAACGTGCGCACCTCCTTGCGAAGGTGCTCGTACTTCTCCCCGTAGGCCAGGTCCATGGGAAAAGCGTAGCCCGGACGCGGGGGGTCGCCGGATTCGCTCCCCGCTGCTGGGGCGGCTCCGAATTGAATCCCCGGCGGGCCCGCTATAGCCTCGTGGAGGCGAGCCAGGGCCAGGCAGGAGAGATCCCGATCGTGTCAGTCGACTACGCGTTCTTCGACGTCGATAACCACTACTACGAGAACGAGGAGGCCTTCACCCGCTACCTGGAGCCCGAGTTCCAGGGACTCTTCAGCGCCGCCTTTCTTCTCTTCGGCGAGGAGAAGCAGTTCGGGGAGGCCGGGGACCGGAAGCCGGGCCAGGAGGATTGGGTGCTGCGGCCGGGCTCGCTCAAGGAGTATCTCCGCAAGCTGAAGTCCGGCGAGGAAGGGGAAGCCTACACGCTGATGCCCCCGCTCCCCGGCTTCCGGGACCGGGACGAGCGCCTCGCGTTGATGGATCAGCAGGGCATCGAGGCTTGCACGATGTTTTCTACCGCCGTCTCCACCGAGCACCGCATCGAAGATCCCCGGGCCCTCTACGCGCACCTGCGGGCCCTCAACCGCTGGGTGGAGGACGAGTGGGGCTACGCGTACCGGGATCGCATCTTCTGCCCCGCGGCCATCTCGCTCCGCGACCTCGACATGGCGATCGAGGAACTCGACCGCGTGATGCGCCTGGGCGCGCGCTGCATCAACCTGCGGCCGGGCCACGCCTATGGTCGCTCGGCGGGCGATCCCCACTTCGACCCCTTCTGGGCGCGGATCGACGAAGCCCGGCTCTCGGTGCTCTTCCACCAGGGAGAGGGAGGGCACAACGGTGCGTTGGCTTCGCTCTGGGGCTACGAGCCGGATGTCCACGTCTTCAAGTTCTCGGCCTGGCAGTGGCTCAACAGCTACGGCGACGTGGCGGTGATGGCGGCGCTCTCGCAGTTCATCTACGACAACATCTTCGGGCGCTTCCCGAACATCGTGGTGGCCAGCGTCGAGAACGGTGCCGGCTGGCTCCCCTACTTCATGGGCCGCATCGACAAGATGCGGGGGATGGGGCGCAACGGCCCCTGGATCGGTGGGCCCCTCAGGGAGCGGCCCACGGAGATTGCGCGGCGTCACATCGTCGTGACCCCCTATCCCGAGGACGACGTGGCAGGCATCGTGGATGCCGTGGGCCACGAGATGCTCGCCCTGGGCTCCGACTACCCGCACGCCGAGGGGCTCGCGGAGCCGCGTGATTTCCAGAAACTGATCGAGCACCTGCCGTCCGACCAGCAGCGCTGGATCCTACGGGAGAACGGCTTCCGCCTGGTCGATCGCTCCTAGCGATCGCGCGTCGCTCAGGGCTTCTTCCGCTCCGGCAACAGATCCGGGTAGCGAGCCGCGCGCTTTTCCTTCTTCGCCGCGAAGGCCTCGGCCATGTCGGCCGGCTGGAACATGCCGGTCTGCCAGGTCGCGATGTAGTCGAGGCCATCGGCGATGCTGTGATCGCGCGCGTAGTTGATCATCTCCTTGCTGCCCCAGACCGCGAGCGGTGAGCGCGCGGCGATCTCTGCCGCCACCTCCATCACGCCGGCGAGCAGCGCCTCGTGGCTCTCGTAGACCCGGTTTACGAGTCCGGCCTCCCGGGCCTCTTCCGCCGGGAGACGCCGGCCCGTGTAGGCCAGCTCGCGCACCAGGCCCTGAGGGAGGATGTGGGGAAGGCGCGGGAAGGTGCCCACGTCGGCGGTCATGCCGATGTTGATCTCCTGGATGCAGAAGAAGGCGTCCTGCGTGCAGTAGCGCATGTCACAGGCGGAGATCAGATCCACTCCGCCGCCCACGCAGCCGCCCTGCACGGCGGCCAGCACCGGCAGGCGAGCGCGGTCCAGGCAGCTGAAGCTCTCCTGCAACTCCAGGATGCGGCGTCGCAGTGCTGCGCGCTTCCGGCCCGTCTCGGCCTCGGCTTCTTCTCCAGGGCCCCCGGAGCCGAAGACCGCGAGGTCCATGCCCGCCGTGAAGTGCTTGCCGGTGGACGAGATCACGATGGCGCGGGCCTCCCCGTCGGCCTCGAAGGCGCTCACGATCTCGGGCAGCTCGCTCCAGAACTCCGGCACCATGCTGTTGAAGGCCTCGGGGCGCTTGAACTGGATGTGCGCGATCTGGTCACTGAGATCGACGTCGAAGCAGGTGTAGCTCATGTCATTCCCTTCGTTCGGGGCTCTTCGAATGGCTGGGCTTGCACGAGCGGGCGCCCGCTAAGCGCTCGAGAGCGCCAGGATCGCTGCGACGAGCAGCGCTAGGGGAGCCAGTGCGAGGCAGAGCGCGGCGCTGCTCCAGAGCAGGAAGGATACACGCTCTGCTCGCGTCGCGGCCGGCGGGATCGCGTCCAGGCCCAGCTCCGCGCGCACCGAAGCCACGGAGCGCTCCAACAGGGCGTCGTCGTAGACGCTGTCGTAGAGGTTGCGGGAGTGTCGCCCGCGCACGAAGGCGCGGAAACTGGCGCGGGGTGCGATCACGAGGCCCAGCGCGAAGGCTTGGAGGTTGAGGAACCAGGCCGCCCAGTGGTCGCGACAGCTGGAGGCGATCTCCCAGGCGCTGATCTCCGCCTCGCCCCGCCAGCGGGTCGTGTAGCCCGTGAGCAGGTGGTGGAGGTCGTGGAAGCGCACGGCGCGCCGGCGCGCGTCGGAGTTTGGGAAGGCCAGCGGCAGTGGGCCCGCCTGCAGCTTCACCCAGCGCGCCGCGTAGCCCCCGTCCGGGGGCATGNCCTGTTGCGCGAAGTAGGCCTGCCGCGCTTCCCGGAGGTTTTCTCCTGCGNCCGTCACGGCTCAGAGCCTAGCGTCCAGTCTGGGCCGGCCGGCGGCACGGGCGCCGCTGGACAAGGGGCCGCGTGCGGCCCCATACTGGCCCCGCAGGTACCGCGGTGGCTGCCTCGAATCCGGAGGATATGACCTCATGCAGGAGCCCAAGACCGGCGACGGCGCTTTGAGCACTCTCGACACCAGCGACGTCGATCAGTGGGTCGGCAAGCCCCTGGGCGGTGGTCGCATGAAGGATCCCGTCGAGGCCAACGACATTCGCCGCTGGGCCCAGGGGATGCAGAACCCCAACCCCCTCTACTTCGACGAGGCCTACGCGGCTGACGGTCGTTTCGAGCGCCTGGTGGCCCCCCAGTCCTTCGCGGTCTGCATGGACACCAGCCACGGGGCGGGCCCCGCCATCCAGGGCACGGTGCCCGGCCAGCACATGATCTTCGGTGGCGACGAGTGGTGGTTCCACGGACCGCGCATCGAGCCCGGTGATCGCATCAACCACGAGCGCATGCTCTTCGACTACAAGGTTGCCAACACGAAGTTCTCGGGGCCCACCATGTTCTCCCGAGGCGACACCACCTACATCAACCAGGGTGGCGACGTGGTCTGCAAGCAGCGCAGCACCTCGGTCCGCTACCTGGTCGAGAACGCCCACAAGCTGGGACTCTTCGCGGACAACAAGGAGCGCGACTGGACGGACGAGGAACTCGAGGATTTGGAGAAGCGCAAGTTCGAGTACGCGCGCAGTTTCCTGGATCTCGGACACGAGAAGCGGCTCTTCGTCTCTGCCGGCGACAAGCTGCCTACGCGGCCCATCGGGCCCCACACTCTGATGAGCTTCACCACCGAGTGGCGCTCCTACCTGATGACCGTCTGGGGCGCGGTGGACTGGTACGGGGAGACCTCCACGAACACCTCGGGTTGGCTGCCGGAGATGTCGCGGGACGAGGAGGGCGCCAAGATCGATCCCGCCCAGGCGGACGGCCTCTACAAGGGCCCCTCCCGCGGGCACGTCCAGCCCCGCTACGCGAAACTGATCGGCATGCCGCGCGGCTACGGGTATGGGGCCTCCATGGGGGCATGGGTGCTCGACTATCTCTCCAACTGGGGGGGTGAGTGGAGCTTCATTCGCCACATCGACATGCAGTACCGCTCCCCGGCCCTCACCGGCGACGCCACCTTCCTGGATGGCGAGGTGCTGAACGTCGATCATGGGGATGCCTCCGGCCAGCCGCTGGCAAGCGTCAAGGTGACCATGACCAACCAGGACGGGGCGGTGATGGCCGCGGGCAAGGCCGAGATCGAACTTTCCAACGCGTAGGGGACGCCGTGGAACCCAACGATCCGCGACTCACCCTGGGCCGTTTCCTACGCGACGTGGCCGCGCGCCATCCGGAGCGCACGGCGGTCGTCTCCGAGGATCGTTCCCTCAGCTACCGCGAACTGGAGGCCGAGGCGCGGCTGCTGGCCCGGGCGCTGGTGGGGAAGGGCGTCGTCAAGGGAGCCCGGGTGGCGCTGCTGATGGCCAACCGGCCCGAGTGGTTGGTGGCCTCGTACGCGGTGGGCATGCTGGGTGCGGTGCTGGTCCCGGTGAATACCTTCGCGGCGGCAGACGAGCTCGACTTCATTCTGCGCCACGGCGACGCCTCACTGCTGCTCGCGCAGAGCGAACTGCTCTCCCACCACTACCTCGAGGCCTTGGAGGAGCGGCACCCGCAGCTGCGCGAAGGCGCGGCGGGCCGCTTGCAGATCCCCGCGCTCCCCCAACTGCGCGCTGTGGTGGGACTGGACGTCACGCGAGCACGCGGCGGTATAGAGCCCTGGTCGGCGCTGCTGGCCTGTGCGGAGGGCGTCGACGAGGCGCTCCTCGACGCCCTGATCGACGAGGTAGAGCCCTCGGACGACGCCCTCATCATCTATACCTCGGGCAGCACCGCCCAGCCCAAGGGCGTGGTCCACAGCCAGCGCACGCCCGTCCTCCAGGCCTGGCGCTTCCGTGACTTCCTGGATTTCGGCCCCGAGGATCGCGTCTACACCTGCTATCCCTTCTTCTGGACGGCGGGCATCGCCATGTCGATCGGCGCCACCCTGGCGGCGGGGGGTTGCCTGCTCGTCCAGCAGCACTTCGAGCCGGGCGCCGCCCTCGAGATGATCGAAGCGCAACGCGCCACCTCGGTGCACGCATGGCCCCACCAGCAGAAGGCCCTGGGCGAGCACGAAAGCGCGGCCGTCCGCGACCTCTCCAGCGTGAGGAAGGTGGACCTCTCGTCGCCGCTCGCGACGCTCGCGGGTGTCGAGGAGGACGTCTACGGGGTGGGTGCCTCCTACGGACTCTCCGAGACCTTCACGATCACCAGCGCGGTGCCGGCCACCGCGCCGTGGGAGGAGCGGCGCGACAACAACGGACGCCCCTGGCCGGGCATGCAGATCCGCATCGTGGATCCCGAGAGCGGAGCAGTGCGTGCGCCCGGCGAGGCGGGCGAGATCGCGGTGAAGGGCGCCAGCCTGATGCGCGGCTACCAGAAGGTGCTCCCCGAGCACGTCTTCGATGCGGATGGCTACTTCCGCACCCAGGACGGCGGCTCCCTCGACGCCGAGGGTCTGCTGCACTGGACGGGACGCCTCTCCAACCTGATCAAGACCGGCGGGGCCAACGTCTCGCCCGTGGAGATCCAGAACACCGTCGACGGCCACCCGGACATCAAGGTGGGACTGGCGGTGGGGGTGGGGCACCCGACGTTGGGAGAGATCGTGGTGCTCTGCGCGGTGCCCATGGAGGGTGCGGATCCCGACGAGGCCGGGGTGCGCGCCTGGCTCCGCAAGCGTCTGGCCGTCTACAAGGTGCCGCGTCGCGTGCTCTTCTTTGCCGCGGATGAGCTCGACTACACGGCCAATCAGAAGATCCGGGCCGAGCCGCTGCGCGAGGCCGCCCTGAAGCGACTGGCAGCAGAATCCGCGGTCGTCGAGGGCTATCGTTACGGCGCCTAGCAACCAGCGGGAGGACCCCATGGAGAAGATTGCATTCGACGACATCGCGGCCATCGAGAAATTCATCAGCGAGGATTACGGCTCCTTCGGAAAGACCCTCGAGGTGAGCCAGCAGATGATCAACGATTTCGCGGAGCTCACCGGCGACCGCCAGTGGATCCACCTCGACGTGGAGCGCTGCAAGAAGGAGAGCCCCTTCGGTACCACCATCGCCCACGGCTTCCTGACGCTCTCGCTGCTGCCGACGCTGGGCGCCGGCGCCGATGATCCCTTCGCGTTGACGGGCTTCGGGAACGTCACCAACTACGGGGCCGATGGCCTGCGCTTTCTGTCGCCGGTACCGGCGGGCTCGAACGTCCACAGTCGCAAGCGCCTCAAGGGCGTGGAGGCCGCCAAGCGCGGCACGCGCTTGCTCCAGGAGGTGGCGGTGCACGTGGTGGACCAGGAACGTCCCGCCCTCATCTACGACATGATCACGCTCTTCCAGCCCCAGTCCTAGCGCCAGGGCGGCGCGGCCTTGCAGTACCGCGACGCGGTGGTGGTGGTTACCGGCGCCTCCTCGGGCATCGGCCGAGCCCTCGCCGAGGCCTTCGCGCAGCGCGGGAGTACCGTGGTGGCGGTGGCGCGCCCGTTGCTTGCGCGCGTTGGCGCCCTCCCTGCTGCTGCGTGGCGTCGCCCNGGTGGATCCGGTGCGGCCCGAGCAACTCGCCCGCTTCCGCGGGAGGAGGGGCGTCGGCTAGACTGCCCGCCCATCCGGAGAGGAAGCCCCCAGGTCCATGTCCCTTTCGCGTGATTCGCGCTGTCTGCAGCTCGGTGTCCTCCTGCTGCTCTTCGTTTGTGCGCCGGCCTCGGTCTGGGCCCACAAGCTGGCCCCCTCGCTGCTGGAATTGCGGGAGGCCCCCGACGGGTCGATGGCGGTGCGCTGGAAGACCCCCTTGCAGCGGCCCAGCGGTGTCGATATCGACCCGGTGCTGCCCGCGCACTGCGAGGCGATAACCGATCCGGTCGCGGAAACCGAAGCGACGGGCGTCAACCTGCGCTGGCAGGTGCGTTGCGCGGAGCCGGGCCTGGTGGGCAGCGAGCTTTCGGTCACCGGCCTGGCGCAGAGCGCCACCAACGCCCTGGTGAGCGTGCATCTCGCCGACGGCCGAAATTTTCGCAGCGTGTTGCACGCGGGGGAGCCGGTCTTCGTGGTCCCCGAGCGCCAGGAGCCCATGGAGGTGCTGCGCGACTACGCGTCGCTGGGCGTCGAGCACATCCTCAGCGGCTTCGACCACCTGCTCTTCGTGCTGGGCTTGGTGCTGCTCGTGGAGGGGCGGCGGCTGCTCCTCTACACCGTGACTGCGTTCACGGTGGGTCACAGTGTCACGCTGTCGCTGGCGGCGCTCGGCTACGTGAACTTTCCGTCGGGGCTCGTCGAAGTGGTCATCGCATTCACCATCGTGTTGCTGGCCGCCGAACTCGCGCGACCGCTTCCCGCCAAGCCCAGCTTGATGCGCCGCTTTCCCTGGGGCGTGGCCTTCCTCTTCGGCCTGCTGCACGGCCTGGGCTTCGCGGGCGCACTCGCGGAGATTGGACTTCCCCAGGAGGAGATCCCGCTCGCGCTCTTCTCCTTCAATGTGGGCATCGAAGTGGGCCAACTGGCCTTCGTGGCGCTGGTGCTGGTGCTTCGGATGGGCTTGCGCCCAGTGGCCGCGCAGAGCCCGGCCTGGCTGTTGCGCGTGCCCATCTACGGGATGGGGGGACTGGCCGCGTACTGGTGCATCGAGCGCGGCGCGCAGCTCTTCTGAAGACCCGCAGCCGCCCGGGGAGCTGGCTGGCGTCTTCGCACGGTCCCTCTAGAATCAAGCTGCACGGAGGCCGGAAGTGAGCGACAAGATTCGAAAGAGCGACGAAGACTGGCGGACGGAACTGACCCCCGAACAGTACGAGGTGTGTCGCCGAAAGGGCACCGAGCGCGCCTTCAGCGGGCGCTACTGTGACACCAAGACCGCGGGTGTCTACCGCTGCGCGTGCTGCGGAAACGATCTCTTCGACTCGGAGACGAAGTTCGACTCCGGTACGGGCTGGCCCAGCTTCAGCGAGCCCATGGAGGAAGGCCGGGTCCAGACGGAGTCGGACCGCAGCATGGGGGTGCTGCGCACCGAGGTGCTCTGCGCCCGCTGCGACGCGCACCTGGGCCACGTCTTCGACGACGGGCCGCCCTCGACCGGGCTTCGATACTGCATGAACTCCTGCGCGCTGGAACTGGAAGAAAGGGAAGAGTGAGGGCGTCCTCGCTTCGCTTTGCCTTGGCGCTGGTGGTGCTGTGGGGCTCCCCCGGCTCCCGCGCGGACGATGCCTTCGACCGTTGGGAGGATACGGCGCTCTACCATTTCGAGTACCGCGTACCCCTCGACAGCATCCCGCTCGGCGACGCGGCCCGTGCGCGGCTATGGGTGCCCATGCCCGTGGACGGCGGCTCTCAACGCGTCATCGAAAGCCGGGTGGAGTCTCCGATTCCCATCGAGGAATCCGTGGACGCCATGGGGAACCGCATGGCCCACCTCGCCTGGGAGGGGCCGGTCCCGGAGGGCGCGGAAGCGGTCTTCCGGTACACGGTGGAGCGCTCACCCGACGATGGCCTTTCTCTCGATGCGGTGAGTACCGCCCGGGACGATCCCGCGCGCTTTCTCGCGCCCGCCAAGCGCATCCCCCTCGAAGGTATGATCAAGCGCCTTGGGGAGAAGCACGCGGAGGGATCGGAGACGGATGCCGAGAAGATCCGCGCGTACTACGACTTCGTGCTGAAGTACATGCGCTACTCGAAGCACGGAGAGGGCTGGGGGCAGGGCGACGCGGCCTGGGCCTGCAACTCCCGCTACGGGAACTGCACGGATTTCCACTCCCTCTTCCTGGGCATGGCGCGCAGCCAGAAGATCCCGGCGCGCTTCGTGATGGGTTTCCCGATCGCGCACGACAACTCCGAGGGTTTCGTGGCGGGCTACCACTGCTGGGCGGAGGCCTGGGATCCGGAGCGGGGCTGGGTGCCCTTCGACGCCAGCGAGGCTTGGAGGGCGGGGTTGCCCGATCGCTTCTTCGGGCGCATCCCCAGTGACCGCATCGCCTTCACACTCGGTCGCGATCTGGTGCTGACCCCGCCGCAGGCTGGAGATGTGCTCAACTACTTCATCCACCCCTACGTGGAGATCGACGGAGAGCCCGCCGAGCCGATCCGGGCGAGCTATCGCTTCCGACGCCTGTCGCCGCTCGCCGAGCCCGGATAGTCGGCGCATGGCCGAGAGCCGGCTGCGCAGCTTCCAAGCGGCCCTGTCGGGGCTCGCAAGCATGCTGCGCGGCGAGCCGAACGCCCGCATCCATTTCGCTGTCGCCTTGGCGGTGATCCTCGCGGGCTTCTGGCTGGAGATTTCGCGCTTGGAGTGGTGCTGGCTGGTCGCCGCCATCGCAGCGGTTCTTGCCGCGGAGGCGTTGAATACGGCGTTGGAATCACTTGCGGACGCCACCCACCCCGATCCGCACCCCGGGGTGGGGCGCGCCAAGGACGCCGCCGCGGGGGCGGTGCTGGTGGTGGCCTTTGCGGCGGCGCTGATCGGCCTGTTGGTGCTGGGCCCTCACCTGTTGGCGCGCCTCGTCTCTTGAGGCGAGACTGCCGCGGCTGGCCGGGGCCGCGGCCCGGCGTTGGAGACATGCCTTGGCGGAGAAGCCCTTTCGAATCCTGCCCCGAGTGACCGGGGAAAACGAACACTTCTGGTGCGGTGGTCGCGAGGGGGAGTTGCGCTTTCTGCGTTGCCAGCCCTGCGGGACTTACGTCCATCCCCCCGCCCCGCTGTGTCCCGACTGCCTGGGCAAGGACTTGCAGGTCGAGGCCGTCTCCGGGCGCGCCAGCGTCCTCACCTTCACCCTCAACCACCATCCCTGGGTGCCCGCCGCGGATCACCCCTACGCGATCGCCATCGTGGAGATCGACGAGCAGCCCGGCCTGCGCTTGATGACCAACATCGTGGGTTGTCCCGCCGAGTCGGTTCACGTGGGCATGCGGGTGCGCGCTGTCTTCGAGGAGCACGAGGACGTCTTCGTGCCGCTCTTCACGCCCGAGGGCGCCTGATGGAGCGCATGGAGCGACGCGCGGCCCTCACGGGCGCCGGGCAGTCCGAGGTGGGACGACGGCTCGGGCGGGATCCCCTCGAACTGACCCTGGACGCCTGCCTGGCCGCCATCGAGGACGCGGGGCTCACCACGCGCGACATCGACGGCCTCTCCACCTACCCCGGCGCCATGGGGGGAAACCCGGGCTTCTCGGGGGCGGGTGTCACCGAGGTCCACGACGCGCTGCGCCTCGAACTCGAGTGGTTCTCCGGCGGCATGGAACGCTCGGGCCAGCTGGGTGCGGTGGTGGACGCCTGCCTGGCGGTGGCGTGTGGGCTCGCGCGACACGTGCTCTGCTTCCGCTCGGTCTGGGAGGGGAGTGCCCAGGGCAAGGGCTCGCGGGCTGGAATCGGGCTCTCGGGGGGAGGCGGAGGCGGGAGCTTCCGGGCCAGCGGCCCTCCCATGGAGTGGACGCTTCCCTTTCGCGCCTACTCGGCGGTCAACTGGATCGGCATGTTCGCCCAGCGGCACTTCCACGAGTACGGGACCACCCGCGAGCAGCTGGCCGGCATCGCGCTCAATGCCCGCCGCAACGCGGCCCTGAACCCGGCCGCCATCTACCGGGAGCCCCTCTCCCTCGACGACTACATGTCGGCACGCATGATCAGCACGCCGCTCTGTCTCTACGATTGCGATGTGCCCTGTGACGGTGCGACCGCGGTCATCGTCTCCCACGTGGATGCCGCGCGCGATCTCCGCAAGCCGCCGCTGCGCGTGGAGGCGGTGGGCACGGCGCTGCGCGGCCGGCCTTCCTGGGACCAGTTCGACGACCTCACCACCATGGCCTGTCGAGATGCAGCGCGCATGTTGTGGGAGCGTACGGATCTAGGCCCTGGCGACGTGGACGTCGCGCAACTCTACGACGGTTTCAGTTTCATCGCGCTCTCGTGGTTGGAATCGCTGGGATTCTGCGGGAAGGGGGAGGGCGGGGCCTTCGTCGAGGGCGGCGGCCGCATCGCCAGGGACGGCGAGATCCCCCTCAACACCCACGGTGGACAGCTCTCGGGGGGGCGCCTGCACGGCTACGGGTTCATCCACGAAGCCTGCGTGCAACTCTGGGGTGAGGCCGGAGCGCGCCAGGTGGCGGGGGATCCCGAGGTGGCGGTGGCCGGCGCCGGAGGCGGCCCGCTGGCCGGCTGCCTGCTGCTCACCCGTCTCTGAACCCGAGCAGCGCGTTCAGTGTTCGTCGCCGCCGAACATGCTGTCCTCGAGACTGTCGGCGGTCTCCGCGAGGTAGCGAAGCACGTTCTGCAGCGTCTCGGGGCTGACTTCTGCGACGGGGAGCGTGTCCACCATCACCAGGGCGTCGCCGCGCACGGCGAGGGCGCCGTGGGGCAGGCGGAAGCTGATCCGCAGGCCGTGGGCGAGGCGCATGGCGTCTACCCGGGTGGCGTCGCCAATGGTGGTGAACAGGCGCGCCAGCGGTTGGCCCTCGAACTCGAAGAATTCGAAGTGCACGATCTGGTGCCGCTGGTTCTCGAAGCGGGCCTCGACGCTGTCTTCGCCCAGTGTCCAGTCCAGCTTCTGGCAGGCCTGCTCGAGCACCGCGCGGAACGTCTTGCTCATGCTCTTCTCTCCGAACGCTCGGGTCCGAGGGTAGTCGAGGCGACTGCCGCCGCGTAGTCGGGCGCCGTGGCGCCCCCGCCCCTCGGGCTGGGCCGAGCTAGCCTTGGCTCGTCTTGGAGATCTCCGCCCATGCACTCTGGCCCTTCGTCTGGCTGCTGCTGGCCTCGGGGCTGGTGTCGGGGCTGGTGGCGGGCCTGCTGGGAGTGGGGGGCGGCATCGTGTTGGTGCCGGTCCTCTACCATGTTTTCAGTGGAGTCGGGATCGATGCCGATCTCCGCATGCACCTGTCGGTGGGGACCTCGCTGGCGACGGTGGTCTTCACGGCGACACGGTCGGCGCTCGCGCATCGCTCCCTGGGTGCATTGGACGGCGCCTTGCTGCGCGCCTGGGGGCCGCCCGCGGTGCTGGGTGCAGTGGTGGGTGCCGTGGTGGCCCCGCGACTGGGCGATCAGCAACTCGGCGAGGTCTTCGCCAGTGTGGCGCTCGTTGTGGCGCTCCACATGGCCTTCGCGAAGGAGTCGTGGCGCCTCGCCACGCAGCCTCCGCGGGGCGTGGGTCGCTACGCGCTGGGTTCCCTGGTGGGCGCGCTGTCGGTGGGGATGGGCCTGGGCGGTGGGACGTTGGGGGTTCCAATCTTCACCCTGGTGGGCGTTCCCGTACACCGGGCGGTGGGGACCGCTGCGGGGCTTGGCGTGCTGATCGCCGCGCCGGGACTGCTGGGCTTCCTGCTCTCCGGTCACGGTGTGCCCGGGCGGCCGCCGGGGTGCGTGGGCTACGTGAATCTGTTGGCGGTTGCCCTGCTGGCGCCCACCAGTGTGCTGGCGGTGCCTCTGGGGGCTCGATTGGCCCATGGTCTCTCGCGTCGCGCCCTGCGCCGCGCCTTTGCGCTCTTCCTGGTCGTCACGGCGTGGCGCATGTTCGTGGCGGGCTGAGAGCGGGGCGAAGTCGTCGCTAGCCGCGCGTTTCCTCGAGTACCTGTACGAGCGGGGAGGGGGTCCCCACGCAGGTGAGCCAGAGTTGGTGGACGGCGCGGCTCGCGCCCACGTGCAGGCGCCGCCGGGCGCGGGGCTCGTCGGGATAGTGGGCGGGGGAGACGTCCACCAGCACCACGTAGTCGAACTCCAGGCCCTTGGCTTGCTCGATCTCCGCCACCTCCACGCCCGGGGCGAAGGAAAAATCTCCTTCCGTCACCCGGTGCAGGCCGGGGAGCTCGCCGCGCGCCAGGCCGTCGTGGTAGAGATCGCTGGACGCCTCGTCCGGCGTGAGGATCGCTACCGAGGCCAGCGGTTCCGTGCGGGCGAGCGCTCTCAGCACGTCGCAGAGGAAGATCACGCAGGCACCCCGGTCGCTGAAGCGGAAGAGTTCCACCGGCGGGCCGCTGCGCGGGGCCTCGGGGGCCTCGTCTTCGGCGAGTTCGCCCAGCACGCTCCGCGAGAAGTGCACGATCTCGCGTGGTGAGCGGTAGCTGACGCGCAGCGTCTCCAACTCGGAGCCCTCGATGCCCAGCCCTTGCAGGAACTCGCTCCAGGAGGTGAAGCCGCCCTGGGTGGCGACTTGCTGCTGGGTGTCCCCTGCGAGCGTGAGGCTTTGGTGCCGGTCGAGGCAGCCCAGCAGCACCTGGACCTCCACGCGCGCGAAATCCTGCACCTCGTCCACGGCGATGTGGCGGTAGTGGAGGGGCCGCTTGTGTCGGTGGCGCAGCGGCCCCACACGCAGTTGCCAGGCGCGCAGCAGCAGGGCCTCGTCCTCGGGGCAGAGTGCCGCATCGCTGCCTTCGTCGCCCCGCATCCAGGCGAACAGCTCCTCCTGGCGGCGGCGGTTCCAGTCCGCGACACGGCGGATCGCCTCCGGAGAGGGCGCGCTCGGCCCGTCGCCACAGCATTCCCGAAGCAGGTTCGGGCGGCTCAGCACGCTCCCCCAGTCATCCAGCGCCTGCTCGGGCGTGCTGGCGCCGGGGTGCTGCGCGACGTGCCGCGCCAGGGCCTCCGCGCAACCGGGGTGCAGCAACAGTGCCTGTGCCTCGCTGGATGCATCGTCGCGGAGCAGCCTGGGAAGACGCGGGAAGTGGCGCTGTCGCTGCTGGGTCGCCCACTCCTGGAAGGTTGCGATGCGCACTTCTTCCACGCCCAGCGCCGGAAGCACGTGGGCCACGTAGTTGCGCAACGCCGGGCTGAAGACCAGGAAGAGGGTCCGGGGCGAGTCCACCTCCGGATCCGCGTAGGCGAGGTAGGCGATGCGGTGCAGGGCCACGGTGGTCTTCCCGGAGCCCGCGCTACCGCGGATCGCCACGAAGCCCGAGGAGGGCCGCGAGATCAGCTCGAACTGGTCGGGGTCGATCAGGCCGGTGATCTCGGGCAGGCGCTTGTCGGAGCGCTGTCGGGCGCCCGACGGGCCCGTGCCCAGGCGGCGGTGGGAGCCCTCCTCGAGCGCGTGGGCGCGCAGCGCGCTGGCCTCGCCGCCGGCCAGCTGCGCGCGCTGTGCGGCCAGCTGCCGCCAGCCCTCCGCGCCGTCCATGAAGATGCCTTCCGGGGCCTCGATGCGGTCGAGCACCCCGTTCTGGATGTGCACGGTGCGGCGCGCGGCAACCACGCCCTCACGAACCGTGCCCGCGAACTGCTCCGAGTATTCCTCTCCCTGCTGGTAGCGGTAGAAGATCCGCGAGATCGGCGCGTTCCTCCAGTCGACGATGCGCAGGCCCGACTCGATGCGCGTGGCGCGCCCCAGGCACAGGTCGCGTTCCTGGGAGCCCTCCCGGAGTCGAAGGTGCGCGAAATAGGGCGAGCGTGGGTCGACCTGCGTACGATCTCGCCCTGCGCGCAGTTGGGCGAGGAGGGCCGATTGGCGGTGCCACTGGTCGCGCAGCGTCGTGGCGTCCTTGCCCTCGGGGTTGTTGACCAGCTGCTCGCGCAGCTGCAGGAGTTCCCGTACCAGCGGCGCCTCGTCCGCGCTGGGACGCGGATCACCCGCGGCGAGCCGTTCACACACCCACTCGTGGAGCGCGAGTTCTTCGGAGACGATGGAGTGGTCCACGAGGCGATCCCGGCCGCTCGAAAGGGGCGGGAAGGGTAGGCCAGTTCGGGGTCCCTCCGCGACCGCCTAGCGGAGGGCTCTCACCCAGGCGGCCTCGTCCTCGCCCAGCGGTGCCATGCAGAGCAGCCGGTCCACGGCGCCCTCGCAGCGCGCGCGCAGGGCAGCGGGCAGCGCGTCGGGCTCTGCGACCACCGCAAAGGTCTTCAGGATGTCGTCTTCGATGAGTCCGCCCATCTCGTCCCACAGCCCCTGCTTGGACATGCGGGTCAGCTCCGGCTGCAGTTCCCCCCAGCCGTGCAGTTCCAGTACGCCACGGTAGGCGGGGGTGGAGGCGTAGAAGGCGAGTTGCTTGCAGGCCGCGTCGCGCCGCGCCTCGAACTCCCGCTCGTCGGCCCCGGTGACCACGAAGATCGGGCAGCTGATCTCGAAATCTTCCCGGGCGCGGCCCGCGGTGGCCAGGCCGCGTTCGATGGCGGGCAGGGTCACCTCGCGCAGGTACGCGTCGGTGGTGAAGCCATGGGCGATCAGGCCATCGGCGACCTCGCCCGCGACCTCGGTCATGCGTGGTCCCACGGCGGCCAGAAAGACCTGCGGCGCGCCGTAGCGCAACTCCCTGGGCGTGAACATGGGAGTCATCAGCGTGTGGGTGTAGAACTCGCCCCGGAAATCCAGCTGTTTCCCCTCGTACCAGCAGTCCCAGATGGCCCGCATGGCGAGGATCAGCTCGCGCATTCGCGAGGCGGGCTTGTCCCAGGGCATGCTGAAGCGCTTGGTGATGTGCGGCCGGATCTGGGAGCCGAGCCCCAGCACCATGCGGCCCTTCGAGAAGGCGTTGATGTCGTGGGCGGTCTGAGCCAGCGTCATGGGGTTTCGCGCGAAGGCCACCGCGATGGAGGTCTGCAACTTGACGCGCTCACTGTGCTCTGCGGCGAGCACGAGCGGCAGGAAGGGGTCGTTCGCGAGTTCGGCGCTCACCGCGGCGTCGTAGCCCGCAGCCTCGAGCGCACGCACGCGTTCCGGAATCGTCGCCAGATCGTTGATCGCGAGTCCGCCGTCGATCTTCATGGGGGTTCCTTTCGCATGGGGTGGGGCCTGCGGACAGCTTACCGGACTCGCCTATGCTCGGGCCCATGAACTTCGACTACGCGGCCCACGGACTTCGGGCCCCGGAGCAGCGGCCCGAGATCCCGGGTGGGCCGCAGGATATTTCGCAGGTGCTGGAGCGGACACTCGCCCGGGCTCCGGAGAGTCTGGGCCTAGTGGGTCGTCACGGCCGCTTCAGCTACGCGGAGCTGGACGCCGCCGCCAACCGCGCCGCGCACGTCCTGGCGGATCTCGGGGTGGGGGCCGGCGACCGGGTGGCGGTCTGCCTGCCCAACGACGTGGACATCGTGCTGGCGTTCCTCGGCAGCATGCGGCTCTCCGCCCTCTGGGTAGGCGTGAACCGGCCACTGGCCGCACCCGAGAAGGCCTACGTGCTGCGCGACAGCGGCGCTTCGGTGCTGTTGGCGGGCCCGGAGACGCTGGCAGAACTCGAGCCGCTGCGCGCGGAGCTGCCCCTGCTACGCGACTGTGTGGAGGTCGACCCCGGTCGTGCCGACAGCGCCTGGGCGCAGGCCCTGGCCGCGGCATCGCCCGCGCCGTTGGACGTGGCCATGGATGCCTGGGCGCCGGCGGCCATCGCCTACACGAGCGGCACCACGGGCCACCCCAAGGGCGCGGTCCACAGCCAGCACAACATGCTCCTGCCCGGCGCGGTGTCGGTTGCCCACGGCACCTACCCGCAGGCCCCCCAAGGCGTGGTGCTGCCCGTCACCATCCTGAACCTCGTCGTGCTGGGACCGCTCACCGCCTTCCAGCACGGCATGCCCTGCGTGGTCATGGATCGCATCGACCCGGTGGGGCTGGCGACCTGGGTGCGCGAAGAACGCGTCGGCAGTTTTGCGGGCGTCCCCACCATCCTCCACGATCTGCTCAGCCACCCCGACGTGAAGACCTCGGATCTCGCCACCCTCACGCGTCCGCTGATCGGAGGCTCCACGGTCCCCGAGGAGTTTCGGCGCCTCTACCGGGAGCGCTTCGGCCACGAGGTGAGCATCGGCTACGGGATGACCGAGGCTCCCACCTCGGTGACCCACGGAGAGGGCGGACCCGCCAGCGAGCCGGGCCTGTGCGGCCGCGCACTCCCCCAGTGCCGCATCGAGATCTGCGACGAAGCGGGCCGCAGTCTACCCTTCGACGAGGAAGGGGAGATCTGTGTCGGGCCCGCGCAGGAGGGGGATTGGGCGGGCATCTACACCCCCATGCTCGGCTACTGGGGGAAGCCCGAGGCCAGCGCCGAGGCACTGCGCGGTGGGCTCTACCACAGCGGCGATCTCGGCGTGATGCGCGCGGATGGCAACGTCTTCATCCGTGGGCGCCGCAACGAGCTGATCCTGCGCGGTGGCGCCAACGTCTACCCCGCGGAAGTGGAGCGAGTATTGGAGGAACACGCGCAGGTGGCGGAGAGCGCGGTGCTGGGGATCCCCGACGCGCGCCTGGGCGAACGCGTGGTCGCCGTGGTGCGGCTCGAGGCGTCGGCCGAGGTCAGCGAGGAGGCACTCGGTGCCTGGTGCCGGGAGCGGCTGGCGCGCTACAAGGTCCCGGGCCGCATCGCCTTCGTGGAGAGCCTTCCGCGCAACGCCATGCAGAAGATCGTGAAGCCGCGCCTGCGCGAACTCTTCGACGCCTGACCGGACACCTTAGTCGGCGCCCGCGGTGCTACGCTCACGGGGTCCCGAGCGACTCCGGGAGGCCGCATGGCCAGCGCAGTCCAGAACTGGGGAGCGATTCTCAGCAGCCAGAACCTGCCCGAGGGCGAGCCCATGGACGCGGTCTCGCGCTGGCTGCTGATCACCCGGGCCAGCGTGATCCCGATGACGCTCTTCTCGGGGCTGATCGGTGGGCTGCTGGCGGCCCCAGACCCGAACGCCAACTGGCTCTACTGGTCCGTGGCGCTGCTGGGCCTGCTGGCCGCCCACGCGGCCAACAACATGATCAACGATTACTTCGACCTCGAGAGCGGGGTCGACACCGAGGAATACATCCGCAGCCAGTACGCCCCGCACCCGGTGCTGTCGGGGCTGATCGGCAAGAAGAGCCTGCTACTGGCCATCGCCGGTGTGAACCTGTTCGACCTTGGCATCCTGCTCTTCTTCACCGAGGTGCGGGGCTGGCCGGTGGCGGCCTTCGCGTTGCTCGGCCTCTTCATCAGCGTCTTCTACGTGGCACCTCCCATCCGCCTGAAGCATCGCGGCCTGGGGGAGCCGGGTGTCTTCGTGGTCTGGGGGCCGTTGATGATCGGTGGCAGCTACTTCGTGACCACGGGCAGCCTGCCGCCCTGGGTGCTGGCCGCCAGCGTCCCCTACGCGCTGTTGGTGACCTGCGTGTTGCTCGGTAAGCACATCGACAAGTTCGAGGCCGACTCCGCGAAGGGCATCCGCACGCTGCCCGTGATCCTGGGCCGCGAGCGCTCGCTCTTCCTCACCCAGGAGCTGATGGTGGCCTTCTTCGCGTTGGTACTCTTCCTGGTACTGGCGGGCACCCTGGGCGTCTGGACGCTGTTGGTCTTCGGTGCGATCCCCCACCTGCTGCGGACGCTGCGCGTCTACAACCGGCCGCGTCCCGAACAGCCGCCCTCGGGCTTTCCGATCTGGCCGCTCTGGTACGTGGCCTGGGCGTTCGCGGTCACCCGCATGGCGGGCGGGCTCTTTGCCCTCGGGCTCTTCGTCGATGCTTTCTGGCCCATCCACCTGTAGTCGCGCCGCGCTCCTCCTCGTCCTGGGCTGGCTGGCGCCGGCCTTCGCGGAGAACGGACCCGCGCCCGCCGCCCCGCGCTGGCAAGACTTCCATTCCGAGGAGGGGCGCTTCCGCGTAGAACTGCCCGGCGCCCCCCGCGTCGAGCGCAGCGCGCATCGCACCGCCATGGGCTCCGTGACCGAGGTGAGCTTTCGCGTGGCCTGGGCGCACCAGGAAGTCGCGGTCGTCTACGAGGACATCCCCGCGGCGGCCGCCTGGCTGATGCCCGCGGGCGTGATCCTGGGCCGCGCGGCGGCGAGCCTCGTGGAGGATGCGAGTGGCCGCGAGATCGAGTCCCGTGAGTCGAAGTGGCGGGGGTACCCGGCATGGGAGCTGCGCTACCTGCTGCCGGGCTCCCCGGCCCTGGAGTCGCAGGTTCGGCTGGTGCTGGTGGAGGCCCGCCTCTACCTGGTCGCCGCGCGTTGGCCGCAGGATCAGGGCGTGCCCGCGGAAGTCGCGCGCTTTCGGGCTTCCTTCGAGGTCGAAGCCAAGTAGTGGGTGGCGCGTCGCGAAGGGCAAGCACTCAACCCGCTTCCCTCGCGAGTTCGTTCATGCGCGTGGCTAGTTCGACGTCGAGGGCGGTGAGACCCTGGGCGTCGTGGGTAGTGAGATCCACGACGACGCGGTCGTAGACGTTCGACCACTCCGGGTGATGGTTCATGGCCTCGGCGACGAGCGCCACACTGCTCATGAAGCCGAAAGCCCGGACGAAGTTCGCGAAGCGGTATTCGCGGTGGAGTTTTCCTTCCCGGACTTCCCAGCCCGCGAGGGTGGGAAGGGCGGCGGCGATCTCCGCCTCGCTGAGCCGTGTCGGTCGCGTCATCGCAGCTGCCTCCCGTCCCGGAGCATACCGCCGAGGCCCCCGCGCACGCGCGGGGTTTGCGCCGCTGTGGGGTATCGGGTAGACCCACGGGTGCCCCTCCTTCCCAGGGGCTCGCTCGGCTCATGCCGGGCTTATCCCCCCGCGGCCGCAGGAGAAGTACATGAGCGATGAGAGTGGATTCCAACGCTTCAAGGGCACCGAGGGCTACATCGCCTCGCCCCCGCTGATCGACGCCGTGAACTGCGCGATCGCCCTGGAGCGACCCTTACTCATCAAGGGGGAGCCCGGTACCGGCAAGACCTTGCTGGCCCTGCACGTGGCCGAGGGCTTGGGCATGCCGATGGAGAGCTGGTACATCAAGAGCACCTCGAAGGCCGCCGAGGGCCTCTACCTCTACGACACCATCCAGCGGCTCAACGACGCACGCTTCGGCGAGGGCGACGTGCAGGACATCCGCCGCTACATCAAGTACGGGCCGCTGGGCCGGGTCTTCGCCGCCGAGAAGCGCCATGTGCTGCTCATCGACGAGGTCGACAAGGCGGACGTGGAGTTCCCCAACGACCTGCTGCGCGAGCTCGACGAGATGCGCTTCACGGTGATGGAGACCCGCGAGGAGGTGGCCGCCAAGGAGCGCCCGCTGGTGATCATCACCAGCAACAACGAGAAGGAGTTGCCCGAC
Organism: Myxococcales bacterium; assembly: GCA_013215615.1. Taxonomy (GTDB): domain Bacteria; phylum Myxococcota_A; class UBA9160; order UBA9160; family SMWR01; genus JABSQX01. The sequence continues at coordinate 32,670 of JABSQX010000022.1, read as the reverse complement.
GCCTTCCTGCGCCGCTGCGTCTTTCACTTCATCGACTTTCCGGAGCCGGATCTCATGAGGGAGATCGTGGACGTCCACCACAAGAACCTGGACGCCACTCTCCTCGACCAGGTGCTCATCAAGTTCTACTGGCTGCGCGGCCAGCGCGAGCTGCGCAAGAAGCCCTCCACCTCGGAACTCATCGACTGGATCTCCGCCCTGCTGCGCTCGGGGATGAGCGCCCAGCAGGTCGAGGCCCACCTGCCCTTCGTGGGCACCCTGCTGAAGAACGAGCAGGACACCGAGGCGCTCGGTCAGTTCGACGAGTCAGACTCCCAGATGCCGACTTCCTGGAGCGATCTCGGCCCCCGCTACCAGCAGTAGGCGCCGCGTGTTCCTGGATCTCTTCTACAAACTGCGCGAGCACGGGGTGCCCGTGGCCGTGCAGGAGTGGATGATGCTGATGCGCGCACTGGCGCTGGGCCAGCACGGCTCGGGCCTCTCCGGCTTCTACCACGTGGCCCGCTGCTGCCTGGTGAAGAGCGAGGTCTACTTCGACACCTTCGACGCGGTCTTCGCCTCCATCTACGGCGGGGTGGAGGGGGAGCTGGAGGTGACCGAAGAGCTCATGAAGTGGCTCGAGGAGCCCAAGGACTACGAGGGGATGACCGACGAGCAGCGCGCCATGCTCGAGGAACTCTCCCGCGACGAGCTGCTGCAGCGCTACCTGGAGACCCTCGCCGAGCAGGACGCGCGCCACGACGGCGGCGGCCGCTGGATCGGGACCGGCGGCCACTCGCCCTTCGGCCACGGCGGCGAGCACCCCACGGGCATCCGGGTGGGGGGCCCCGGCGGGGGGCACTCGGCGATGAAGACCATCGAGGAGCGGAAGTACCGCGCCTACCGCACCGACGAGACCCTCGACCTGCGCAACACCAAGGTGGCCCTCAAGCGACTCCGGCAGCTGACGCGGCTGGGCAACCCCGAGGAGCTCGATCTCGACGAGACCATCGACGAGACCTGCCGCCAGGGTGGCGAGATCGACCTGGTCTTCCGGGCGCAGAAGCGCAACAACGTGCGCCTGCTGCTGCTCATGGACGTGGGCGGCTCCATGGACCCCTTCTTCCGGCCCGTGAGCCGGCTGCTCACCGCCATGCACGAGGAGCGGGGCCTGCGCGACTTCCGCTCCTTCTACTTCCACAACTGCCCCTATGAGAATGTCTACAGCGAGCCCCAGCTCTATCGCGAGTACGCGGTGCCCACGGGCGACCTGCTGCGCCGCTTCGATGAGCGCTGGAAGCTGCTGGTGGTGGGAGATGCCGCCATGCACCCCCACGAGCTGATGAGCGGCTACGGGAACATCGATCCGCGCATGGAGACGGAGACGGCCGGCATCGTCTGGCTGCAGCGCCTGGCCGCCCACTTTGGTCGCAGCGCCTGGGTGAACCCCGAGCCGGTGAAGGCCTGGGACAACACCCGCACCAACACCCTGATCCGCCGCGTCTTCCCCATGTACGAGCTCACCGTGGACGGCATCGAAGAGGCCGTCGCAGCCCTGATCGGGGCGCGCAAGGCCGCCTAGCGGGTGGTTCCTCCGCGGCCTTCCCCGCCGCGAGTGCGCAGGAGGGGGGGACGGGCTATGGGTAGCGCCAGTTCCCGCGGCGGGTGCGACGTGCGCCTGCCCGCAGACGAAAACTCGAAAGGACCCCCATGGCAATCCAGGTAGGCGAGAAGATCCCCGACGTGACGATCAAGACCAGCGGCATGAAGGACCTCTCCACGGGCGCGCTCTGCGCGGGCAAGAAGGTGGTACTCTTCGCCGTACCCGGCGCCTTCACGCCCACCTGCTCCGAGCAGCACTTCCCGGGCTTCATCGAGAAGGTCGCGGACTTCAAGGCGAAGGGCGTCGACGTGATCGCCTGCATGTCGGTCAACGACGCCTTCGTGATGGACGCCTGGGCGAAGGACCGAGGCGCCGGCGAAGACATCACCCTGCTCGCCGACGGCAACGCGGATTTCGCCAAGGCCCTGGGCCTCGAGATGGACGGCACCGGTATCGGCTTCGGCACCCGAGCCCAGCGCTTCGCGCTGGTGATCGAGGACGGAGTGGTCACCCACACCGCCATCGAGGCGCCGATGAAGTTCGAGGTGAGCAGCGCCGAGGCGATCCTCGGGGCGCTTTGAGTCGACCTTTGGCGCGATCGTTCCTGGGCGGCGTCGAGGGAACCCAGCGTCGCCCTTCTCGAGATCCACATGGTGGACCGGGCGCCCGACCTGCTCCTGACCAAAGCCTGGCCTTCGAATGGGACATCGCGCGTGAGCACCTGGAGGCGCTCTCCGCGCTTCGCTGATCGCAAGAGGTGATCTCGGACATCCGATGAAAATCCCTCTCCTGGATCTACAGGCTCAGTTCGCCGGGATCTCCGACGAACTCGAAGCGGCTGTGCTCGAGGTGCTCCGCGGCACCCGCTACATCGGCGGGGCCAAGGTGGAGGCACTGGAGGAGCAGCTGGCCGACTACGCGGGCAGTCGCCACGCGCTGGGAGTCTCCTCGGGTACGGACGCGCTGTTGATTTCCCTGATGGCCCTGGAGGTGGGTGTCGACGATCTCGTGCTCACCACTCCCTACTCCTTCTTTGCAACCGCGGGGGTGGTGGCGCGCCTGGGGGCCCGTCCCGTTTTCGTCGACATCGATCCCCGGAGCTACAACATCGATTCCCACGCGCTGGTGGACTGGCTGGAGGCTCACCCGGACGAAGTGGCGCGCGTCAAGGCCATCCTCCCGGTCCACCTCTACGGCCAGTGCGCGGACCTGGATCCGATCCTGGAAGCTGCGGATCGCCACGGGATCCCGGTCGTGGAGGACGCCGCCCAGGCCATCGGCGCCCGTTACCCCTCGGGTGCGGGCGAGCGACGAGCCGGCAGCATGGGGGCCACCGGCTGTTTCTCGTTCTTCCCCAGCAAGAACCTCGGAGGGATCGGCGATGGGGGCATCGTGGTGACCGACGATGACGCCCTCTGCCAGAAGCTCGCGAGCCTACGCGACCACGGGGCGAGCCCCAAGTACTTCCATGCCCTCGTGGGCGGCAACTTCCGCCTCGACGCCATCCAAGCCGCGGTCCTGCTCGCGAAGCTCCCGCATCTGGAGCGCTGGAACGCCGAGCGCCGCGCCAACGCCGCCTACTACGACGAAGGATTCGCCGCGCTGGAGGTCGTGACGCCCTCCATCACCTGGAAACGCGACTGCCACGTCTACAACCAGTACGTGATCCGTGTCCCGGGTCGCCGTGACGAGTTTCGCGCGTTTCTCGCCGAGCGGGAGATTGGCCACGAGGTCTACTACCCAGTGCCCCTCCATCTCCAGGAGTGCTTCGCGAAGCTCGGCTATTCGAAGGGCGACCTGCCGAACAGCGAGGCTGCGGCGGAGCAGACGGTCGCGCTGCCCATCTACCCAGAACTCGGCCGGGAGATGCAGGCGGAGGTGATCGCGGCGGTCCGCGACTTCTACGCCTGATCCTCAAAGCAACGGCCGCACCTCCTCGGCGAAGCGCTGCAGTTGCTCGGGGCGTTCGTCGGCTTCGGCCACGCAGTCGAGGATCACGTGGCGCAGGCCGGCCTCGCGGTAGGCGTGCAGGCGCTCGGCGACATCGGCGGGGCTGCCGATGGCCGCGTAGCGGCGGGTGGCGCGGCTGAAGTCCATCGCGTAGCGCTGGGAGAGGTGGGCGTTCGCGGACTCGAAGGCCGTCTCGTAGTCGTCGGCCACCCGGGCGAAGAGCAGGTGGGCGGTGTCGAAGCGCTCGACTTCGCGGCCCGCCGCCTCCGCGGCTGCCGCGATCTTCGAGAGTCCCTGCGCGTATTGCTCGGGAGTGACCACGTAGGACACCCAACCGTCCGCTAGCCGTCCCATGCGCTCGAGGGCGCGGTCGGAGCGTCCCCCGCACCAGATGGGCGGACCGCCCGGCTGCTTTGCGGGAGGGATCAGCTGCGTCTCGGGAAAGGGGAAGAAGGCGTGGTCGCTGCGGGTGGGCTCTCCGCGCAGCAGGCTCCGCAAGAGCGGCAGGGCGGCTTCGAGGCGCGCTCCGCGCTCGCCCACGGGTACGCTGCAGGCCTCGTAGTCCGAGGCGAACTCGCCCCCCACGCCGACGCCGAAAATCAGTCGCCCTTCGCAGAGCCGGTCGAGCGAGGCGACCTGCTTGGCGGCCAGCACCGGGTGGCGCAGCGGCAGCAGGTAGACGGCGGTGCCGATCTGGAGATCCTCCGCGTAGCAGCTCAACATGGCGAGTTGCAGCAGCGGGTCGAGGATGGGAAGGGTGAAGACCATGTGGTCGCCGGTGAAGATGGAGTCGTAGCCCAGTTCTTGGGCGCGCTCGGCCACCTCCCGGGCATCCTGGCGGCTCCCGATGCCGGTCATGAAGCCCATGCGGAATTTCTCGTCGAGGGGAAGTTGCATGGGGCGGAGACTAGACCAGGGGAGTCGCCCGCGCGGCCGACGCTGGCGAGCCCTATCATGGCGGCCTTCCGGAGGCGGCGACTTGGCTCCGCCGCGCTCCCGCAAGGAGGAACGTCGCGATGGATCGTCGCTTGGAGGGAAAGGTCACCTACGTGACGGGGGCCGCTTCGGGGATCGGGCTGGCGTGCGCGCAGCGCTTCGCGCGCGAAGGCGCGGTGGTGGTGGGGCTCGACGTGCAGGAGAGCGCGGAGTGGAAGCAGGTGGAGGAGAGCGCCCCGGCTGCGGGTTTCCACCTGGGCGACGTGCGCGACGAGGCCGCCCAGCAGGCAGCGGTGGACGCCATTCTCGCCGAGCACGGACAGATCGACGTGCTGGTGACCGCCGCGGGCGTGACCGGGGGCGGGCCGGTACACCTCGTGGACCTCGAAGACTGGCAGCGCGTGCAGGACATCAACCTCACGGGCACCTTCCTCTCCGCCAAGATGGTGGCGCCGGGCATGATTGAGCGGCGCTCTGGGAGTCTCATCACCGTGGCCAGCGTGGAGGGCCTCGAGGGTGCCGAGGGCGGCAGCACCTACAACGCCAGCAAGGGGGGCGTCGTGCAACTCACCCGTTGCATGGCCATGGACTACGGGCGGCTGGGCATCCGCGCCAACTGCATCTGCCCGGGCTTCATCGACACCCCGCTGTTCCGATCGGTGATCGGCAACGAGAGTTTTCCCGCCGAGAGCCGCGACCGCATCCGCCTGCAGCACAAGCTCGGGCGCTTCGGACTCCCGGAGGAGATCGCCGGCGCGGCCTTCTTCCTGGCCTCGGAGGATTCCTCCTTCGTGACGGGCGTGGCGCTGCCGGTGGACGGCGGCTTCGTAGCGGGTCACAGCGTGGGCGTGGTGGAGATGATGGGCCTCACCTGAGCGCGGCCTCGATCACCGCACGCTCTCAGACCCCTATCAACACCTGCTCGAGGGCTTCCACGGCACCGCCCTCGGCGTTGCTGCGCACCACCAGGCGAGCGGCCTTCCGCGCCGCCGGGCTGGCGTTCCCCATCGCGATGCCGAGGCCCGCGTTGGCGATCATCTCGGCGTCGTTGCTGTCATCGCCCACGCAGGCGATCTCCGCGCGCTCGATGCCCCGCTGCCGGGCGAGATGCCACAGCGCCTTCCACTTCCCCGACTCGGGGGAGAGCAACTCCAGGATGTCGCCCCGGTAGTTCTTGTTGGCAAGCGAGTGGGTGTGCACGCGCTCGCCGAAGGCCTGCCGGACACGCCCCTTCAGCGCTTCCAGCGACTCCGTGTCCGCCATCGCGCTCATCATCACCACGGCATCGGGCTGGGCGTTCGCGAGATCCGGCACCACTCGGCCGAAGTCCCCGTTCTCGGCCAGGTACTCGCGCTGAAAGACGTGGGCGTCCTCGACGCGTTCGGTGAGGAAGTCGCAGCCGCCGTGGAAGTCGTCGACGTAGACGAGCGGCGGGGTCAACTCGCGCATCAGGGTCAGCGCCTCGGCGTAGACGCCCTCGGGGAGGAAGGCCTGGTGGAGGGTGCGGGCGCTCTCGATCTCTTTGATGAGAACGCCGTTGTTCACCACCATGGGTCCCGTCAGCTGCAGTTCCCGCGCTATGGGGAGCGCCGTGCGAAAGCGCCGCCCGGTGCAGATCACCACGCCGACGCCGCGCGCACGCACGCGCTGCACGGCATCGACTACGGCGGTGGGCAGCTTCCCGCCGGGGTCGAGCGCTGTGCCGTCGAGGTCGAGTCCCAGCAAGCGGATCCCCATGGCGGCGCGGAGTGTGCCAGACCCCCCGCGCGGCCGCCGTGGCGGGATGCCCCGGCACTCAGCGCCAGGCGAAGACCGGTTGGTCGAGGTGCGCGACCCGGGTGGCGTCGCCGTGAAGCGCTACCTCGCGCAACTGGTAGAGGATGGCGGCGGTGGGCGCGTGGATGTGCGCGCCCAGCAATGGGAAGGAGACCACCGGGCGGTCGCTCTCGGGGATCCAGCGGAAGCGTGGTACGTCGGGCCGCTCCAATTCGTCGAGGGGCACGCAGTGCACGGCGGCCACCTCGGCGGGGTCGGGATCCAACTGCACTTCGGCGCTGCACCACACCACCACGGGCGTGATGCAGAAGCCCGAGCGGGTCGGGTAGTCGTCCAGGCTCCCCAGCACGTCTTCGGGAGAGAGACGCAGCCCCACCTCCTCGCGCAGCTCCCGCAACGCGGCTTCGGTGGGCTCCTCACCGGGCTCCAGGCGGCCGCCCGGCAGTGCCCACTGACCCCCGTGGTTTCGCAGTCCGGCGGCCCGCACCGTGATCACGAAGCAGGCCCGGCCGTCCTCGTCCGGGGCGAGGGCCACGGCGACCGCGGCCCGGCGCAGCTCCGTGGCGTCGTGGGGCTGTCGCTCAAAGGCGCGGAAGTGCTCGCGGATGCGCTCGCGCAGCGCGTCGTCGTGGCGGTGGCCCATGCGGGATCAGCATAGAGCGTCGAGGGTCGTAACGACGGGGTGGCGTCTGCCAGGTGTCGGCGCGAGACTGGGCCGCCCGTGCTGGACGATGTCGACCGCCGCAAGCTCTCTCTGCCCTCGGGGCTCGAGATCGCATTGCTCGACTGGGGGGGAGAGGGCCCCCTGGCGCTCCTCCACCACGCCACCGGCTTCTGCGCGGGGGTCTGGGACGCGGTGGCCCGGGGCCTGCGAGAGCGCTTCCACGTGATCGGAATGGATGCGCGTGGTCACGGCGACTCCTCGGCCCCCCCGGTCCCTGGAAACTATCTCTGGACCTTGTTTGGCGAGGACGTAGCCGCCGTGGCCCGGCTGCTGGCCGCTGAGTCGGGGGCGGCCGCGTTGCCCCTGGGCATCGGGCACTCCTTCGGTGGCACCGCCCTGCTGCTGGGCAGCGCCGGTGAGGCGCCGCCCTTTGAGCGGCTGGTGCTCGTGGACCCGGTGCTTCCTCCGCCCGACGTAAGCGTGCCGGATCCCGGGCGCGGGGCGCGGGGGGCACAGATGGTGAAGAGCGCCAGCAAGCGCCGGTCCCACTGGGAGAGCCGTGCGGAGGCGCGCGCCTGGTGGGCGGAGAAGCCGCTCTTTGCGCCCTGGCTTCCCTCGGCGCTCGACGCCTACGTGGCGGAGGGGCTCAGGGACGCGGCGGAGGGCGGCGTGGTCCTCAAGTGCACGCCCGAGGTGGAGGCGGCGGTCTTCGGGGTGAGTTTCGAGAGCGACATCTGGACGGCGGCCGAGCAGGTCCGCGTTCCCACCCAGCTGCTGCGGGCTGCCCGCGGCGACTTCCCGCCCGAGATCTTCCACGCGCTGGTCGCTCGCATGCCCGATGCGCGGCTCAGCGAGTTGGATGCCGGGCACCTGGTGCCGATGGAACGCCCGCAGTTGGTGGTGGAGGCGGTCTTCGCTGGCTACCCGGAGCCCTCCTCCAAGGGGTAACCCCGCTCGATCCAACCCGTGTAACCCTCGGCGAGCGAGCGCACCTGTCCGAAGCCCATCTCCGCCAGCGTGCGGGTTGCCAACGCGCTGCGGTGCCCGCCCCCGCAGTAGAGGACGAGCTTGCGCGTGCGATCTTCGAACCAGGGATCGCGCTTGTAGTGGGAGAGATCGGCGCGCACCTCCAGGAAGCCCCGGGGCGCGTTGCGTGCGCCGGGCAGGTGACCCTCCGCGTACTCCTCGGGTTCGCGGACGTCCAGGAAGTGCCAGCCCTCTCGTCCCGGCGTCTCCAGCAACTGGAGGGCCGCTTCGGGGGTGATCTCCCGAATGCCCGCGCGCGCCCGGTTCACGAAGTCCTCGAGGGCGGCTCCGCCTCTGTCGATGGGCTGGGCGGGGTCCGCGAGGAAGTGCAGGATGGCGTCGGCGACCTGTGGCCCTGCCCGCTCGGTGTCGTCGCTGATATGAAGCGCGCGGCCCAGGGGAGCGCGTTCGGCGGTCACTTCGGCGAGCCAGGCGGCGTCGCAGCTGAAGTGCAGCTCGGCGAGCCGCGAGATCAACTGCTGAAGGGCCTTGGCGTCAGGGGAATCTGGGCTCCCGGCGCTCAGGTGGCCCAGGCGCAGACCGGCCGCACTGGCGGCCAGCGCTGCACCCGCGGCTCCCGGTGAGGCGCCCACTGCCAGCAGCAGCTCTGGGGCTTCTCGCGAGAGATGCGGCGCGAGTATCTCGGCGGCCTGCGAGAGCTGCGAGATCGTCGACGCCTGGCGCGTGCGGGGCGGGAGCGCGGCCTCGAAGTCGATCGACAGGTCGAGGTCGCGGGCGGCCTCGCGGACGACGCCAACGCTGGCGGCTTCGCCCACGTACACGAAAAGCCCCGGCGTTTCGCGTGCCGCCAGGGATCGCAGCGTCGCCGCCAGGACCTGGAACTCCGCGGCGGTCGCGAAACAGCCCATTACGCGGCGAGACATGGGGCGGGAGCTTAGCCCGGGCGGCTGGGCTGCCGAGGAGTGAGAGCGNGCGCAGAAAGCCCGGGCGCCGGTTCCACTGTGGGTTTCTTGGAGAATCCCGGGGCGGACTCCTAGACTCCGATCGATTCCAGCAACCTCCGGGAGCCCAGTAGCATGGCGAGCCGACGACGCACGGCGGAGAACTCCGGCCCGGCAGCCTCTCCCGGGGAGGGAGACCTCGAGGCGTTCGGGGTCAACGCCGCGCTGGTCGAGGAGATCCGCCAGCGCTACGAGGTCGATCCCGACTCCGTGCACTCGAGCTGGGGGACGGTCTTCGGCGGTCGTGACGATGCGCGCTCCGCCGATCCCCGGGCGCCCCAGAGCAGCGCGGAGGACGCAGAGCTGGCCGACCGCCACGCCCGCGTGTTGCGCCTGATCCACGCTTTCCGCTCCCGGGGCCACCGCGCGGCCCATGTCGACCCGCTGGCGGGCCGTCCGGAATACTTCCCGGAACTCGACCCCGCCCACTACGGCTTCGGTGCCGAGGACCTGGAGCGCCCCTACATGGCGGGTGACCTGCCGGGGGGACCGCTGCAGACGCTGGGCGAGATCCAAGCGCGCCTGCGGGACACCTACTGCGGGAGCGTGGGCGTCGAGTACACGCACATCCAGGATCCCGGACGCAAGAGCTACCTCGGGAAGCGCCTCGAGGAATCCCGGAATCGAACCCAATTCGAGGCCGCGGAGCGCTTGCGGATCCTCGAGAAGCTCTCCGCCGCCGAACTCTTCGAGCGGTTCCTCCACACCAAGTTCCTGGGCCAGAAGCGCTTCTCCCTCGAGGGTGCGGAGAGCCTGATCCCGCTGCTCGACTTCGTGGTAGAGGACGCCCCCGGCCACGGGATCCGGGAGATCGTCTTCGGAATGGCGCACCGCGGGCGCCTCAACGTGCTCTCCAACATCCTCGGAAAGTCCCTGGCCTCGATGTTCTCGGAGTTCGAGGACAGTCCCCTCACCGACAGCCCCTTCGGTTCCGGGGACGTCAAGTACCACCGCGGCTTCTCGAAGGACCGGCAGACGCGCTCCGGCGCCAGCGTGCACCTCTCCCTCACCGCCAATCCCTCGCACCTCGAGGCCGTGGACCCGGTGGTGGAGGGCCGCGCGCGCGCCAAGCAGATGCGCGAGGGGGATTTCGAGGGCGCCACCATCCTGCCGCTGCTGGTGCACGGCGACGCGGCCTTCGCGGGGCAGGGCATCGTGGCCGAGACCCTCAACCTCTCGAAACTCGCCGGCTACGCGACCGGCGGCACCCTGCACGTGGTGGTCAACAACCAGATCGGCTTCACGACCACGCCGTCGGAAGCCCGCTCCACCCTCTACTGCACGGACGTGGCGAAGATGATCCAGGCGCCGATCTTCCACGTGAACGGCGATGATCCCGAGGCCGTGGTTCACTGCGTGCGCCTCGCCATGGACTACCGGATGCGTTTCCGAGAGGACGTGGTGATCGACATGGTCTGCTACCGGCGCCATGGTCACAACGAGGGCGACGAGCCGAGCTTCACCCAGCCGATCCTCTACGAACGGATCCGAGAGCGCGAGTTCGTGCGCCGGATCTACACCGATCACTTGTTGGAGACGGGTCTGTTGCGCGACGAGGAGGCCCGGCGCATCGAGCAGGATCTCGGACAGCAGCTGGAACGCGCGCTGGCGCTGATCGACACGCGTCCACCGGGCCCCGACGAGCCCTACGCGCCGCGCGGGCCCTGGACGGGCTTCTCGCGCGAAACGCCCGAAGCGTCCCCGGACACCGGTTTGCCGCGGGAGGAACTGGCCCGCCTCGCCGAGTGCATCGGCAGCGTGCCCGCCGGCTTCGAGGTGCACCCCAAGCTTGCCCGCCTGTGCGACACGCGCCGCAAGGTGGTGGTGGACGACGGTGCCATCGACTGGGGGATGGGAGAGGCGCTGGCCTTCGCGGCGTTGCTGGTGGAAGGCCACGGGGTGCGGCTCTCGGGGCAGGACAGCAGCCGCGGCACCTTCAGCCACCGCCACGCCTCCCTCGTCGACCAGCGCAGCGGCGAGGAGTACGCGGCCCTCGCCCACTTGCAGGATTCCCAGGGCCGCTTCGAGGTCTACGACTCGTTGCTCTCCGAGGCGGCGGTGTTGGGCTTCGAGTACGGCTACAGCCTCGCCGACCCCGGTACCCTCACGCTCTGGGAGGCCCAGTTCGGTGACTTCGCGAACGGCGCCCAGGTGATCGTCGACCAGTTCATCAGCTGCGCGCACGTCAAGTGGCAGCGCATGAGCGGCCTGGTGATGCTGCTGCCTCACGGTTACGAGGGGCAGGGCCCCGAGCACTCGAGCGCGCGCATCGAGCGCTACCTCCAACTGTGCGCCGGCGACAACATGCAGGTCGTCAACTGCACGAACCCCGCCCAGTATTTCCACGTGCTGCGCCGCCAGATGCTGCGCGCCTTTCGCAGCCCGCTGGTGATCTTCACCCCCAAGAGCCTGCTACGTCTCCCTGGGGCCGCATCTCGCCCTGCGGACTTCGAGCCGGGGAGCCGCTTCGCGCCGCTCCTCGATGACCCCGGGCTTCTTGAGGCGCCCGGGGCGGTGTCTCGCCTGGTGTTCTGCAGCGGCAAGGTCTACTACGACCTGGAAGCCGAGCGTCGACGCTTGCCCGAAGAGGAGGCTGCGGCGATCGCGTTGTTGCGCGTCGAGCAGATTTCCCCCTGGCCCGAGGACGAGATTCGCGCGGCCCTGTCCCGCTACCCCGGCGCCGAGACGGTGGTCTGGTGCCAGGAGGAGCCCGCCAACATGGGCCCCTTTACCTTCGTGCGCGAGCGCCTGGTTGCGCTGCTCGCGCCCGGGCAGGGTCTCAGCTATGCGGGCCGACTCGAGGCCGCCAGCCCCGCCGTGGGCTCCAACCGCGTGCATCGCAGCGAGCAATTCAGCCTGGTCTCGAAGGCGCTCGGGCGCACCTGAACCGACGCTGCGGTCACGGCCCCCCGGGAGCGAGCGCTCCCCGGCAGCCGTGTAGGCGGGCCTCCGCGGTGATAGGATGCGTGCCACGAGGTGTTGCCATGGATTTCAGCTACGGACCCGAGTACGACGATTTTCGCGGCGAGCTGAAGGGCTTTCTCGCCGAGCACTGGCCTGCCGGGGGGGGTGGCGAGGGCGAATCCTGGGAGGACATGGTGGAGCGCGCCGCGCGCTTCCGCGCCCAGGCCGTGGAGCAGGGCTACCTGCTGCGCTGGGTGCCGCGCCAGTATGGGGGTTCCGAACAGGAGCCCGATGCCGTCAAGGCGGCGATCATCCGCGAGGAGTTCCACCGCACCCGGGCGCCCGACGAGCCGCGCGGCATCGGCCTGATGATGCTGGTCCCCACGCTGCTCGAGCGCGGCGAGGAGTGGCAGAAGGAGAAGTTCGTGCCCGCCACCGTGGCGGGGGACTACAAGTGGTGCCAGGGCTACAGCGAACCCGGCTCCGGGAGCGATCTCGCCTCCCTGCGCACGCGCGGGGAGCTGGTGGGCGACGAGTGGGTGATCAACGGCCAGAAGATCTGGACCACCAACGCGATCGACGCCGACTACATGTTCTGCCTGTGCCGTACCGAGCCCGACGTCCCCAAACACGCGGGCATCTCCTATCTCCTCGTGCCCATGAAGCAGCCGGGCGTCGAGGTTCGGCCCCTCAAGCAGATGAACGGGGGCCAGGAGTTCAACGAGATCTTCCTCACCGACGCGCGCACCCCCGCCGACTGGATCGTGGGAAAGCGCGGTGAGGGCTGGCTGGTCTCCCGCACCACCTTGAAGCACGAGCGTGCCGGCATCGGCAACGCCCTGGGACCGGTGAACGCCTTCCAGGGCGTCGTGCAGCTCGCCAAGAAGACGCTGCGCGCGGGCAGGCCGGCCATCGAGGACCCGGAAGTGCGGCAGCGGCTGGCGGCCATCGAGGGCTACGTGCGCTCCCACGAGTATTCGAGCCACCGCCAGACCTCGCGGGCCTTCCGGGGCAAGGACTTGGGCCGCGTTTCGACCATGAGCAAGCTCATCAGCACCAACATCGGCAGCGAGATCGCGAAGCTCTCCCTCGACCTGTTGGGCGATGAAGGCATGATCGATCCCCTCGCCCAGGGCGAGTCCGCGGAGAGTCTTGGTGCATCCCGTTCCTGGCTCACGCAGTACATGTTTTCCCTCGGTATCGCGATCGCGGGGGGCACCGCGAACATCCAGCGCAACGTCATTGGCGAGCGGGGTCTGGGTCTGCCCCGCGACTACTACGCGCAGAGGAGCTCGGGCAAGTGAACTTCGACACCTCGGAAGAGCAGGAGCTGCTGCAGGAGACCATCGCTCAGTTTGTCGCAAACGAGTGCCCCGCCACCCGCGTGCGCGAAATCTTCGACGGCGACACGGGACACGACCCTGCCTTCTGGAAGGGCCTGATGGAACTGGGTCTCGGGGGTCTGGTGGTGCCCGAACGCTTTGGGGGGGCCGGCCTCGAAGTCATCGACCTGGCGCTCGCCACGGAGACCCTGGCCTACGGGGGCGCGCCCGGGCCCTTCTTCGCACATTCATTGGCGGCTCTCGCGATTGCATTGGGGGGCAGCGACGCCCAGTGCGAGCGCTGGTTGCCGCGCCTGGCATCCGGCGAGGCGCTTGCCTCCGTGGCCTTCGCGGAAGCCGACGGCTGCTGGCAGCCCGAAGAGTGGCAGCTTGCCCCGGGTTTGAAGGTCTCCGGCGCGAAGCACTTCGTGCCCAGTGCGGAACTCGCGGACCTCTTCGTGGTGGGAACGGCGGGCGGTGGGCTGGCGCTGGTCGCGGCGGGGGAGGGCGTGTCCGTGGAGGCCTACGAGGGCGTGGATCGAGTTCGGCGCATGGGCACGCTGCGACTCGACGCGGCCCCCGCGGAAGTCCTGGGGGATGCTGCGTTGGCCGCGCGCGTACGCGACGCGGCCTGCGTGTTGTTGGCCGCGGACGCCTTCGGGACCGCCCAGCGCCTGCTCGACATGGCGGTCGACTACGCGAAGCAGCGCGAGCAGTTCGGGGTCACCATCGGCCACTTCCAGGCCCTGAAGCACCAACTCGCGGACATGGCGGTGGAGATCGAGCCCGCGCGGGGGCTCTACTGGTACGCGGCCCATGCCTTCGACCACGTACCGGAGGACAGTGCCCGTTACGCGGCCCTCGCCAAGGCCCACATCAGCGAGCGCGCCATGCAGCTGGGGCGCGACGCCGTGGAGGCCCACGGTGGCATCGGCTTCACCTGGGAGTGCGACGTCCAGATCTGGTTCAAGCGGGCCATGCTGGATCGCGCCTGGCTGGGCACCCCGGACGTGCACCGGGCGCGCGCCGCGGATCTCGCGGGCTGGTAGCAGGCCACACGCTCCCCGACCGATTCGCTAGCGTGTGCGGATGGTGACTAGCGAGGGCTCTCGAGAGGCAACTGGCCCGCTGGCGGGGCGCGGGGCGGTGGTCACGGGGTCCGGCCAGGGTATCGGCCGCGCGATTGCCCACGAGCTCGCGGGGCTCGGTGCCGGCGTGGTGGTGGCGGACGTGGGCAGCGCCCTCGACGGCACCGGGGCCGACCAGTCCCTGGCCGAGCGCGTTAGCGAGGAGATCCGGACGGCCGGGGGACGCGCCGTGGCGTGTACCGAAGACATCTCGGACTACCAGGCGGCGGGGCGCACGGTGGCTGCGGGCGTCGAGCACTTCGGGAGCGTGGACATCCTGGTCAACAATGCCGGCATTACCACCAACGCGCCGATCTGGGAAATGGACCCCGACTACTTCGCGCGGGCCGTCGGCGTCCACGTCCTCGGGACCTTCAACTGCACGCGGCACGTGGTGGGCGCCATGCGCGAGCGTGGCTTCGGTCGCATCGTCAACATGGTCTCCCGCGCCGGCTTGCAGGGCGTTCCCGGCACCGCGGGCTACGCGGCCGGCAAGGGAGGCATCTTCGGCTTCAGCAACTCGGTGAGTCGTGACCTCGCACCCCACGGCATCACCGTCAACTGCGTGAACCCCGCCGCCACTCACACGCGCATGGTGACCGATGCGGTGGAGAAGCTGCGTGGTCAGGGCCCCGACGCGGAGCGCCGGGCCGACGGCCTGCTGGCGGCCCTCCAGACCCCCGAGCAGGTCGCGGTGTTGGTGGCGGCCCTGTGTTGCGATGCGGCGGCGGGCATCACCGGCGAGGTCTTCTTCGTCCGGCGTTCCGAGGTAGCCGTCTTCGATCCGATCTCCACCGCGGACCAGAGCGTGGAGTCGGAGAGCTGGACCCCGGAAACCCTCTCCCAGGCCCTCAAGACCCTGCCGCTCCACGATCTCGACGAGCCCTACTGAGCGGTCACGGTCGAGTCCATGTCGAGCCCCCCCGTGGAGCCGGGATCTCCCGCTCCCAGCGACGCCGACGTAATGGATCGCGCCGCCTCGCTGGGCGACGCCCCGGGCCTGGCCAGTGCTTCTCCCGCCGAGTTGCCCGCGGTGGAGCTCGACATCTGGAAGCTGGCGCTGCCCGCGGTGGCCACCAACCTGCTCTTCTCCAGTGTCTCCTTCGTGGGCATCATGGCGGTGGGCTCATTGGGGACCTCCGCGCTGGCCGCCGTGACCGCGGGAGAGCGCGTTTTCTTCATCCTTCAAGCAGTGCTGATGGCGGTGACGGCCGGCACCACGGCGCTGGTGGCTCGCGCCTACGGCAGGCGCGACGAAGTCGAGGCCGCCTTGGTCGCGCGGGCCTCGCTCTGGATCTGCATGGGTGTGGCTGGAGTGGCGACTGCGCTGGGGTTGCTGTTCGCCGATCATCTCGTGGGCATCTTCGAACTCGGTGAGTCGACGCTGGCGATGGCCTCCCGCT
Organism: Myxococcales bacterium; assembly: GCA_013215615.1. Lineage (GTDB taxonomy): Bacteria > Myxococcota_A > UBA9160 > UBA9160 > SMWR01 > JABSQX01. The sequence goes on along the minus strand of JABSQX010000022.1, from coordinate 17,018 downwards.
ACATCCGCTGGATGATGCTCTTCAACGTGGTCTTTGCGGTCTTCATCTCGCTTGCCGCGGCGCTGCGGGCAGCGGGAGACACGATCACACCGCTGTGGGTGGGTGGCATCGCGAACGTCCTCAACGTGCTGCTGCTCTTCCCCTTCGTCTACGGGAGTTGGGGCTTCGAGTCTCTCGGCGTGGTGGGTGCCGCCCTGGCCGGGGGCGTGGCCTTCACGGTCGCATCCTCGGTGCTGCTGGCGATGTGGTGGCGTGGCCGCCTGCGGGTGGGGCGTGGCGGGCCGGGAGCTTTGTCCCGCAAGCGCGTCCGCGAACTGGTGCGCGTGGGCACGCCGGCCGGCCTCGAGCAGTTGGCCTTCCAGGTGGGCTTCGTGATCTTCCTTTGGGTCGTTTCCTTCTACGGTGATGCCGCCTACGCGGCCTACGGGATCGGGGTACGGATCCTCTCCTTCTCCTTCGTGGTGGGCTTCGGCTTCTCGATCGCGGCCTCCACCCTGGTGGGCCAGCACCTGGGGGCGGGCGACCCCGAGGCGGCGACCCGCGCGGGTTGGCGGGCGACGCGCATCTCGCTGGTGGTGATGGTGGTCTTTGGCCTCGCGATCATGCTCTCCGCCGAGCCCATCGCGCGGATGATGGTGGACGACGACGAAACCGTACGGCTGGCGGTGGTCTTCATCTACCTGCTGGGCTCCGCGCAGCCGCTGATGGCGCTGGAGTTCGGGCTCTCGGGTGCGCTGCGGGGCGCGGGTGACACGCGCTTTCCCTTCTACGCCGTATTGATCGGCATGGTCGGGGTGCGATGCTCGCTGGCGGCCTTGGCGGCTTGGCTGGAACTCTCCGTGGAGTGGGTGTTTGCGGCGCTCTTGGGGGACTGGCTGGTGAAGGCGCTGCTGCTCGTCTGGCGCTTCCGCTCCGGGCGCTGGCAGCACGTCTTCGACCGCGAGCAGCCGGCCTGAATCCGCGTTCCGGGGGCTGCGCGCAGCTTTTCGCGCGGTATGATCGAAGCCGGAGGTCCCATGGCAAAACGAGTCGACTGGCACTACCACCGCAAGGGCTGAACGTCCTGCATCCGAGCGTCCGAGTTTCTGGACGCCAGAGGAATCGCTTCCAAGGAGATGGTGCCCGCCAGCCGCAAGCTGGCCCGGGCCGATGCCGGCAAGCTCGCTAAGGCCGCCCGGCGCGTGATCGTCGCCAAGGGCAAGAAGGTCTCGGAGTTCGAGCCAGGCGGGAAGGCCCAGAAGGCCGTGGTCGACGCCATGCTCGGGCCCACGGGCAACCTGCGAGCGCCCTGCCTGGTGGTCGGCAAGACGGTGCTGGTGGGCTTCAACCAGGAAGCCTACGAGGGCATCTTTCCCTGAGTGTTGCGCGCGCGGAGGAGCGCTCAGTGCTCCTCTTCGCGCCGCTGCCGCATGCGTACGCTGCGCAGGCGGTTGATCGCGGCGGCTACCTCGAAGCGGCGCGGACGCGCCAGGTTGCCGGGGTGCCGGCCCGGCTCGTGGAAGGGGTCGAGAACGTCGAGACCCTCGTCGTCGAGTAGCGCCTCCAGGGCTTCGAGCACCTCGAGGAGAGTGCGCTCGCCGTTCATCCAGCGCCGGCTGGCCAGGTGGATGGCGTTGCCGATGGCCCGGGTCTGGCTCGGGTCCACGAGTTGCTCGACGCCCCGCAACTCGATGGCCTCGCGGCCGTAGAGCAGCAGGTCCAGGCCCTTGGCGTCGATCTTGACTTCGCGGCGGCCGCGTGAGGCGTCGAAGCTCTCTGCCAGAGGCACGCGGGGTGCCGCGGCCTGCAGTGGCGCCGGTGCCTCTTTGCGGCGCTCGCTGGGATGCCGGGCGGCCACCTCGCGCGCCTCCTGGGTGGCGTCGTAGGGCCTGTAGTCGCGCATCCCGATCACGGTGTCCGCCACGTCGAAGTAGTCCCCGCAGCCCCCCATCACCAGCACGCTGGAGACACCGGCGCCCTCGTAGAGCTCCCGCACCCGGTCGAGGAAAGGGGTGATGGGCTCGTCGCGTTTGTGGACCAGGGCCTGCATGCGGGCGTCGCGGACCATGAAGTTGGTCGCCGAGGTGTCCTCGTCGAGCAGCAGCCCCACCGCCCCGCATTCCAGGGCCTCGACGATGTTGGCGGCCTGGCTCGTGGAGCCGCTGGCGTCGTCGCTCGTGAAGGCGTCGGTGGAGCGGCCGCCGGGCAGGTCGCGGATGAAGACCGCGATGTCGACGCTGGCGACACGCCGGCCGTCCTCGGCGCGGATCTTCACGCTGTCCTTGGCAGTGACCACCCACTCGCGGCCGTCGTCGGGTACGTGGGGGTAAACGCAACGCTCGAGCGCCTGCAGGAGCGTGGACTTGCCGTGGTAGCCGCCGCCCACCACCAGGTTGACGCCCAGCGGCAGCCCGGTGCCCATCCGCGTGTCGCGCGAGCCGTGGGCAGTCTCGATGGGGTGGAGCAGCGGAATCTCCACCCGCAGGCTCTCGGGGGACTCCCAGGGCACCACTTCTCCGCCGCGCAGCGGGCGATCGCTGGCGCCACTCTCCCGCGGCAACACGGCGCCGTCGCCCACGAAGGCCAGCAGCCCCATCCCGGCCAGCTGGCCGCGGAGGTGCTCCTGGTTCTCCACGCAATGCACGAAGTCACGCAGCGACCCGTGCTCGTGGGCCTCCGCGCAGAGTCCCCGCGCGGAGATCCGCGGCAGGTCGTCGATCAGCAGCGCCTCGGCTTCGCGCCCCAGCACCCGGCGCCCCGCGGCGGGGAGCCCCACCTGCAGGCGGACCTCCGCGAAGTCGCCGCCCAGCACCACCGCGGAGCGCGCCAGCACCTCCTGTCCGCCGGCATCCACCGAGATGATCCCGCTCTTGCCGCTGCCGCGCCGGCCACCGCCGCCCCGTCCGATGGCCTCGTGGACGCGGCGCGCCAACAGGTCGCAGAGCGCCATGCGCGCCACCGGGCGCCCCAGCAGGTCGTCGGGTAGCCCGGTACGCTCGAGGGGGATCCTCACGCGCAGGCGGGAGGGAGCGGCGAAAGGGTCTCCCTGCACGTGGTCGACGTGCAGCTCTGCGTCTTCGAACTGGTAGCCGCCGCGGATGTCGCGGTAGGCCTTGTAGCCGCGCCCGTCGATGCGGCGCAGGGTCTGCAGGAGTGACTCGGCATCGCGCACGGAGGCCCGCCTAGATCCAGACGCCGCCGTCGATCCGGAAGACCTTCCCGGTCACCCAGGCGGCGTCCTCCGACGCCAGGTAGACGGCGAGCTTGGCGATCTCCTCGGGGGTTCCCAGGCGCCCCAGCGGAATGCCCTTCAGGATCTGTTCGCCGTGGAAGGCCAGCAGGTCGCCTCCCATCTTGGTGTCCACGAGCCCGGGGGCGATCACGTTGCAGCGGATGCCCAGGCTCGCGTTCTCGCGGGCCACCATCTTGGTGATGGCGTTCACCCCGGCCTTGGCGGCCACGTAGGGTCCCCCGTTGGCGCCGCAGAGGTCGGCGGCCGCGGAGGAGACGGTGAGGATCACGCCGCTCTCCTGGGCCTTCAGCACCGGGAGTGCCGCGTGCAGCGTGTGAAATACCCCGTTGAGGTCGATGTCGATCACCCGCTCCCAGTAGCCCGGGTCCACGGCTTCGAGGGGCTCGAAGCGGGTGGGCACGCCCGCGTTGGCGACCACGATGTCGAGTCCGCCCAGGCTTTTCGTGCAGCCCGCGACCAGGCCCTGCATGGCCGCGAGATCGCGCACGTCCGCGACCGCTGCATGGGCGCGCCGCCCCGTTGCCTCGATGGCTGCCACGCATTCCTGTGCGGCCTCCGNGTCCCGGCGGTACCCGATCGCCACATCGGCGCCGGCCTCCGCGAAGGCCAGCGCGATGCTGCGCCCGATCCCCCGGGAGCCCCCGGTCACGAGTGCGCGTTTTCCGTCCAGTGCTCCTGCCATCGCGAAAGTCCTCCTTGCGGATCCGCCCGATCCCCCAACATTGGCGTTTTTGTGGCCTCCCGGCGAGGCCCCACGCCTGCGGTACCCTCAACTCCCCGATCCCCCCACTGGCCCCGGGTCCGCAGTTGGAGGGATTCCATGTCCGCTTCCGCGTCCGGCGCCAAGCGTGAGCAGTGGTCGAGTCGCCGGGGTTTCGTGTTGGCCGCGGTTGGCTCCGCGGTGGGCCTGGGCAACATGTGGCGTTTCTCCTACCTCACGGCGGAGAACGGCGGCGCGGCCTTCGTGCTCTTCTACCTGCTGATCGCAGTGTTGGTGGGGCTGCCGCTGCTGCTCGCCGAACTGGTGGTGGGACGCGGCGCCCAGGCGAGCCCCATCCGCGCCCTCGAGCATTTCGGCGGTCGCCGCTGGCGCCCGTTGGGGGGCGTCTTCGTGCTGACGGGCTTCTTGATCCTCTCCTATTACGGGGTGATCGCCGGGTGGACGCTTCGTTATGCCATGGCGGGGATCGTGGGGGGCTTCGCGGCGGACGCGGGCGCTCACTTCGGCGAGGTAGCCAGTGGCTGGGACGCCTTCGCGTTCCACGGGCTCTTCATGGGGATCACCATCGGGATCGTTGCAGGCGGGGTAAAGCGCGGAATCGAGCGCACCGCCGTGGTGCTGATGCCGACCCTCTTTGCCCTGGTGGTGGGCCTCGCGCTCTACGCGTTCTGGTTGCCCGGATCCTCGGCGGGCTACGCGTATTACCTCTCCCCCGACTTCTCGAAGCTCCTGTCTGCTTCGGTCCTCAAGGATGCCGCGGGCCAGGCCTTCTTCAGCCTGAGCCTGGGGATGGGGGCCATGCTCACCTTCGCGAGCTATTTCGATCGCGAGCGCAACCTCGCCGGCGAGTGCCTGACGATCGGGGGCGCGGACGTGGCGGTGGCCTTCGTGGCGGGGCTGGTGGTCTTTCCGCTGATCTTCGCCCTGGGCCTCGAGCAGGCGGTGGGGGGAAGCACGCTGGGTGCGCTCTTCATCACGCTGCCCCAGACCTTCGTGGAACTGGGGATGGTGGGTCGCCTGGTGGGCTGCGTGTTCTTCGCCGCTCTGGCCGTGGGCGCGCTCACCTCCGCGATCTCGCTCCTCGAGGTGGTGGTGGCATCCGCGGTGGATGGCCTGGGTTGGTCGCGCCGCCGGGCGGCCTGGCTGGCGGGAGGGTCGGCAACGCTGCTGGGAATTCCCTCGGCGGCCAGCCTGGACTTCCTGGGCCTGCTGGATGCGGTGGCCAACAATGTCTTCCTGCTGGGCGGCGGCCTGGCGCTCTCCCTCTTCGTGGGCTTCGCGATGCGCGATCCCAGCGCGGAGATCGCACCGGGTACCGTGGCTGCGCGATGGTGGCCCTGGTGGCGCAGGCTACTGCGGTACGCGGTGCCCGCCTTCCTGATCTTCGTTCTCGCCTTCGCGTTGCCCGAGACCTGGGCGGCGGGCGTCGCTTTCTTCGCCTCCGCGGGTGGCTGACGGGCGTCTTCAGTCTGCGGCGGCCCGGCGAGCCTCGAGGGCGGCCACGATCTCGCGGTGTCGCGCCCGGTCGAGCGGGTAGTTGCGCGCGAAGCCGGCGGCCAGCAGCAGGAAGACGATGGGCCCGCCGCCGGCCAGCAGCCGGATGCCCAGGCGGGTGGACTCGTTCTGCTCCTCGCCCTGGACGAGCCCCAGGTAGCCGAGCAGGCTCAGCGCCAGCCAGACCGCGGTGGTGCCGGTGAGTTTGCGGAGGAAGGTGAAGAACCCGTAGTAGAGGCCCTCCCGGCGCTCGCCGTGTTCGAGTTCGTCCTCGTCCACCACCTCGCCCACCATCGCCCAGGGGATCAGGTCCATCGCCGCGTAGCCGATGCCCATGACCGGGGCGAAGACGAGCAGCAGCCAGCGGGGCCAGTCCGGCTGGGCGAAGATCAGCGTGGACTGCATGGCCGCCCACCAGAGAGCCCCGATCACGAAGAGGGGCGCCTTGTCGCGTCGTCGCGACACCCACAGCCACATCGGCATGCTGAGCACCACCGAGGCCAGCATCAGCAGCATCGCGATCTCGAAATCGCCGCTGCGCCCGATCACGTAGCTGAAGTAGAGGATCAGCATGGTGCTGGCCAGGTCGATGGCGACGCGCCCGCAGAGGTAGAGGGCCACCAGGCGCTGGAAACTGCGGTGCCGGGAGAGCGAGCGCAGGGCTTCCCGGAGCGGGGCCGGCTCGGCGCGGGACCGCAGGTCCGGGCGCTCCCAGGTGGCGGCGAAGATCGCGAACCAGGGGAGAGCGATCATGATTCCGAACACGAGGCCCGCCAGCGTGTAGCCCGCGGGGCCGTCGGCCAGGGACTGGGCGAGGGGGCGGAAGGAGACCGCGGCGAAGACNCCCACGATGGCGCCGATGCTGCGGTAGGTGTTGAGGGAGGTGCGGGCGTCGTAGCCCAGGGCCATCTCGGGTTGCAGGGAGAGGTAGGGGATGGAGAGCACGGTGGTGGAGAGGCTCATCCCCACGTAGACCGCCGAGTAGTAGGCGAACATCGACCACTGGCTGGCGTCGGGGATCACGACCCAGAGCAGGGCGAAACAGACGCCGAAGGGCAGGGCGCCCAGCAGTAGGAAGGGCCGCCGCCGCCCCCAGCGCCAGCGGCGGCTGTCCGAGAACCTCCCCATGGCGGGGTCGCTCAGGGCGTCGAAGATCCGCCCCACCAACTGCACGGCCCCGGCCAGCTCGGCGCGCAGACCCACCACCTGCGTGAGGAAGTAGGTGACGTAGACGAGGGAGAGCGCGGAGAGGACCGCATTGATCGTGAAGTCGCCACTGCCGTAGACGAGCTTGCGGCCGACCGTGAAGCGCCGGTCCTCTCCGGCGTTGCCGGCCGCTTTCATGGAGTCGTGCGGGTGCTCGTGTCGAGCACCATCCGAGCCTGGACCCTCTGCTGGGTCAGGATCCGGCACTGCTCTGCCTGCCCTTGAGACAACGCGCGCCTAGCCGAGATCGGCCTTGCGGTAGGCGGCCACCACGGCCGCTCCGCCGAGACCCAGGTTGTGCTGCAGGGCCAGCGAGGCCCCCTCCACCTGGCGGGCTTGCGCCTCGCCACGGAGTTGCCAGCTGAGTTCCGCGCACTGTGCGAGGCCCGTGGCACCGAGTGGATGTCCCTTGGAGATCAGGCCGCCCGAGGGGTTCACCACGACCTCGCCCCCGTAGGTGTTGGCCCCGGAGTCGATGAACTCCCCGGCGCCGCCCTCGGCGCACAGGCCCAGCGCCTCGTAGGTGACCAGTTCGTTGCACGAGAAGCAGTCGTGGAGCTCCACCACGTCCACGTCCGCGGCCTCTACGCCAGCTTGCTCGTAGACTTGCTCGGCGGCCTTCTTGGTCATGTCGTAGCCCACCAGCTTGATGGAACTCTTCTCCTCGAAGGTGCTGGGGAAGTCGGTGGTCATCGCCATGCCCGCGATCTCCACCGCCTTCGCCTGGAGGCCGTGGCGCAGCACGAAATCCTCGCTGGCGAGGATCGCGGCACCGGCGCCGTCCGAGGTCGGACAGCACTGCAACTTGGTGAGGGGATCGAAGACCATCGGCGCGTTCTGGATGTCCTCCAGCGAATACTCGTCCTGGAACTGCGAATAGGGGTTGTTGACGGAATGCTTGTGGTTCTTCCAGCCGATCTTCGCGAAGTGCAGGGGTGTCGTTCCGTGGCGCTCCATGTGCTCGCGTCCGGCGTTGCCGAAGAACTGCGCGGCGGGCGGCGCCTTCTCGAAGCCGCGCTCCTCGATCATGGACTTTGCGTGGCGGTCCATGGGGTTGATCCGGTCCGTGAACTTCACGCCCAGGGAGCCCTTCTCCATCTTTTCGAAGCCCAGGGCCAGCACGCAGTCCGCGATGCCCGCCTCCACGAACTGTTTTCCGATGAAGAGGGCTGTCGACCCCGTCGCGCAGTTGTTGTTCACGTTGTAGATGGGGATACCGGTGAGTCCCAGCGTGTAGACCGCGCGCTGCCCGCAAGTGGAGTCGCCGTAGCAGTATCCCACGGCGGCCTGCTCGACATCCTCGAAGGCGATGCCCGCGTCCTGGAGCGCCATTTCCCCGGCCTCCTTGGCCATGTCCGGGTAGTCCCACTCCTTGGATCCGGGCTTCTCGAACTTCGTCATGCCAACGCCGACCACGTAGACCTTGCTGCTCATGGGTTGCTCCTTTCGGCGGGCGACCTGTGACCGGCCCCGGGGATCCGCCCCCACGGTCGGCGGGGCGAACCCTAGCACGGCTCGTCGTTACACCCCGTAGTGTGTACGTACCAGTCGCAGCGTCAGCCAGTCCGGGAGCAAGCGGCGCCCGCAAGGGACGCTCCACGAATCCGGCCCCACCGGGTAGCGGACCCGGGGGCGACGGGCAGTCAGCGCCCGGTGGATGGCGCGCGCCACGACCTCTGGGCCCGGGGCCTTGGGGAGCGACTCCTCGACGACCTCTTGGCAACGTCGGATGCGCGGCGCGTAGACGGAACGCGCCGAGGCCGAGAAGTCGATGGCCTCGTTGAAAGGGGTCCGGATATCGCCGGGCTCCACCAGGCTCACCGACACGCCGTGGCCATGGAGTTCGCTCCGCAAAGCCAATGCGAGGGCGTCGACGGCGGCTTTGGATGCCGAATAGTGGGCCTGGAAGGGCAGCGGGGCTCGGCCCGCTAGCGAGCCCACCAACACCACGCGGCCCCGTGCGCGCTCGCGCATGCCCGGTAGCACCACCCGCAGGCAACGGAGCACGCCGAAGAAGTTGGTGTCGAACTGGGCGTGGGCCTCATCGACGCTCACCTCCTCGACGCTGCCGAAGATCCCGAAGCCGGCGTTGCAGACCAGCGCATCCAGTGCGCCGGCCGCTGCCAATACCTGGCTGACCGCGGAACTCACGGAGGCCTCGTCGCGTACGTCCATGGGCACCCACTCGATGGCAGGGGCCCCCGGAGGCAGGGACTCCGGTTTGCGTGTGGTGCCGAAGACGCGGAAGCCAGCGCTGGCGAGGTGCTTTGCGGTTGCGGCGCCGATTCCCGAGGAGGCGCCAGTCACGAGGACGCTTTGGCTCATGGGTCGGGAGGGTAGTGGCTCACGGCGGCGGCGCGCCCCCGAGCCCTGGAACTCGCAGCGGCTGCGTGCCGCGTCGATCCGGAGAACGGAGGCGGCGACGCCGGCTTCGACGTGTCATGTTGGTCGCCGGGCATGGCCTCCTCGAACCTCTACGCGCTGTTGCGCTCGCGCTTCCCCCGGGAGCCGGGTGCCCTCTGCCTGCTGCCCGAAGCCGGCGACCCGCTCAGCTATGCGGAACTGGACTTGCAGACCGCCCGCCTGGCGGGCCGGCTGCGCGGCCTTGGCGTGCGCCCCGGGGAACGCGTGCTCGCCCAGGTCCCCAAGTCTCCCGCTGCCGTGATCTTGTACCTCGCCTGTCTGCGCGCCGGCAGCGTCTACGTGCCCCTGAACGACGCCTACACGGACGAGGAAGTGCGCGCCTTCCTCGTCGATGCCGAGCCGCGCATGCTGGTCTGCGACCCCGCGCGCGTGCCCGGGCTCTCGGCCGCGGCCCGGGCAGCCGGCGTCGATCACCTGCTCGGCCTCGATGCCGACGGCCGGGGCAGTTTCTGGGGAGAGGGGAGCGATGCCCCCCTAGAGGACGTGCACGAGAGTGCGGAGGGGGACGTGGCAGCGCTCCTCTACACCTCGGGCACCACCGGCCGTCCCAAGGGCGCCATGCTCACCCACGCGAACCTCGCCTCCAACGCGCTGTCCCTGCACGCGCTCTGGGGCTTCGAGGCGGGGGAGAGAGTCCTGCACGCGTTGCCCCTCTACCACGCCCACGGCCTCTTCGTGGCGCTGCATACGGCACTGCTGAACGGCTCGTCGATTCGCCTGCTGCCGCGCTTCGACGCAGCGCAAGTGGTGGCCCGGCTGCCCGAGGCAGCGGTCTTCATGGGCGTCCCCACCCACTACACGCGCCTGCTGGAACGACCGGAGCTGGACCGAGCGTGCTGCCGGAGCCTGCGCGTGTGCGTCTCGGGCTCGGCGCCCCTGCTCGCGCGCACGCATGCGGAATTCGAGGCGCGCACCGGCCAGCGCATCCTCGAACGCTACGGGATGACGGAGACGGGGATGATCACCTCGAACCCCTGGCGCGGGGATCGGGTTCCGGGGACGGTGGGCTACGCGTTGCCTGGGGTGGAGGTGCGGGTGGTGGGAGAATCCGGGGCGCCGCTGCCCGATGGCGAGGTCGGCGTGCTGGAGGTGCGGGGCCCGAACGTCTGCGCGGGTTACTGGGGCATGCCCGAGCGAACCCGCCAGGAGTTTCGCGAGGACGGTTTCTTCGTCACGGGCGACCTGGCCCGCCGCGCCGCCGACGGTCGCATCCGCTTGGTGGGCCGAGCCCGGGACCTGGTGATTTCGGGTGGCCTCAACGTGCATCCCGCGGAGGTCGAGCGGGCGCTGGACGCGCTGCCCGGTGTCAGGGAATCGGCGGTCATCGGTGCGCCGCATCCGGATTTCGGGGAGGGCGTGGTGGCCGTGGTGGTCCCAGCGGGGGCGCCTCTCGGGGAGGCCGAGTTGCGCGACGCGTTGAGCGGGCGGCTGGCCAGCTTCAAGCAGCCCAAGCGGATCTTCTTTCAGGAGGCGCTGCCCCGCAACGCCATGGGAAAGGTTCGCAAGGAGGATCTGCGCGGCCTCTACGCGGATGCCTTCGAGTCCGAGCAGTAGCGGGAACTCGGGCCGGGTGGTCCTCCCGGGCCTGGGTTGCAGAGCGCCGCGGATCTCCGCGCTTAGCGGAGCGCCCGGCTGCGCAGCACGCGGAAGATCTGCGGCCAGGCGAACAGGAAGGGGTGCCGGCGTTGGCGCTCGCTGAGTTCGATCCGGGTACCCGTGTGGCGCTCGAGTTTCCAGAGCGCGTAGGGCACCCAGTCGCCAAAGGTCACGGCACTCTTCAGGAGCTGGGCGATCGCCAGGGCGCGCGCGACCGGCCCGCGGATGCGGCGGAGTCGACGGTCCCGCGCCAGGGCTCGGGGAGAGCGTTCGAGGATCAGCTCCGTGCCTTCCCGGTGGAGTGTCAGCGCGCCCTCGGTCTCCAGGGTTTCCAGGACGAGTTCCAGCGCCCGGTCGAAACGGCCGGGGGCGGCGTGATACAGGCCACGGATGCTGCGGGGGTTCTCGGTTCGAAGCTCCGACGCGTAGGTGTCGGCGAAGAGCGCGGGCCAGAAGTCCCCGGAGCGGAATTGCTGNCGTCCTTCCGTGTCCGGGAAGAGTGGAAGCGTGCGCATGAGGGCGGTGCGGAGGGACGCCGCGCAGCCCTCCTGGACCGCCAGTCGTGCGGTCTCGTCGCGGGTCCAGATCGCCAGGCTGGGTTGGCAGAAGCGTGCCCAGACGACGGGGCGGATGCCCTTCGGGCCGCTAGCCCGTGTGAAATCGCGCAGGGATAACACCGCGTACTTGCAGGCGAGCGCACCCTGCGGCGTCGAAACCTCTAGGTGGAAGACGTTCGGGGGCAGCAGCGCATTCAGCCAGGCCAGGGCGCCCCGCCCATAGCAGGCCCGGTAGTCGTCCACCAATACGTAGAAATCCAGTACGCCCTCGCTCGTGCGTCGCCGCAGGCAGGAGCCGTAGAAGAGCACCGCGGCCACGGCCTCGCCGTGCCGCGCGCGGATGGCGGTGGCGAGCTGGATGGCCCCCGCCGGAGCGGGGGCGGAGAGCTCCGCGGCCACGAAGTCTCGGAGCGCACTGCCCGCGTCCGCCATGCGCGATCAGGCGCGCACGAAGGTGACGCGGCGGTCCGCCTCCAGGCGGATCGACTCGTCGGGAATCGGCTCGAAGATCTCCCCGTCGATGGTGAACCCGGCGTCGATTCGAAGGTCCACCCGCTCGGCGTTGGCGCTCGTGTATCCGTGTTCGGGCGTGGCGAAGGCGGGGGCGTGTCCGTAGGCAATGCGCGGCAGGCTGGTGGCCATGCGCCGGGCATTGGCGGCGAGTGCAGTGAAGCGGACCCCGCCGGGGCCTCGGCCCCAATAGGGGTTCATGCGGGAGAACAGCCGCCGGAGCGAGGACGCGATGAGCATGTAGTACTCGCCGCCCTGCGTGTTTTCGCCGTCCAGCGCAAAAAGCGCCTTGTCGGGAGTGAGGATGCCGTCGTTCGGGCGCATCAGGGTCTTGCCTAGAAGCGCGGCGGTGACCAGGCTCGCGCCCAGCACGCCCTGGCTGCGTCCGGGCGGAAAGAGCTGGTGGACGAGGGAGATGGCCCGGTGGATGATGCCGCCCCCGAAGAACATGCCGTACTGCTGGGTACCCCGGCGCATCGACGTGACGCGCAGCACCGGCCGCACCACCACGCGCTCCTGCAGGCGGCCCTCGGCGTGGGCGCGCAGAACCCCCTCGAGTCCTCGCAGCGGATTTCGGTGGGCGCCCAGGTCGACGGCCGTCATGTTGGTGCGACCCCCGCGCAGCGGGGCCACCCAGGGCAGGGAGCGCCTGCCCGGATCTGCGAGCAGTTCGCTCAGCGCGAACTGCAGGGTGCCGTCTCCTCCGTTCAGGACCAGCAGGTCGATTTCGTGCCGCATCAGCTCGCTCAGAGCCTCGGGGAGCACCCGGGCGCTGTCGGTCTCGACGTGGGCGACGTCCGGGTAGCGCTGCAGCACGGCCAGGATACGGGCGACCATCTCGTCGCTTCGCCCCGCGCGCAGGTTGTTGAGCACACCGATTCGCAAGCTGGACTCCTCTGGCTTCAAGGTCGACTCGAGATCGAAACTTCCGGGGGATCCGGGATTTGGCAGATCGAGGTGTCAGGAGTCGGGGACGGGGGCAGCGCTCTGGAAGTTCAGCGTGGCGATACCCGGGGCCTCCCAGGGAAGGGATTCAGCACCCTCCCCGGACTCGACCTCCACCCACAAGGTCGTATCGGCCCACAGGCGTCTGGGCTTGGCCCCGAACGAGTACAACATCCGAATCGCCATCGGTAGGGGATCGAGCGGGTTCCGGGCCAGACTGGTTCCCCGGAGGGACCCAACGGCCCGTACGCCGTCCCCAGCGAAGTCCAGACGCGTCGGCAGCGGGTAGTCGGAACGCTCCCCCCTCGGGAACTCGAGTTGCGTTCGATCTGCAGCGTAGCCCCGGGTGCTTCCGTCCGGCTCCCGGACGCCCAGCCATGCCCGGGTGGGTGCGGCCGGGGAGAGCCAGAACGTGAGGAACGCGGCGGGGCCGCGGGACAGGCTGGCGATGTCGAAGCGCGCCGCCAGCACCTTCTCCTCCGGCCGCGAGGTCCAGCTGTGGCTGAGCGTGGCGCGTCCCGTGACAGCGAGCGGCTGCTGCATCCCCGCGTGCTGCACGCTTCCCGAGATCACCGAGGCCAGGTTGAGGAGGTCCATGTGATAGCCGTTCGCGTCGAAGATCCGGGCCGAACTCTCGTCGGGTTCGAAGTCCAGCCGGACCTTGAAGGCGCGTTTGTCGTTGTCGATCTCGACGCGGGGCGCGACACCGGAGAGATCCAGTTGGCTCGAGCCGATGCGTAGGCTGCGTCCGGCCGCCCCCAACGTCCAGCGCCCCGCTCGGCGCCCGTTCTGGAAGGGCACCGCGTTGCCGTCCGGCTCCACGAGATCCCCCATGGCCACGGCGCTGCGCTCTCCCGGTCCCTCGTTGGTGATCAGGAAGCGCGCGTAGAAGCGGTGGCCGCTATCGAGCAGCGCCACCACGTCCCAGTACTCGCGCGCCGCGTCGCCCTCCGGCAGCCGGGCCGCCGGGTCCACGGCCGGGGAGGGGCCGTCGGCGTGGATTGCCTGCAGGGCCGGGATGAGCAGCCACAGCGCCGTTGCAGCCCAGCGGCCCTTCACCCCGCGCGTTCCCGGGCCGGCTCGTGGCACGGGCGGATCTCGTCGCCGCGGTAGCGCGCCAGTCCCGCCTGGCCGAGTCGCACGCTGTGGAAGAGCAGCGAGCAGGCGGTCCACAGGGCGACCAGGCGGAAGCCGAGATCGGGCCTCGCGAACGCCCAGCCTACGCTGAGCAGGATCAGGTTGGGGTTGCGGCGGGCCGTGATGGTGCGGAACAGGCCGTCGATGGGTCGCCAGGAGTGAGTCTCGATCCCGAAGGCGGCGAGGAAGGCCCCCTCGAGCAGACGCCCCAGCACGTATCCGCCGATCACCAGGCTGGTCTCGGCCACGGGAACGTCGCCGACTCCCAGCGCCCACGCGTAGTACCAGAAGGGCGGGTGCAGGAGATCCAGCCCGTGGTCGAGAACGTCGCCCAGGCGGCTCGAGGTGAGCGTCACCCTTGCCAGCTTTCCGTCCACGGTATCGAGGAAGGTCATCGCCCACGCGGCCAGCAGGCCCACCCCGAAGTCGCCCTGGGCGAAGCAGAGCATGGCGAGGATCGCGAACCCCCAGCTCACCAGGGTGACGGTATTGGGGTGCACACCGTGTCGTGCACACCAGCGCGTGGCGGCGGCGGCGGGCCGCGGCCAGACCCACTTGGTGACCAGGTCCGTGAGTCCCTTGTAGGAGGCCGCGAAGGTGAGTGCTTCGACTTCGCGCGCGCGTTCGGGACGGGCCGCGTAGACGTAGGGGGGTTCGGATTTTCGGAGGCTCGGGATGTAGGCGGGTACCAGCGCTTCCGGGGAGACGTGCGGATAGTCGGCGAGCGCCGCGTCCGGATCTCGCGTGGTCAGTGCGGCCAGCGCATCGGCCATGTGCGTGCCGGCGACGTGCACGGCGACCACCCCTAGCTCCGAGCTGACCAGCACGCGCTCCGGGCCCTCCACCAGGGCGGTGACCAGGCGCTCGTCGAAGATCACGTCCCCGCGCAACACGACGATGCTGCCTTCGACGCGATCCGGCAGCGGTGCCTGCGGGTCGAGGCTCTGGGCGTTCCCGCAGCCGGCGCGCTGCAATGAGCGGCGCAGCCGCTCCTGCGGGCTGAGGCCCCAGATTTCCACCCCGGGGCCGTCGCCGCGGAGGATCCATGCGGAGGGCGAAGTCTTCACGGCGGGACCCGGCACGCAGCCGAGCAGGCTATCACAGGGGATGTGTCTGGGTTAGCCTTCCCGTCGCTGGCCCCGGGGGAGCTGCCATCTTTACCTTCGCGCATCTCTCGGACCTGCACGCGACTCCCGTAGCGCCCCGGGGACTCGGTGNGCTGGCCTCGAAACGNCTGCTGGGGTGGNTGTCCTGGCGTCTTCGACGCAGCCGANCCCACCGTCCGGAGGTGCTGGAGGCGCTGCTCGGGGACCTGCGCGAGACGCGTCCCGACCAGGTGGTGATCACCGGGGACCTCACCAACATCTCGCTGCCCAGCGAGTTCCCGCTCGCCCTCGCGTGGCTGCGGCGGATCGGCAGCCCCGACCGAGTGAGCGCCGTGCCCGGGAATCACGACGCCTACGTGCGTGTCCCTCGCGAAATCTCGTGGGACCTCTGGTCTGATTACTTGCTCTCCGACCCCGCGTCGGAGGCGGGAGGCACGGCGCAGCTCCGCTTCCCGAGCCTGCGCGTGCGAGGTCCGCTCGCGATCGTGGGTCTCAACTCGGCCGTGCCCACGGGTCCCTTCATCGCTTCCGGCGCACTCGGCTCCGAGCAACTCGAGCGCCTCGAGAGACTGCTCGCGGAGCTGGCGCGCGGGGAGCACTTCCGCCTGCTGCTCATCCACCACCCTCCTCTGCGCGGGGAGGAGTCGAGACGCCGGAGTCTCGATGACGCCGAGGCGCTCGCCGCGGTGCTGTCGCGTACCGGCGTCGACCTGGTGGTGCACGGCCATCTTCATCGCACCCGCATCAGCTCGCTGCCGGGGCCGGCAGGGCCGATCCCGGTGGTGGGCGTGCGCTCTGCTTCCGACCGGGGCTCGAAGCCCGACAAGCGTGCCCACTACCATCTCTTCCGGCTTCACGAGCAATCAGGCGAGGGGGACCGCCCCCGCTACCGCATCGAGTTGTGCACGCGGGCCTTCGGCGATGGCGGGTTCTCGGAGTCGAGCGTGCGGTCCCTGTAGCGGACGGATCCGTTCGACCCCTCCGCTGCTCAGCTCCCGGTCGGATCCTCCGACCGCTCGCGGGTCTCCAGGATGCGGGTGGCGAGTTCCACGTCCGCGGCGTGATCGACGTCGATGGCGGCCTCGGGAAAGGGCAGGGGCAGGGCCCGGACCCGGCAGCCGCAGGCCCGTGAGAGCTGCTGACAGGCGCCGTCGAGATCGAGCCGTCCCAGCGCGAAGCGCGCCGCCGCGCTCGGGCCCACGGCGCCAAGCAGGCGCCAGGGCCGCTTCCGGTGCCGCTCGGCACGCACCCAGAACTCCGCGGCGCGGCGCGCTCGCGGCGTGCGGAAGGCGAACAGGTTGGCGCCCGACCAGGCTTCGCCGCGGAGTGGCACGTAGGTGCGCGGGCTGTCCGGGTAGGCGGCCTTCAGCACGCTGCGTGCCACCACGCCCACCAGGGCGTCGGCGTCGCTGTCTCGCGCCGCGGCCGCGAAGTGTTCCACGATTTCGGGGGTGAGCAGGGCGTGGTCGGCGGTGGTCACCAGCATGGGCAGGGTGCTCGACTCGCCCAGCGCGTGGGCCACGCTTCGGCTCGGAGAGTTCAAGCTCTGATGCAGCGCCAGGCGCCCTTCCTCCAGCTCTTTCGCGAGTTCCGGCACGCCCTCGAGTGCCTCCGGCGAATCGATACTGAGGCGGATGTCCCCCACGCTGGGCGAGGTCTGCAGCGCGCGCAGCACGCGCAGCAGCATTGGGACGCCGGCCACCGGAAGCAGCGCGCGATGGGAGACTTCCCTCTCATCGGCGAGGGCGTCGCTGGGGCCACGGCGCCCGGCGAGGACCAGCGCCGCGAAGTCTCCGCGGCATCGGGGCGCCCCGGAGGCGCGGCGCGCATCCGTCTCCTCTCCCGCCATCAGGCGACCTCGCGACCCGCGCCGTCGTCTCGCCGCGCCCGCCCGCCCTCGATGCGGTAGATGCGATCCGCCACCGAGGCCAGAGCGGGCTGGTGGGAGATCGCCACCACGGTGGTCCGGCCGCGCAACTGCGCGATGGTGCGCCATACCTCCATCTCGGTACGGGTGTCCAGCGCGGCCGTGGCCTCGTCGAGGATCAGCAGGTCGGGCTGATGGACCAGTGCCCGCGCGATGGCGATCC
>JABSQX010000218.1 GCA_013215615.1 Myxococcales bacterium | reverse complement strand
GCAGAGCGCGCACTTCTCGAGGTACAGGGAGCGTGGGTTGAAGTCGCGCGGGGGCTCCATGAGTTGCAGCAGCGCACCCACCTCGTTGGCGTTCACGTAGAGGAGCCCCGTCTCCGCGTCCCAGGCCGCGCCCCCCCACTCGGCACCGCCGTCGTAGCCGGGAAACATCAGCGAGCCCTCGAGGCTCGGGGGGATGAAGTTCTCACCCATGCGCGCGCCAGCGACCCGTTCCAGTTGCTCACTGCGGAAACCCTCGCCGCGGTCGTCGATCATCTCGAGGCGAAAGCCCTGTCGCGTAAAGGGGGGAGGTGCCGTGGGATGGGGCTGGGTGGGAGACAGCCACTCGCCCGCAACCGAACCGCCGGGCACCGGTCGCTCCTCGATGGGGAAGACGGGTGCGCCGCTCTCGCGCTCGAAGACGAAGACGTGGCCGCTCTTGGTGGTCTGGGCGACGGCATCGATGCGCCGGCCTTCGTGCACGAGGGTGACCAGGTTGGGGGGCGCCGGCAGGTCGCGGTCCCAGAGATCGTGGTGGACGAACTGGAAGTGCCACAGGCGCTCACCCGTGGCGGCGTGAAGGGCCAGCAAGGAGTTCGCGAAGAGGTTGTCTCCGGGCCGCTCCCCACCCCAGAAATCCGGAGTCGCCGAGCCCGTGGGCACGAAGACGATGCCTCGCTCCGCGTCCAACGTGAGCCCCGCCCAGGAGTTGGCGCCGCCGTGACTCCGCCAGGCGTCCGCGGGCCAGCTCTCGGCGCCGAACTCCCCGGGCTGCGGAATCGTGTGGAAGATCCAGCGGATCTCACCGCTGCCGAGGTCGTAGGCGCGCACGTCGCCGGGGGCGGCACCGGCGTCTTCGCTGACGCGGGTGCCCAGGATCAGCAGGTCGCGGTAGACGACGCCCGGCGTGGTGGCCGAGACGAAGCGGCTCTCACTGCCGTGGGCGAGACCGCCGCGAAGATCGATACGGCCTCCCACACCGAAGGCCGCCGCCGGCTCACCCGTTTTTGCGTCCAGCGCCCAGAGGTCCGGGCCCGACGAGACGTAGATGCGAGACCCATTGCCGGTCGCCGCCCAGGTGACGCCTCTGCTCTTCAACTGGACCTGCCCGCCGTGATCGAGGGGATCGAAGCGCCACACTTCGCGACCCGTCGCGGCCTCCAGCGCGACGACTTCCGCCTGGGGCGTCGTGAGGTAGAGCACGCCCTCCACCACGATGGGGTTGCACTGCATCTCCGAGAGCGCGCTCTCGAGTTCGCCGGTGTCGTACGTCCAGGCCAGCTCGAGGTCCGCGACGTTGCCGCGGTGGATCTGACGGAGTGGCGAGAAGTGGCTGCGCGCGCGGTCGCCAAGGTAGTGGCGCCACTCCCAGTCCGGCACGGCATCCGGCTCGCGCGCACGCTCCGGCGCCGCGCAGCTGGCGAGCAGCGCAAGGATCGGAAGCCAGCGGCGAAGTGAAGGCACGGTGGGCGACCTCTCTCATCGGCCGGCGCCAAGCATAAGCCAGATCGGGGCCCCCACCTGCGGTGCGGCGCGGCGTCGAAGCTCCGTCAGCCCGCCCCCATCTCGGCATCCAGGCGCAGCGGACCGTACATGTAGGGGAGCGGCATGCGCGCGAGCGGGTAGTCGGCGGGCAGCCGCACCTCGCCGGGCGCGAAGCGATCCACGAAGGCGCGCAGCGCTTCCTGGCCCTCCATGCGCGCCAACCCGGCGCCGACGCAGAAGTGCCGGCCGAAGCCGAAAGAGAAGTGCGGTGCGGGATCCACGCGATCCAGGCGGAAATGCTCGCCGTCCTCGTAGATCTCCTCGTCGCGGTTCGCCGAGGCGATCCCCACCACCACGCGCTCCCCCGCCTCGATCGCGACGCCAGCGAGCTCGCTGCGCTTCGTGCAGGTGCGGATCAGGTAGAGGACGGGCGGGGCCACGCGCAGGGATTCCTCGGCCGCCACGACCACGAGTTCCGGCTGCTCCCGCACCTGCTCGTGGAGCTCGGGGCGAAGCAGCAACTCCAGGAGCAGGCTGCCAATGAAGTCCCGGGTGGTCGCGGTGCCGCCCAACACGAGGTTGAGGAGGATCATGCGGACCAGCGGTACCGTCAGTTCCGCCCCCTCGAAGCCAACTTGCACGATGCGCGCGATCGTGTCGTTCTGGTCTGCGCCCTGCATGCGCTCCCGGGCCAGGTCCTCGAGGTAGCGGGTGAACTCCGGGAAGGCGCCCGCGTAGCCCACCCCGCGCTCGGTGCGGTTCAGCGTGGTGAGGGTGCTCTGCATGATCTCCTCGCCCCAGACCGCCAGCTGCGCGCTCTCCTCCGGGGAGACGCCCAACAGGCGGCCGATCACGGCGTTGGTGAGCGCCAGGCTGAAGTGCTCGATGAGGTCGCCGCCCCCGCGCGCAGCCAGGCGGTCGATGAGAGCGAACGCGGTCTCGCGCGCGAAGGGGCGCGCGCTCTCCACGATCCGGGGACTCTGGGCCGCCACCATGGCGAGGCGCCGGATCGGGCCATGCACCGGGGGCACCGTTTCGCCGATGCTCCGGTCCTCGAGCGGCACCTCGAGGCCCGAGGGCCGCATGCCGCCGGCGTTCGAGAAGGTCTCGGAGTCACGCAGCACCCGCTCCGTATCCCGGTAGCGCGAGACGTACACGAAACCGCCGGGCATGTGGGCCACCGGACGACGGCGGCGAAACTCCGCCATCAGCGGCCACATGTCCTGGGTCTGGTCGGCGTCGAAGGGGTCGAAGGCGAGGTCGGACATGGGCGCTCCGGACTCCGGCTCGCGGCCGGAGCCGATCAAGGGGTTCGCACTCTGGCCAGGGCCCGCGCCAGGGCGTCCGGGTCCCAGGCCTCTCCCTCGCGCTCTACGCTGATGCCGCGCTGCGGGGGCAAGATCTCGTGGATGCGGTCGCCCTGCACTTCGAAGATCCGCCCCGAGATGTCGCGTGCCGCATCGCTGCAGAGGAAGACCGCCAGGGGCGCCAGGTTCTCGGGCGACTGGATCCCGTACTCCTCCATCACCTGGGCCTCGCTGCGCTGGGACTCCCGGGCCAGCTGCTCGAGCCAGGTTTCCAACATGCGGGTGCGGGTCGCGTTGGGGGAAATGCAGTTGGACCGGATGCCGGCGGCGTGGAGTTCGTTGTGCTGGGTGAGCGTCAGGGCGAAGACCGCGGCCTTCGAGGCGCTGTAGGCCGCCACGCCCTCGGTACCCTCCCAGAAGGCGCCGGAGGTGGTGTTCAGGATCACTCCACCCCCCTGGGCGCGCATGGGGGGGACGACCCCTTGCACGCAGAGCAGCGGCCCCCGGGCGTTCACCGCCATCACGCGGTCCCAGTCCTCGCCGCCGTGCTCCTCGAGGCTGGCGCGGTATTCGATGGCGGCGTTGTTGACCAGCGCGTCGATGCGTCCAAAATTCGAGAGCGCGGCCTCCATCAATCCCGCGGCACCCTCGGGTTCGGATACGTCATGGGCGCTGGCCGCCGCAATGCCCCCGGCGGCCCGGATCTCGGACACCACCACCTCCGCGGTGTCGGCGCGCGGCTCGCTGCCCGTGACCTCGACCCCCAGGTCGTTGACGACGACCCGGGCGCCCTCGGCCGCCATGGCCCGCGCGTAGGCTCGACCGATGCCGCGTCCGGCGCCGGTGACCACCACCACCTTTTCCTGCAGCCGCCCCATCTCCGATCGACCCCCGGCCGCCTCAGGATTCCTGCTGGGCGCGTTCCATTACGCTGTAGCCCTCGAGGGCCAGCCCATGGCTCATGCCGTCCTGCATGACGTTCCGCAACAACATGTTGAGCGCCACCCGCGTGTAGCGAAGCGTCACGGCACTGCGCTTGGCGAGCTCGGAAGCGACGGCTCGGGCGCGCGGCAGCAGTTCGGCTCTGGGCAGCACCTCGTTCACCACCCCCAGCTCGAGCGCCTGCTGGGCGGTGAGCGTTTGCTCGGTGAGCAGGAAGTACTTCCCGCGATTGAGGCCCAGCAGCAGCGGCCAGATGAGATGGCTGCCGTCGCCCGGCGTTACCTGGAAGGCCGCCCCGAAGTGCGCGATGTCCTGGAACTCCGTGGTCTCCGAGGCCAGCACGATGTCGCAGAGGACGGGGATCTCCGCGTGCACCCGGGCCGGCCCGTTGATGGCCGCCACCATCGGGACGTGAATGTCCAGCAGGTTCTGCATCAGCCGCCGCCCCTCCCAGTAGGTGCGGTCCCAACCGGCGGGGGTGCTGAAATCCCAGTCGCCTCCAGCCAGCTCGCTGCAGAAATCCTCGCCACTGCCCGTGAGCAGGATCACCTGGGTGTCGGGATCGTTCCCGATGTCCGAAAACAGCAGGGGCAGCTCGCGATGCGTGGTCTCGTCCAGCACCAGGGAGCCCCCGCGCGTGTGCAGCGTGACCTCGAGAACACCGTCTTCGCCGCGCTGCAGGCGCGCCGTCTCGTAGCGGTCCTGGTACTCGGAAAGCTGGCTCATTGCGTGGCTCCTCCCTGCCCGGGCGGCGGGCAAATCATAGTCGGACGCGAAGGTCGACC
>JABSQX010000217.1 GCA_013215615.1 Myxococcales bacterium | reverse complement strand
GCACACCCTGCCCCACCACGCCCTGGGCGACCGGAGCCACCGCGACCACCGTGAGGGGTACCGTGAGGACCATTTCGACGGGCTGACCCGCGGCATTGCCGGACACCGTGAGGGTGAGATCGCCCGTCGACCCCAGGGCCACCGCCCCCACGTCGAAATCCACCGCCGCGAGATCGCTCCCCTGGGCGGGAACCGAGGCGGGCACGATGCTGGCCGTGGCACTCGAGACGAAGCCCGGCAGGTCTTCGCTGACGCTCACCGAGTCGAAGGAGGCGCTCGGGTTTTCGTTGATGAGCAGTACGTAGATGCTGTTGCCCGCGCTATCCGCCTCGACCTGGTAGGCGGCCGCGGGGCCGACGAGGAGCGCGACGAGCGCGAGCCCCGATAACAGCGCCAGCCAGCCACGCACGGCGGTCATTCCCCTCGCGGGGGCTGCCCTGCGCGCTGGCTCGTCGGGGAGACGCCCCGCCTCGAGAGCGCGCCAACGCCCCGACTGGGGGGGGTCACGGGGTTCTGTTTCGAAATCGGCATGCTGGCTCCCGCTAGAGCCAAGATGCCCGTTTCCGGCTGCGCGCGCGAGGGGACGGCCGGGCCGCTCGGCGCTCGCAGGAAAGCGAGCCCGCGCGCATTGCGAGACGGGAGGGGACACGGCAAGGCGGACGCAAGCCCCATACCTGTCGGGCCGCGGGCCCATAACCCGCTGGAATCACAAGGATTCCGAGTTTCTCCCGGGCCCACGCTGGGAAACGGCTTTCCGCTTCCGTGGAACTCCGATTCCGCGCGGATCCGCAGCGCACCTCCGCTTCTCCCTCTTTCCCTTTGCGCGCAGAAGCCGCGCTCCCGGCTGTCAGGCGATCCCGGTGACCCGGGGGCTCCCCGCGAAGCCACGCAGGTGCTGCCAGAGTGGGCCGTGGAGGCCTCCGCGCCGCAGTCGACGAAATACTTGGGCGTCGAAGTTCACACCCATGGGCGGGATGATCCAGTTGGGGTGATCTGGCGTGCAGGCACTCAGCATCGCCTCGATCTGCTCGCGCAGGGCCATGCGCTTCACGCGCAGCGCCGGCTCCAGCGCTTCGTGGTCGTCGACCCAGATCATCATGATCGCGGCGAAGGGGTCGAGGTCGCGCACGAAATCGAGGGTGCGCGCCACGTCACCCAGACTCTCTCCCTGCGTCCCGAGGATGAAAGTGTGGCAGTCGGGCAGCCCCGTGTCACGGCAGGTCTCGTGGAGGCGTCGGATTTCCGCCGTGCCGAAACCTTTTCGGAGCCGCTTCAAGACCTCCTCGCAGCCGGAGTCCGAGCCGATCTCCATCCCCGCGCAGCCGGCGCGGACCGCAAGCTCCGCGAACTCCCGGTCGAAGCCCAGGGGGTTCGCGTAGCAGGTCCAGGGAACGGACCAATCCCGATCGATCAGCGCCCGACACACGTTCTTCGCGTGCCTGCGAGGCAAGTTGAACACCGAGTCGACTATGAAGAAGTGCCGAGTCTCTGGGCGCGCGGCCATCACCGCTTCCATCTCGTCCGCCACGGCTTCCGGGCGCCTCACCCGCCCCACCCTCCCCTCGATGAGGGGATAGGTGCAGTAGTCGCAGCGCAGAGCACAACCCCGCTTCGTCTGGACGGATTCGATGCCATAGCGCGTCGAGTAGCGGTCGTCGACGAGGCTGCGGTCCGGCACCGGCAGGTCGTCCATCACCAGGAACTCCGGCTCCGGCGGATTGCCGACCACGACGCCCCCGACGAAACGGAACAGGCTGCCTATCGCGTCGAGGGCGGCAACGCCTTCGGTCCCCTCCACCTCCAGGGCGTCGACCAGGCGGGCGAAGGCCTGCTCCCCCTCACCGGAGATGCCGAAGTCCGGGCGGAGGTGTTCCATCAGTTCGGCGGGCATCACGCTGAAGCCCCCACCCCCGATCACGATGGGCGCATCGCTCACCCTGCGGGCCGCGTCGATCAGGCCCCTGTAGTAGGCGATGTTATCGTTGATCCCCGAGTAGTCGTTGTTCTGCACGTTGCGCATGCCCAGGGCAACCAGGTCGTGGGGCGTCCGCTCGAGCCAGCGCTGCAGGGCCTCCTCGGGCTCCTGCTCGAAGCAGAGATCGAAGAGGGCCCGCTCGTGACGCCGCGGCGTACTCGCCATCACGTAGAGCAGACCCAGCGGCACGCAGGCATCGGGGAGCTTTTCCCGGTTCCCGGATACGAAGGCGATCCTCATCCGCGGCAGATCATAGCGCCTGGGCGCGCGAGACTCGCTTCGGCCAATGGTTCCAGAACACGACGCCCTGGCGCGACTACGGGCTCGGCGAAGCCGTCTCGAAGCTGGTGGTGCTTCTCCCGCCGGGGACCCGCCGGGGCGGAACGCTGCTGCTCGCGGAGTCCTGTCGCCGATTCATCCACTCCCTCGCCGTTCGCGCGCTGTTCTCGCATCCCATGGAGGTGCAGCGCTCTCCGGACGAGTACATCGAGCTCGTCCGCAAGGCTGGATTCAGGGTGGACGACGCCGCCGTCCTCACGCGAGATCAATTCTGGTCGCGACCCGATTTCGGACTCCTCGAGTGGCTGGACCGCCCCAGCCCTCGCTACACCGAGGCGAGCCAGCTCGTCCTGATCGCCTCCAAACCCCTCGGTCCCGTTTGATCTCCCCGCGCGATGGCGCCTATGCTCTGCCCGATACCCGAACAGGGAGCAACGAGATGACCCGCGTAACGCTCGTCGCCACCTGCCTGACCGTTGCGCTCGTCGTGGCGTGCCGCACGGCGCCCATCCTGAATCCGGATGGGCCGCTCGGCCCACCGGCCTCCGCCAGCCTCGACGATATCGCCCAGGCCGTCGTAAAGGCCGGCACACGCCTGGGTTGGGTGATCGAGCTAGAAGGCCCGGGCGAGGCCCGCGGGACACTCCAGCTCCGCAACCACGAGGCGGTGGTGAAGATCCTGTTCTCGAAGCAGAACCTTCAGATCGACTACGTGAGCAGCAAGAAACTCTACCACTCCGGGAACGAGATCCACCGCAAATACAACAACTGGGTGAAGAAGCTGCGGGCGCGGATCCAACGAAAGGTCGCAGAGATCCAGTGAAGCGGGTGCGCTCCTCCTTCCGGCGCCCCCTCCCGCTTCTCTGCTTGCCTGTGCTCGTTGCCGCGGGCTGTGCGCTCCCCTTCATTCGGGGGCTCGAGGAGCAGAAGGCCATCGTGGACTCCGCCGCGGTGATCCGCGGCAGCGTCGCGACCGAGGTGGAGGCCGAGGGCACGATCGTGGTCTTCCTCGTGCGCCTGGACGACGCGCCCAGCCTCGTGGATCACTTCGTCCTGGAGCGGCCCGGGTCTTTCCACTTCGTCGTCTTCGAAGGCAATTACCGCATCGGTGCCTTCCAGGACCTGGATGCGAACGGCCTTTACGAAGGCGAACCCGTCGCCTGGGCGTCCGGAAAATCCAGTCTCCACGCCGACCCGGGCGAGCGCATCGAGGACATCCGGCTGCTCATCCCGCAGCATGGGCGCATCGACTTGGACGGCCCGGTGGACCTCGAGAAACTGCAGGCCCGCTCGCTGCTGGACCAGGCGCACCGGACGGTGGGCCAGATGACGCACGCGGGGGAGGTGGCGCCCCTCGACGCCGAGCGCTTCTCCCGCAAGAACGCAAACCGGGGCTTGTGGCGGCGCGCGGACTTCACCCTGCACCTCGGGCTGGGGCTGTTCTGGCTGGAGGCCTGCGACCCCGCGCGGCTGCCCGTCATCTTCGTGCACGGCATGAAGGGCACCCCTGCGGAGTTCAAGGACCTCGCCCAGAGCCTCGACGCCGAGCGCTTCCAGCCCTGGTTCTACCAGTATCCATCGGGAGCCAATCTCTCGCTGATCAGCAAGCACCTCTCCCAGCTGGTCACCCAGGTGAACCTGCGCTGCAAGATCGAAGCGGTCGCCTTCGTCGCGCACAGCATGGGCGGGCTGGTGACTCGCGGCGCCATCCTCGATCACTGGGACCGCGTGGGCCATTGGGGCGTGGTCGGCTTCCTGGCCATCGCCACGCCCTGGGGTGGCATGGACGCCGCGCGCTGGCTGGAGAGCGCACCGGAACACGCCCGCGCGATCATGCCCCCCGCCTTCGCGAATGTGGCCACCGGCAGCGACTTCATCGACGGCTTGTTCTTCGTGGAGGGGGGCGCACGACGCAGGCTCCCGCCCCATGTGCGCTTCGAGATGGTGCTGGGATACCAGCGCAACGGGGGCCGGCTCGGTCCATCCGGGGACCACGTCGTGCCGATGCGCAGCGCGGCACGCGCGGAGCCGCTGGAGGAGGCCGCGAAGGTCTACCCCCTCGACGAGACCCACACGAGCCTCCTGCGCAGCGCGCAGACCCGCGCGATCCTCAGGCAGATCCTGGACGAGGGGCAGGCGAGCGGATCTCCGCGAGGCGCGACTGCGGCGTGGTGAGAAGAGCGCGCTCGTCCTCGTCGCAGGTCGCGCGGCGGTACTGGCGCGGCTCGATCTCGAGGCGGTAGCCCAGGCGATCGTCCACGAGAGTCGTCGGC
>JABSQX010000216.1 GCA_013215615.1 Myxococcales bacterium | reverse complement strand
ATCAGTTCCAGGTCTCCCGGCCGGAATTCCGGTGAGTCCAGGAGGCTCGTGAGAAAGTAGGTGGCCCCGCTGCCCCCGGACAGGCCGGCCTCGCGCATCGTGGCCAGCACCACCGCGGGATCCCAGATGTCGATCAGGTGGATGGGTTGCGCGCGGTCGAGTGGAAGTAGCAGGCCCGACAGCATCCCGATCCCGTGGGCAACCGGTGCACCCACGAGCATGGGCCGTCCTGCAGGCTGCATGGCGCCCAGCTGCGCGACCTCGCCCAGAAGCGTGCGGTGCGAGTGGATGACGCCCTTCGGATCCGAGGTCGTTCCGGAGGTGTAGGCGACCACCGCCGGAGCGTCCGGATCCACCCGCAGCGGGCCCGACAGCGGCTTCGCGGACATCAGCGACTCGAAGGCCAGGGCGCCGGCGGGCACGGAGTCTCCCACGATGACGACGTGCTCGAGTGCGGGCAATCGTGCGCGCATCTCGTCCAGGCCGGCGAGGTAGTCGATCTTCCCGAAGCGGTCCGCGCAGACGAAGACGCGTGCGTGGGACTCCTCGAGCACGAAGGAGACCTCTTTCGGGCCGTAGAAGTGCACGATCGGTACGAGCACCGCGCCGAGCATCGCGATGGCGTAGAAGCAGTCGGCTGCCTCCCGCCAGTTGGGGAGTTGGAAGGCCACAACGTCCCCGGGGCCCACGCCGAGACCCTGCAGCCCTGCGGCGAGGTGGAGCGCGCGCTCCCGCTCGGCACCCAGCGAACTCCGATGTGCCCGGCTGGCCGACCAGATGCGAAGCTCGTGGCTTGCGTGCTCGCGAAGTCGCGCCTCGGCGAATTCGCCGAGTGTCCCGTCCTTCCAGAAGCCCTCGGCCCGGTAGCGCTGCTGGAGTTCGATCGCGGGCGCGCGCAGGCTCCAGGCTTCGCTCGCCGGCTGTCGATCGCTCATCGGGGTCCTCCCTCCACGGCGCGCTCAGGCACCGACTCGAAGCACCGCAGCGCCACGCAGCCGCCCGGCCTTCAGGTCGATCAGCGCTGCACCCGCTTCGCTGAGCGGGTAGCTGCAGACGTGGGTTCGGACCGGGATCTCCCGTGCGAGCCGGAGCAGCGCGCGCGCATCCTCCCGCGTGTTCGCGGTGACGCTCGTGAGGGAGCGCTCGTGGAAGAGGTGCTCCGCGTAGTCGAGCGCGGGGATTGCGCTCAGATGGATCCCCGCGACCGCCAGGGTGCCACCACGATCGAGGCGGGAGAGAGCCGTCGGGACCAGTTCGCCGGCTGGCGCGAAGAGGATCGCCGCATCGAGGGGATGCGGGGGTGCCTGATGGCTCGTCCCCACCCAGGTTGCACCGAGCTCGCGGGCGAGATCGGCGTGTGCGGGCTCGCGGCTGAAGACGTGCACCTCGCAACCCGCGTGCCGGGCGATCTGGATCACGATGTGCGCGGATGCGCCGAACCCCCAGAGTCCGAGCCGCGAGCCCGCGCGCGCGCCCGAGCGCAGGAAGGCGCGGTAGCCGATGACACCTGCACAGAGGAGTGGGGCGACTTGCTCGGCTTCCGCGTCGTCGTCGATCTCGTGCACGAACTCCGCCGCCGCCACCACGAAATCCGCGTAGCCGCCGTCGGCCTGCCAACCCGTGAAGACCGGATCCAGGCACAGGTTCTCGCGGTCGCCCTGGCAGAATCGACAGGTCCCGCAGCTCCGGTTGAGCCATGCGACGCCCACCCGCGTGCCCGGCGGCGGGGCGGCCGTCCTGGGTCCGAGAGAATCCACGCGCCCCACGACCTGGTGGCCCGGGACGACGCCGGCACGCTGCGGTGCGAGGTCTCCCTCCACGACGTGAAGGTCCGTGCGGCACACGCCGCAGACCTCGACGCGCACGCGGATTTCGCCGGGGCCCGGCTCCGGCACGGGGCGCTCCCGGAGTTCGAGGGGATGCGTCTCCACGGCGCCGGGCTGCTCGAGTACCCAAGCGCGCATCAGCTCGAAGCCCTGCCCGGCGTGGGCCCGGGAGGTGCGAAGGCATCGCCCGGGTCCCTTTCCCCGACGTGATTTTCCCGACTCCCCTCCGCCATCCTGTTGCCTTCCAGCCTCTGTGAGAGAAGGTCGCTCGCAGCCGTCTCGACAGCGCGATGGGCCCGTGGATAGTATCGGCTTGGCTGCGGGCGACCGGGCCCGATGCGCCCTGGGGCGAGGATCGCAAAAGAGGGAGACGAGGTCACCCGCCGCCTGCTCGCCCCGCCCGTGTCCCAAGGTGACTGAAGGAGGGAGAAGTGATGCCGGAAACCCAGTCTCCGCCGGTGATGGGTATGGCGGCCGCCGAGGGCATCGAAGATCCCTTCGAGGCCTTCAACGCCGCCAGCGGACAGGGCAGCGTGCGGGACCCCTATCCCATCTTCGCCGCGATGCGGGAAGCCGCACCCGTGCACCGCGTGGCGATGGACGGGGAGGCGCAAGCCGAGTCGTCGATGCTGCGCGGGATCTCCCGGGAGATCTACGTGGCCGTCAGCTACGACGCGGTCAAGGAGGTGCTCACCGACGCGGAGCGCTTTTCCTCCGCGGGCTATGCGGAGAGCATGGGCCTCGTGATGGGCCACTCCATCCTCGAGATGGACGGTGCCGAGCACACCCGGCACCGCCGGCTCATCAATCGCGCCTTCACGCGTCACGCCCTCGAGGCTTGGGAGCGGGATCTGGTCCGGCCCGTGGTGAATCGATACGTCGATCGCTTCGCGAAGCGCGGACGGGCGGACCTCGTGCGCGAACTTGCCCTTCCCTTCCCGGTGCAGGTGATCGCGGCGATGATGGGCCTGCCCGAGGAACTCCACGGCAGCTTCCACCGCCTCGCCATCGAGATCATCGGGATGAGCATCGACTTCGAGCGCGGCATGGCGGCATCGAAGAAGCTCGGCGAGATGTTTCGTCCGCTCGTTGAAGAGCGACGCGAGCGCCCCGGGAGCGATCTCATCAGCGTGCTCGCCAACGTCGGGACGGAGGGCGAGCGCCTCGGTGACGAGCAGATCTTCGCGTTTCTGAGACTGCTGGCACCCGCGGGTGCAGAGACCACCTATCGTTCGTCGAGCAACCTGCTCTTCGGACTCCTCAGCTCTCCCGAACAACTCGATGCACTCCGCCGCGACTCGTCGTTGATCCCCCAGGCGATCGAAGAGGGCCTTCGTTGGGAGCCGCCGCTGCCCTCGATCATGCGCCGCGCCACGCGGGATACCGAATTGCAGGGCGTCCCGATCCCGGCCGGATCCTCGGTGGCCGTCAATCTCGGATCGGCGAACCGCGACGAGAACTATTTCGAGGACCCCGATCGCTTCGACATCTTCCGGAGCGCCGAGCACCCGCACATGAGTTTCGCCTTCGGCCCCCACCTCTGTCTCGGCATGCACCTGGCGCGCATGGAAACCCGAGTCGTGCTCACCACCCTCTTCGAGCGCTTGCGGGGGCTGCGCCTCGATCCGCAGGGCGATGACGTTCACATCACCGGGATGACCTTCCGCTCTCCGATGGTACTGCCCGTGGTATTCGAGCCCGAACGCGAAGTCTCCCCCGGAGCCGCAGGGCTCGGCGGAGACGCCGCCCGCTAGTCGGAAGGGGGTAGGACCCGAAGTTCCGACGTGACGCTGCGGACGCCCTTTACCCCGGAAGCGATTTCGATGGCGCGACCGCGGTCGCTCCGCGTCTCGACGTGTCCGTGTAGCGTGACGACACCCTCGTAGGTATCGACGTTTACGTCCAAAACATTGATGCGTTCGTCCGTGAGGAGTCTTGTCTTGATCGCGGTGGTGATGCTGGCGTCATCGAACTTGGTCGAGATCGAGCGGTCGTCCTTGGCGATCTCGTAACCGGCAGCACCTGCACCGCCTATGGCGAGCCAGACACAGCCCGTGCTCGAAAGCCCGGTCGCCGTCAGCAGGGCCAGCGCGATTCGCACCCCCGGCCTCGTCCACCGCATGGTCGCCCATACTCGCGCGCCAGCGGCGCCCCCGGGCATCGATTCGATTCGGCGACTCGCCGGAAAGCATCATTTCTCGTGGCAGGTCGTCGCGGTCGGCCGCGCTGCGTCGCCCGCGGAAGGAGCGGAGCCGACCGGGTTCTTGCCTCGGCGGGGGAGGCTGCGAACCGGAATTCCCGGGTAGAAGCGGATCGAGGACGCGCTGCGAGCGTTCGCTAGGGACGAGCCTCCTCGAATTAAGAATTAACAAAGGGTCACAGGTCAGTGTGGATAAAGCGCATGGCGTCGGTGGGCTTGCGGCCGAAAAGCCTGCTGAAGCAGTTCGATGCGTTTTTGCAAACATTTCGAAATTGTTAAATTACATTTTTGTTATTAAATTCATTGACAATTTTATTATCTTTGCATATTGTTCGCGATACTTATTCTATTGTTTTGATTAACGGACGCTGTGTAAATGCTGTCGCTGCTCCTGGCTGGTCTGCGCCGCGAGAATCCGGAAAGAAGTCGGTCCGGAAGTGTGTCGATCATCGTGATCTTCGCTTTCGCGGCTCTCTTCAGTGCGATCGGCCTGGCCGTCACCGGCGGGGAGATCTCCGCGCGGCGACAGCAGTTGCAGGACATCGCTGACGCAGCGGCGCTGGCCGGGGCGGCCGCGCTTCGTGACGGA
>JABSQX010000215.1 GCA_013215615.1 Myxococcales bacterium | reverse complement strand
TTCTGCGGTCGCATATCCGCGGCGTCGATGCCCGCGACAATCGTCGGCTTCTTCATCGCGTCGCGGCGGAAGGGTTCGCCGAGTTCCTGGTTGAGGAGCACCTCGATGAACGTCGTCACGCCATTCGATTGATCCTTGCATGCGATCCGAAGGGCTTCGCTCGTCTCGGCCGCGGTCTGAACCACAACGCCCTTGAGGCCACAACCTTCCGCAACCCGCGCATAACTCACCTGCGGATCGAGCTCGGTGCCGACGAAGTTGTCGTTGTACCAGAGCGTCGTGTTGCGCTTCTCGGCGCCCCACTGGTAGTTGCGAAAGACGATCATCGTAATCGCAGGCCAGTTCTCGCGACCGATCGAGCTCATCTCGCTCATCGAAAGCGGATAGGAAGTTCAAACGCCCTTTGTTGCGCCTGAGAAGATTCTCTGTGTCCCATAGTGGCGATGTCGGGAGCGGATTGGCGCCCGTAGGCGAAGCACCCGTGCGTCCCTGGAGGCTCTGCACGGAAAACACTTACCTTTTCTGAAGAAACGCTTTACCCAATATTCCCCCAAGAGGCCGCGGACGCCGCTCGCGAGGGTCTGAGAGGTCGATTCTGCCGTGGCATAAAAATAGCATCAAGACCGGACGGGAAGGGGACCGGGCCCGCGGGCCATCGGTCGTCAGAGATGGCGGCTGTATGGGAGTGTTCACCTTCGCAAACGAGGTGAACGAGATGAAGCGGTGTCGCATTTTGCACGGACTATTTTTCTGCCTTGTACTGATGGCGATTACCACGCCGGCAAATGCGAACCTAATCGTCAATGGTGGCTTCGAATCGACGACGGGCCCCAGCCCATCCGTTCCAGACGGATGGGAGGTATACGGCTTCACCGAGCGCAGCCCACTTGCTTTCAGAAACAACAGCGTTGTCCCGCCCGCGTCCGGATCATGGGCGCTCGACCTCGGGCCACACGGACATGATGAGAAAAACGGCGGAACAATCTCGCAAACGTTCAGTGTTTCCGCTCCAGGAACTTATGCTTTTAGCTTCGACTACACCAACGAGGTAAATCACGCATCGTATCTAGCTGACTTCTCATGGTTCCTAACCGGTGCCGTTACGGACTCGGCGACGCTCACGGGTGTTGGTGGCGGCTACCAGAATTTCTCGAACTCATACGTGGTTAGCTCATCCGGTGACGTCACCGTGGGTTTCCAAGATATCATCAGCGGACAGCTCTACGATGCGGTGATCGACAATGTTTCGTTCGTCAGCGTGCCTGAACCGTCGAGTTGTGTAATGTTCTTGATCGGAATGCTCGGTCTAGGATTCCGACGAAGACGCCCGAACCATCCCGCGTGAAACCCCTCTGTGTTTCGCACATGTTAGAACCTTGCGGGGTAGCCCTCCAAAGCCCGGTTCATCCGGGTTTTTTTGGCTCGATGAGTTTTCTTTGGCAGAGACTCCTGAGCTGCCCATCGAGGCCGTCTACGGGCCCCAATCCGCCCCCCGATCATCGCCTGTAACTCCTGAGCGGCCTTCTGCAGCTCGGTTTCCCAGCGCAGTGAGATCGATCCGCCTTCTGCGACTGTGGGGGTTGGCCTGAGAGCCAAACTCCTGTTTCTACACGCGCAAAAGATCCCCCCAGCTGCCATTTGGCTGCGGATCAGCGGTGCTGTTAAGTCTTGGTTTGACCGCGATGGGAATTCACTCGCAGCGGATAGGAAGTTCAAACGCCCTTTGTTGCGCCTGAGAAGATTCTCTGTGTCCCATAGTGGCGATGTCGGGAGCGGATTGGCGCCCGTAGGCGATGAATTCAAGCGGGGTGCGTCGCCAGAGTTCGCCCAGAGTTCGCCACGGGGCCCCGCAGGGCGCACGGGTGCGGTGCCGGCGCTGCAGAATTACGGCGGCCAGCGCGGTTGGAAGGGGCGCTCGAGGGGCGTCGACCGGATCTGCTGAGAGGGCGATCCCTCAGCCGCCGGTTTCGAAGGCGGCTTCCCAGTCGGGCACGACTTCGCTCGGGTCAGGAATTGGGGCGCTCGTGGGGGGTGCTCGGGCCGGCAGGTCCAGGCACTCGAGGATGGCGCGGGCCGCCTCCGGGGGGTGGATGACCGAGAGCAATCGCATACGTCCGCCACAGCGCGGACACGCCAGGACGTCGACCGCGAAGACGCGGCGCAGCAGCTCGGCCCATTCCACCCGACGGGCCCGGGGCGGAAGCGAATCGGCGGGGGCAAACTCCGAGGGTGCACTCGGAGCTGCTGTGGCTCCCGTGCGTTTGGGCTCGATCGGCGCCATCGCCACCGGCCCGGACCCGATGGGCGGGCGTGGATCCGCAGGCGCCGCGGGACCGGGTTGCGCAACACCCGGAATTTTCAAAGACGAGGTGACCGGTTCCCCACCCGGCACGACCCGCTGCCGTGCCCGCGCGCGGGGACCCAGCACTCCGTGGTACCGCACCCCGTGGAAGCGGGGCGGCGGCACCAGGGCCGCGAGTTTCTCGATCAACTCCTGGGGGG
The DNA here is from genome assembly GCA_013215615.1 of Myxococcales bacterium. Classification (GTDB taxonomy): domain Bacteria; phylum Myxococcota_A; class UBA9160; order UBA9160; family SMWR01; genus JABSQX01. The sequence goes on along the minus strand of JABSQX010000215.1, from coordinate 2,157 downwards.
AGAAGAGGACGTGGGTCGTGCCGTCTCGCCAACGCTGTTTCAGGCGGTATAGGAGTTGCCCGTCGGGTAGCTGGGAAAGCCGCTCGGTGGCCACTGGGGGGCGTGCCACGTAGCGGCACAGGCGTTCCAGGCGCTGCCGGTCACGTGCGGGGACGGCCACGTTCGCGTGGAGACTCAGGCCGCCGACGCTCGCGCAACGCGGGCCCTCGAATCGCGGTAGATCGTCCGCGTCCACCTGGTCGCCCACGCGGAGCACGCTTCGGCCGGCCCGCGGCCCCATCGCAATGCGACTCGCCACCGAGGCGCCGTAGACGGCGGCGAGCAGTGGCTGCTCTTGGGCCAGGGGGTCAGCCTCGAGGGGCACAGCGTCGGGCCCCAGACCCCGGCGCTCGAGGAGCCGGGTAATGCGCTGCGCCACCCGCGTGGCCACCTGCCCCACCTCGGCATCGCTTGGGGGTGGGAGTGGATGGAAGTGCAGTTTCCCCTCCGGCTCGGCCGCGTACACGCCATCGAGAAGCAGGGAGTGGAAGTGCACGTTCAGGTTGAGGGCGCCTCCGAAGCGCTGCACGAAGGTGACGGCACCACACTGGCTCTCGGCGATCTGCCAGTGCTTCCTGGCCCGGTCGCGCAGCGAGGCAAAGACGGCTCGCACGAAGATCCCCAGTACTGCACTCGTGAGCTTCGCGTCATAGGCGAGTCGGTAGCGGAGCGCGAAGGGGAGCGAGAGCACCCACTGGCGCACGGGGACTTCGGGCAGAACGCGATCCACCAGGTGCGCGGCCGTATCCGCCATGCGTCGCCCTCCGCACGAGGGACAGAAGCCCCGGCCCTTGCACGAGAAGGCGACCACGCGGTCCTGCCTGCAGTCGTCGCAGTGCACGCGTACGAAACCGTGGGCGAGGATCCCGCAGCGCAGGAAGTTTCGAAACTCCCGTTCCACGAAGCGGGGCATGGGTCGATCGCGGGCTTCCGCGCGGGCCAGGAAGGTCTCGAGTTGCTGCTGCACGACCCGATAGAGGACGCTCTCCTCGGGGCGACGGCGCCTGTAGGCCCCCACTTCCCTGCAGTTGCGGAGATTCGGAGGATTCGAGACGAGCGGCGCGTGGGAGGCCACGGCGCCGCGGGGTTGCGAGCGCCGTGCCAGTCGGAAGACGTGGCGGGAGTACGCCTGGGAGCGCGCGGGCGCGGAAGCGCCTTCGTGGGTTCACGCGCGTGGAGAACCTCAGGTCACAGAGTGGTGCGCGCGCCCTTGTCCTCGATGCGCTTCCAGTCCCGCAGTACGACCAGGGGCAGCTCGCGGGGATGGCACATCTTCTGGTAGCCGTAGGTGGAGCGACTCTGCTGGCAGAGATCCTCGTAGATGCGCTCGCGCGCCTCGCCCTTCGCGACGTGGGCGTGGACCGGGCGGTTCTTGCGCTGGACGCGCACCCAGGCGTGGGGATCCGCGCGCACGTTGTGCACCCAGTGGGGATCGGTGGGTCCGCCGCCGTTGCTGCCCCGCAGCACCATGTCCTCGCCCACCCGGAAATAGGGGAGGCAGGCCGAGCGGATCTCGCGGCTTCGTGCGCCGATGGTCCAGAGCATGAGTGTGGGGGTGTAGTGTTCACCGCCTGCGAAGGCGTACTGCGCGGTCATCAGCGACCACCCCGTGCTCCAGACGATGGCCTTGTCGATCGCGAGCCCGGTCGGCCCGCGTAGGATCAGCAGGGATCGGTGCCCCCGGGAGGAGAACTCCTCCTTCTCGCGGGAAGTGGCGGGTCGCTGATCGGTGTCGGGGCTCGGCGCGGGCGTTTCACTCATCGGGAACTTCTCCTCGGTGCGCCGGCTTTCACCTCAGACCTCCGCGTTCAACTGGGCGATGCGCTCGGTGGCCTCCAGGTACTCCTCGACCAGGGAATAGATGACGTCACGGCAAGAGCGCACCTCGTTGAGTTGTCCCACCACCTGGCCTACCGGGTTGAAGGCCACCTCCTGGGCCTGCTCCGCGTAGCGGTGCACGCGTTGCACGGCATCGGCGGTCACCATGCCCTGCAGGGGCATGCCCAGGGGGTCGGGGGTTTCCGGATCCTCCCAGGCCTCAGTCCAGCGGTTCTTCAACATGCGGCAGGTCTTGCCCGTGTAGGAGCGCGAGCGCACGGTGTCCTGGCTGCTGGCATC
>JABSQX010000214.1 GCA_013215615.1 Myxococcales bacterium | reverse complement strand
TTCGCGAACTCCACGATCAGGATGCCGTTCTTGGCTGAGAGGCCGATCAGGATCGTCATGCCGATCTGGCTGTAGACATTGAGGCTGCCGCCGCTCAGCTGGAGGCCCACCAGGGCGCCGACCACGGCCAGGGGCACCGAGAGCAGGATGACGAGCGGGTGCAGGAAGCTCTCGAACTGGGCGGCCAACACCAGGAAGACGATCAGCAGTGCCAGCGCGAAGCTGAAGTAGCCCGCGCCCGTGGACTCCACGAACTCCCGGGAGTTTCCCTTGTAGTCGAAGTGGGCCGAGTTGGGGAGCACTTCCCGCGCGAGGCGTTCGAGGTTGGCGAGGCCCTCTCCGAGCGTGGCACCCGGCGCCAGGTTGGCGGAGACGGTCGCGGCAGGCAGGCGATTGAAGCGTCGGAGCGATCCCGCGTCGGCGACTTCGCGGAAGCTGACCAGGTTGGCGAGGGGGATCAGGTCGCCCGTGGTCGTGGAGCGGACGTAGAGGTTGCTGAGGTCCGTGGGGGAGGCGCGCTGGAGGGGTTCCCCCTGAACCACCACTTCGTACTCTTCGCCCCGCTCCTCGTAGGTGGTGATCCTCGATGAGCCGATCATGGTCTCGAGCGTGCGTCCTATGCTTTCGACGGCAACGCCCATGTCCGCGGCGCGGGAGCGATCGACCTCGACCCGCAGCTGGGGCTGGGTGGGGCGGTAGTCGCCCTGAACGCCCACCAGGCTCGCTTCGTTGGTGACGGCCGCGAGCACCTCCTCCTGCCAGGCCCCGACCTCTTCGTGATTGGCCCCCCCGATCACCAGCTGGACGGGTTGGGCGGAGCGGCTCTGCCCGAGCCCCCCGAAGGCGATCGGAAAGACCAGCACACCGGGGATCTGGTTGCCCTTGCGGGAGACTTCGTTCATCAGGGAGTGCAGGCTCTCGCTTCGCTTGTTCCACAGCTCGAGGACCATGATCACCATGCCGCTGTTCATGGCGCCGCCTTCCGAATAGCCACCTGGCACGCGGGAGAGCACGGAGCTGACCTCGCCGCGTTCCACCATCGGGAAGAGCACGTCGTCCTCGAGCTGGCGCATGTGGCGCTGGCTGTAGTCGAAACTCCCGCCTTCGGGGGCCTGCATGAAGATCATGAAGCCGCCGCGGTCCTCGGGGGGCTCGAGCTCCTGGGGGACCGTCTGCATGAGCTGCGCGATGCCCCAGACGGCGGCGAGAACCACCAGCATGGGGAGCCAGGGGCGGCGCAGGCAGGGCTCGAGGAGCCGCATGTAGTTCGCCTGCAGGCGGTCGACGATGCGATGGGATGTACGTGAGAGGCCCCGCTCGCGCTCCTTGGAGACCAGCAGCTTCGAACAGAGCATGGCGGAGAGGCTGAGGGCGACGAAGCTCGAGATGGCCACGGCGGCCGAGACGGTGAGGGCCAGCTCGCGGAAGAAGCGGCCGGTGATTCCCTCGAGGAACACGATGGGCACGAAGACGGCGATCACCACCAGGGTGGTGGCGATCACAGCGAAGCCCACTTCTCGGGTGCCCCGGTAGGCGGCGAGCAGCGGGCGCTCGCCGAGATCGATGCGTCGCTGGACGTTCTCCAGCACCACGATGGAATCGTCGACCACCAGGCCGATCGACAGGATCAGGGCCAACAGGGTGAGAAGATTGATGGAGAGCCCGAAGGCGTAGAGCGCCGTGAAGGTGGAGATCAGGCAGATGGGAACGGTGATGGCGGGTATCACGGCGGCGCGGCGCGTGCCCAGGAAGAGGTAGATGACGCCGATCACCAGCAGCATTGCGATGGCCAGCGTGAAGTAGACCTGGTCCACCGAGGCCTGGACGAAGAGGGAACTGTCCCAGGTGACCGTCAAGTGCATGCCCGGGGGCAGAGAGGGCTGGATGCGCTCCACCTCGTCGACCACGGCCCGCGCGACGCGCACGGTATTGGCGGTGGACTGCTTGATGACCCCCACCCCCACGCGGGGTACGCCGTTGCCCCGGAACTCGCCGCGGTTCTCGAGCGCCGCCACCTCTACGCGCGCCAGTTCTCCCAGGCGGATCAGGTGGCCGTCGCCGCCGCGGCCGACCACCAGGGCCTCGAAGTCCTCGGGGGTTCGGTAGCCGCGCTCGAGGCGGAGTGTGATGTCGCGCTCCCGGGACTCCAGGCGCCCGGCGGGGATCTCCACGTTTTCCGCGCGTAGCGCGGCCGCCACGTCCGCGACGGTGAGCTGGCGAGAGGCCAGGGCGATCCGGTCGAGCCAGATGCGCATCGAGTAGTGCTTGGCGCCGGACAGCACGACGCGGGCCACGCCGTTCACCACGGAGATGCGGTCCACCAGGCGGCGCTCCGCGTAGTCGGTGAGCGCCAGGGTGTCGAGCCCGTCGCCGTGGAGCTGGAGCCACATGATGGGATGCGCGTCGCTCTCGGCCTTGAAGATCTGCGGGGGCTCGGCCTCCTTGGGGATGTCATCCATCGACTGGGAGACCCGGTCGCGCACGTCGTTGGTGGCGTCCTCGATGTCGCGCGAGAGCTCGAACTCGACGGTGATTTCGGAGACGCCCTCTCGGCTCTTGGCTTCGATGGTGCGGATGCCCTCGATGCCCGCCAGCCGGTCTTCGATCTCTCGCGTGACGCGGTTTTCCACTACCGACGCGGAGGCACCCCGGTACTCGGTGATCACCGAGACGACGGGCGGGTCTACGTCGGGAAGCTCACGCAGCGGCAGCGTGCGGAAGGAGAGCAGGCCGAATGCCACCAACAGTGCCGAGAGCACCGTCGCCAGGACGGGCCTGCGCACCGAGGTATCCGAGAGCCACATGCTGTCGCGCTCAGGCTTCCGGATCCGCGTAGGGGGTCACGATGCGCACGCGGCCCCCTGGGCGCACGCGCGTGGAGCCGTCGATGACGATGCGCGCGCCCTCTGGCAGATCGTCGAGGATCTCCACCAGCCCGGGCTCGCGGCGCCCGATCCGCACCTCCATGCGCTGCGCGCGTTCGTCGGCGTCGACGAGCACGATGAACTGCTTCTCGCCCCGGGGCACCAGGGCTTCCTCGGGAAGGGCCGTGGAGGTCCGCGGGTTCGCGCGCACTTCCAGCGAGAGCAGCATTCCCGGCCGGAGTGCGTGGTCGGGGTTGGGGATCTCCGCCCGGGCGCGCACCGCGCGGCTGCGCGGATCGATCCGGGTGTCGATGGCGCTGATCCGGCCCTCGAAGCTGCGCCCCGGGTACGCGGCGCTCTGGGTCTGGATGAGCTGCCCCGGTACGAGGCTGGCCAGGAATCGCTCGGGGACCGAGAAGTCCACCTTGATGCGATCGATGTCATCGAGGGTGGTGATGCGGTCGCCGGGCTGGACGAGCCCGCCCGGGCTCACGCTGCGCAGGCCCAGCACCCCGCGGAAGGGCGCGCGTACGAGCCGGTCGGAGAGGCGGGCGCGAAGCTCCGCGAGCCGTGCGCGGGCGGCATCCCGGGCCGCGGTCACCGAGTCGAGGCGCGCCTGGGACTCGGTGCCCTTCCCGGCCAGGTCCTCGATGCGCGCGTAGCGCCGCAGGGATTCGTCGTAGTTGGCCCGCGCCTCGTCGAGTTGCGCGCTCTCCTCGGTGCTGGTGAGTTCCACCAGCACCGTGTCCGCATCCACGGTCTCGCCGTCCTGGAAGTTGATCCGCTGGATGGTCTCCATCACTCGCGCGGTGATCACCACGGACTCGTTGGCGTGGGCGGTGCCCAGGGCCTCGATGCGATCCGCGAAGTTGGCCTTCCCCGCGAAGGTGACCACCACCGCCGTGACCCGCTCGGAGCTGCCTTCCACCTGGGGGGTTGCATCACTCCCGCATCCCGCCAACCCGGTAAGGAAGAGCAGGCTGGCGGCTGCGAGGTGCGCGGAGCGCGCGCGCGTGGCGGATCGGCTGCGAAAGGCCATGGGCATCATGCTATCAAGGAGCCTCTGCCGAGGCTTCCCCGCTAGGCGCTGGCCCAGATCGACTCACCGGACACCCAATGCGCGTGGAAGCCCGCCGGTACCCGGGCGGGGAGACGCAGCCGGGCCACCGGACCGCGCGCGATCTCGCGGGCGTCGAAGATCCAGCACTGGGATTCGAAGCTCTGCTTGTCGCAGACCAACGACAGCACCCAACCCTCGTCTTCCGCCCCTGCGTTCGGGGCGGGCGCGAAGGGCGACTCGCTGCCCGAGATGCCGGGTCCGTAGTCGAAGCGCTGGCAGCTTCCGTCCTCGTGGTCGTAACGGACCAGTGCGTGGAACTCCAGGGTGTGGAGATCTTCGGGCAGCGGCAGGTGCTGGTGGTAGGAGTAACGGGTGCGTTGGCCGTAGCGCGTCGTGTCGGGGAGCGGGAACTCCACGTTGAGGTCGTCGAGGTCCTCTTCGCGGCACTCCCCGGTCACGAGGTTCATGCGCCAGCGCTTCAGGTAGGAGCGCATGCGGAAGTAGCCGAGCATGCCGGCGAGCACGCCGTCGTCGGAGCGGCGGGTACCGGTGGGATCCGGCTGGTAGCAGCCGTCCATCACGATCCAGTCGCCCTCTTCCCAGGCGTTGGCCATGTGGAGCACGTAGCCGGGTTCGAACTCGAACCAGCGGATCTCCTCGGGCTGGCCGTGGCGGGGCACCACCGCAAAGCGGCTGGGCATGTCGCGGTGGAAGCGCAGGATGCGATGCCGGGTCTTCTGCAATTCGTCGACGTGGTGGAAGAGCGGGAAGTCGTGAAGGATCGTGTAG
>JABSQX010000213.1 GCA_013215615.1 Myxococcales bacterium | reverse complement strand
CAGCGGGATCGTTGCTTGGGTTGCCACGAGGCGGTCGCCGAGGATTTTCGAGCCGGAAGTGGATTGCACGGGCGCGATCCGCGCGTGAAGGGTTCGCTCTGTCGAGACTGCCACAGCGAGCATCAAGGGCGCGACGGCGACATCCTCGGTTTCAACCGGGAGTCCTTCCAGCACCGCTTCACCGATTTCGAACTTCGGGACCGGCACCGAGAGGTGGAGTGTGCGTCCTGTCATCTCCCCGAGAAGGCGTATCGTGAGGCGTCTCCGCGATGTGTCGACTGTCACGGCGAAGATGACGCACACGGCGGACGCCTCGGTGACGACTGTGCGACGTGCCACGTCGAGCGCGGCTTCAGCGAGACGAAGTTCGAGCACGCATCCACCGGATTCGCGCTCGAGGGGGCGCACGCTCGCGTCGATTGCCGCCTTTGTCACGCGGGGGACCGTTACGAGGGCACGCCGACCGAATGCCGTGCCTGCCACGCGACGAATGACGCTCACGGCGGCGACTTCGGCCCGAATTGCGCGCGCTGTCACGCTCCGGAGGGATGGGACCAGCCGGTCTTCGACCACGCAGCGGAGACGCGCTTCGCGCTGACCCATCGCCACGCCGAGGCGAAGTGCAGTGCCTGCCACAGTGGAACCTTCGGTCGGGAGAAGCTGAAGACGCGCTGCGCGGCCTGCCATTCCCCGGATGACATCCACCGAGGTCGCAACGGAAGTGACTGCGCGAGTTGCCACTCTGAGCGGGGATGGGACCGGGTCACCTTCGACCACGAAAAAGAGACGACTTTTTCTCTGCGAGGAAGTCACGCCGAACTCGCCTGCCAGGGCTGTCACCAGCGAAATCCGCGGGAGGAAGACCTCTCCGGGGCCTGCATCGACTGTCATGCAAGTGACGATGCCCATGCGGACACCGAGGGTCGCGACTGTGGGCAATGCCACAATGAGTCGGGCTGGCGGAAACGCTTGCGCTTCGACCACGACATTACCCGCTTCCCGCTGCTCGGGCTTCACGCGGTCGCGCTATGCGAGTCCTGTCACACTTCGATGCGCTTCCGCGATGCGGATCCAAGTTGCATTGGCTGCCACGCATCCGATGACCCACACGAGAAGAAGCTGGGTGAGAATTGCGGACGCTGCCACAACCCGAATGGCTGGTCGCTCTGGCGTTTCGACCATGGCCGCGATACGGATTTTCCGCTTCAGGGGAGTCACGACGGGCTCAACTGCCTCGCCTGCCATACGCGCCCGAGCCCGGGGGCCGTGAGCCAGGCTTCGGACTGCGCGACTTGCCATGACTTCGACGATATCCACAGCGGCGGTTTCGGGCGTGACTGCGGTCGATGTCACCACGAGGGGGGCTGGAGCGACGTGAGAATCGATCAGCGCTAGTCCCACCATCCCCTGGCTGGCGCCCCCTCGAGGAGTGTGACCAGCTGCTCGTGCCCTGCGCTTCGCGCGAGGTCGAGGGCCGTATTGCCCTGCTCGTCGCGCATGCGGCGGTCGGCGCTTGCGTCGAGCAGTTGCTTGGCGACCTCCACGTGTCCCGCGGCCGCGGCGCGCATCAACGGAGTTCGACCGCCGGGGCCGCGTGCGTCCACCGCTGCACCGTGCGCAAGCAGGATCGCGACGAGTTTCTTGTTACCGGCCTCTGATGCGACCAGTACGGGACTGTTCCCGGATACGGAAGGGCGGTTGCTCTCGGCGCCGGCTCGTAGGAGTTGTCCGACCGCTCGTGCGGAACCCTGTCGAGTCGCAACGTGGATCAGCGGTTGACCGTCCGCGCAGGTGCCCTGGGCGTCAGCGCCCGCTTCGAGGAGAAGCCCCAGCGCGTGCGCTCTGCCGCTTGTGGCTGAAGAGCACAGCGCGCGCCCCCGTCGTGCTTGCGGGGTTCGCGCTACCAACAGCTCTACGAGATCGTCGTGAGCGTGGCGAACTGCTACTTCGAGTGGAGTGAAGCCCTCCGCATCGGGCCGGGCTGCGCGCGCCCCCCGCTCGAGCAGTGCCTCGACGCTTCTTCGTTGACCGGCGGCCGAAGCCGCGTGGATCGCAGTGCGGCCCGAGGGGTCGACGGCCTCGATCCGGGCGCCGGCGTCCAACAAGGCGCGCACGACACGGGCGTCGTCGCTCCCTGCGGCTGCAACAATGGGCGGTGGAGTGCCGCGGTTTGGATCCGCGCCGGCTGTCAGCAATGCGCCTACGATTCCGAGATGACCGCCGCTGGCCGCTCGGGCCAAGGCCGCCGATCCTTCCGGATCGAGTTCGTTCGGGTCTGCCCCCTCTGCGAGCACGCTGGTCACGACTGTTGCCTGGCCGCGCCAGGCCGCGACCGAGAGCGGAGGCCAGCCCTGGTAGGCGGCCTTCGTCAACTCGTCGGCGGCGCGCGCAAGCCAGTCCGGTGAAGCGTCATTGCGGGGAGTGTCGGATTTCGTTCTTCGTGCACCCTTCGCGCGCAGATACTTTGCGATCCGGGGCTTCCTGGCGACCACCGCGAGGTCGAGGGGGTTACGGCCGGCGTCATCGCGCGCGCTCAGCGAATGGCCGGCCTCGATCAGACGTTTGGCGATTCCATCATGCCCGACACGAATGGCTGCGTGGAGAGGCGTCGCGTTTCCCGGAGCTCGAGCATCGATGCGAGCGCCCCGGCGAAGCAGCGTGTCGACGGCTTCGAGGTTCTCGACCTGGATGGCCTCGTGGAGCAGGGAGAGGCCGCTCCCACCACAGGTTTCCAGTCTTGCCCCCCGGGCAACCAGCACTTCGAGGATGTCCACGCGCCCACGAACGATCGCTTCGGCTGCGTCGCAGCGCGTTCCAGAAGCAGGCGTGCCGGGGGTCGCGCCGGCGTCGAGTGCCGCCTCCACGGCGCGGATGTCGCCTTGCTCGATCGCAGACCGGAGGCTCGTTGGTGATCCCGCTTCCCCGGTCTGGGGACGGGGCAGCGCTGCCTGCGTACGCCCCACGTCGTAGCCACCCTTGGCGGCACGCTCGAGCAATCGGCCTGCGCGCTCGGGGTCGCGCGCTACCCCTCTCCCGGAGCGATACAGCCCGGCCAGTCGATACGCGGCCTTTTCGTCGCCTGCGTCGGCGAGTTGCTGCCAGATTCGAGCGGCACGCGTGAAGTCACGCTGCCGAAGCGCGTGTTCGGCCGCTTGATGTGAACTCTCGTTCGCGTGGGCCAGCGTAGCGGTGCCGAGGAGAAGCAAGAGAAGCCATTTTGCTCGTGAGTGTCGCGTCATCTCAGGGGTGTCCCGCGTTTCGTCGCTATTTCGATCCCGATCGATTTTAGAAAATCGGTCGGGAGCACTCCACCCGCGCAGACGATGATGCCGTCGTTCTGGATTTCCTTACATGCTCCGTCTGCCTCGATCGTCACCGACTTCTCGTCGATCATCTTGACGTTCGACTCGAGGGCGACGTGCAAGCTTTCGCTGGAAGCCCCGCCATCGAGGGCTTCGCGGTTCCCGGGTTTGATGCGCTTGAAGGCCTCTCCCCGGTAGGACAACGTGACGCAGGTATCGGGCTGCTGACTGATCGCGAGCGCGGCTTCGACCGCGCTGTCGCCACCTCCCACGACGAGCACGTGCTGGCCCTCGTACTGAGCGGGATCGATGAGCCGGTAGACGACCTTGGTGCGATCTTCTCCTTCGACACCGAGCTTTCGAGGCGTGCCGCGTCGTCCGATCGCGAGCACGATGGCGCGAGCTCGATACTCGTCTTTCGAGGTTTTCACCTCGAAGATTTCTCCAGAGGGAGTCACGCTTTCGACGCGCTCCTCGTCCTGGATCTCGAGCCCCGTCTTTTTGAGGATGTCCTCCCACATCGAGAGCAGGGCCTCCTTCGTGGTCTCGCGGAGCTCGATCGTCCCGATCATTGGGATTTCCACGGGCGCTGTCATCACGATCTTGCCGCGCGGAAAGTGGGCGACGGTTCCTCCGAAACACTCCTGCTCGAGGGTGACGAATCGCAATTTGCGTTCCATGGCGCCGAGGCTTGCGGAGAGTCCAGCGGGCCCCGCGCCGATGATCACGACATCGAGGGAGTCCGAGTCGCTACCGTTTTCGAGGTAGCCTGCCACCGACTCCATGGCCTGGCGTCCCTGCTCGATGGCGTTTCGAATCAGGCCCATGCCCCCGAGTTCTCCCGCGACGAAGACTCCGGGAACGTTGGTTTGGAAATCCGGACCGAGGGACGGAACGTCCACCCCCCTCTTTTCCGAGCCGAGGACGAGTTCGATGGCATCGGTCGGACACGCGAGCTTGCATGCGCCGTGTCCGATGCAGTGGCTCGAATCCACGATCTGGGCCTTGCCCGCAATGATTCCGAGGACGTCTCCTTCGGGGCACGCGGTCACGCAGCTCCCGCAGCCGAGACATCGATTCTCGTTGATCGCGGGGTGCAGGGAATCCGGATCTGTCAGGCCTGCCTCGCGGGAGTCCGCGAGCTTCGCGCTCGCCCTGCGTTCATTCCGGTAGCGAGCAAGCGTGTAGACGGACCAGATGCCCAGAAAGGCGAGCGCATAGGCGCCGAGGGAAACGAGTTCGTGGCTCAACATCATGTCTCTCAAAAGTCGTACTGGAGGCCCGCCGTGAACGCGTAGCCGGTTTCGTATCCGATTCCGCCGCCGTCGATGGTCGGGCGCCACATGTACTGAATGCGCGCCTCGAATATGAAGTCGTGGAAGCGATATTCGGCGCGGAGGGTCGGTTCGACCGACACGCTCTGCTCGCTTCCCGTATCTCGGTAGTCGAGGTCCAGGCGCGGTGAGAGGCGGAAGTCGTCGAGGATGGGATAACGGC
>JABSQX010000212.1 GCA_013215615.1 Myxococcales bacterium | reverse complement strand
CTCGTCGACCGAAAACCCCCAGTGCAGCGACGGAGTCGACAACAACGACGACGGCGATATCGACTACCCGGACGACGTGGGTTGCCTGGCGGCCTTCGACCAGCACGAGCAGTCGAGCTGCGTGGATGGGCAGGACAACGACGGCGACGGCCTGATCGATTACCCGGCGGACCCCGACTGTAAGTTTGCATGGTGGTCTGAGACGATCACCGAGTGTCACGACGGAATCGACAACGACACAGACGGCTTCATGGACTTCCCCGATGATCCTTCCTGCTCGAGCCGTTCTGACGACTGGGAGGGGGGGCCGGCCGCGTCGGATGACTGGGACGGGGACGGGATCATCGATGTCGATGACAACTGCGAAACGATGCCCAACGTCGATCAAGCGAACTTCGACGGAGACGAGTGGGGAGACGCCTGCGACGCAGACGACGACGGGGATGGTGTCTTCGACCCCGAGGACAATTGTTGGCCGCTCGATAATCCCGGCCAGGCCGATACGGACCAGGACGGTTACGGGAATCTATGTGATGGGGACTTCGACGCCTCGGGCTCCGTGGACGGCGACGACTTCTTCTTCCACTTCCTCCCCGATTTCTTCTCCGGTGAAGATACCGGGACGGGCACCGACATGAACGACGACGGCGTGGTGGACGGCGTGGATTTCGCGACGCGATTCCTCCCCCAATTCGCTCGAGGACAACCCGGGCCCTCGGGCCGGGCCTGCGCGGGCGCGCCGCCCTGCCCCTAGCGTCGCGAGGACGCTCCCCACGGACGCGAAGTTCCGGACGCTGGCGCAGACGGCGTCGGCTATGCTTGCCGCCGAGCGAGTGCGCGGGGAGAGCATGAATTCCGGAGCAGGCGCAGAGGGCCTTCCCCTTGCCGATCAGTACGCGAGTGTGCGCGCCGCCAGCGAGGCGCTGGTCGCGCCCCTGGACGCCGAGGACTGCGCGCTCCAGTCCATGCCCGATGCCAGCCCCGCGAAGTGGCACCTCGCCCACACCAGCTGGTACTTCGAGACCTTCGCGCTGGAGCAGGGGGTGCCCGGCTACCGGCCCCTCGACCCCCGCTACCGCAGCCTCTTCAACTCCTACTACCAGGGCGTGGGCCCGCAGTACACGCGCGCGCAACGGGGCATGTTGACCCGCCCCACCCTCCGGGAGGTCTTCGCCTATCGCCGCCACGTCGACCGTCACCTGCAGGAACTCCTCGACAAGGAGGCGGATCTCGAGCCCGAGTTGCGGGCACTCATCGAGTTGGGGCTCCACCACGAGCAGCAGCACCAGGAGTTGATGCTCACGGACATCAAGCACCTCTTCTCCCTGAATCCCTGCGCGCCCATCTACCGCGAACGCGCGGAGTCCCCCGCGCAGGAGATCGAGGCCCTCGCCTGGCACGCCGTGCCGGAGGGGGAGTGCGAGATCGGCTGGGCGGGCCCGGGCTTCGCGTTCGACAACGAGGGACCGCGGCACCGCGTCTTCATCGAGTCCTTCCTGCTCGCCTCGCGTCCCGTCAGCAACGGCGAGTACCGGCTCTTCGTGGAGGCGGGGGGCTACGCGGAGCCCGAGCACTGGATGGCGGACGGCTTCGCGGCCGTACGGGAAAAGGGCTGGCGGGCCCCCCTCTACTGGGAGGGCGAGGCGGGGAACTGGCGAGCGCACAGTCTGGCGGGCCTGCAGGCTCTCGCCGACGACGAGCCCGTCTGTCACCTGAGCTGGTACGAAGCCGACGCCTATGCGCGTTGGGCGGGGGCACGCCTGCCCAGCGAGGCGGAGTGGGAGCGCGTGGCCAGCACGCAGCCGATTTCCGGCAACTTCGCGGAGAGCGGCCGCTTCCACCCCGCGCCGATGCCACGGGGTACGGACGCGATGACAGGCCTCTTCGGCGACGTCTGGGAGTGGACGGGCAGCAGCTACTCCCCCTACCCGCGCTACCGGCCCCCCACCGGCGCCGTCGGCGAATACAACGGCAAATTCATGAGCAACCAGTTCACGCTGCGCGGCGGCTCCTGCGCTACGCGCCGCTCCCACATCCGCGCCAGCTACCGGAACTTCTTCTATCCCGCCGCACGCTGGCAGTTCTCGGGCGTCCGGCTGGCTCGCGATCCGGACTGAAGCGCGGGGCGTTCAGCCCGAGAGCTTGCGATAGCGCAGGCGCTGGGGGCGGTCCGCATCCGCGCCCAGGCGGCGCTTGCGATCCTTCTCGTAGTCCTCGTAGTTGCCCTCGAACCACTCCACCTGGGAATCCCCCTCGAAGGCCAGGATGTGGGTGGCGATGCGGTCCAGGAACCAGCGGTCATGGGAGATCACGACCACGCAGCCCGCGAAGCCCAACAGTGCCTCCTCGAGGGCCCGCAAGGTGTCTACGTCGAGGTCGTTGGTGGGCTCGTCGAGGAGCAACAGGTTACCGCCGGTTTGCAGCACCTTGGCGAGCTGAACGCGATTGCGTTCGCCTCCTGAGAGCGTTCCCATCTTCTTCTGCTGGTCGGGGCCCTTGAAGTTGAATGAGCCCACGTAGGCGCGCGAATTGAGTTCCCGGGCGCCCACTCGGATGCGGTCCTGGCCCCCGCTGATCTCCTCCCAGACGCTCTTCTCCGGATCCAGGGCCTCTCGCGACTGATCCACGTAGGCGAGCGCCACGCTCTCGCCCAGCCGCAACGAGCCCTCGTCGGGCTTCTCGTCCCCCACGATCATGCGGAAGAGCGTGGTCTTGCCCGCGCCGTTACCGCCGATGACGCCGACGATTCCGCCCCGGGGCAGGGAAAAATCCAGGCCGTCGATGAGCAGACGCTCCCCGTAGCCCTTGCGAAGACCCTGGGCCTCGACGACCACGTCGCCCAGGCGCGGGCCCGGCGGGATCAGGATCTCCACGCTCTCGGGCAGACGCTGCTCCTCCTCCGCGCGCAACGCCTCGAAGGCGTTGATGCGCGCCTTGCCCTTGGCCTGACGGGCACGCGGAGACATGCGGATCCACTCGAGTTCCCGGGCCAGCGTCCGGCGTTTCGCAGAGGTCTGCTTCTCCTCCTGGGCGAAGCGCGCCTCTTTCTGCTCGAGCCAGGACGAGTAGTTGCCCTTCCAGGGAATGCCGCGACCGCGGTCGAGTTCGAGGATCCAGCCCGCCGCGTTGTCGAGGAAGTAACGGTCGTGGGTGATCGCCACGACGGTGCCCTCGTAGTCCTTGAGGAAGCGCTCGAGCCAGGCCACGGACTCGGCGTCGAGGTGGTTGGTGGGCTCGTCGAGGAGCAACAGGTCGGGTTTCGCGAGCAGCAGCCGGCAAAGCGCCACGCGGCGGCGCTCCCCCCCGGAGAGCACGGAGACGTCGGCGTCTCCGGGAGGGAGCCGGAGCGCATCCATCGCCACCTCCAGGGTGCGCTCGAACTCCCATCCCCCCGAGGCGTCGATGGCGTCCTGCAGCTTGGCCTGCTCGTCGAGGAGGGCCTGCATCTCGTCGTCCTCGAGGGGCTCCCCGAAGCGGGCACTCACCTCCTCGAAGCGGCGCAGCAGGTCGCGGGTCTCGCCCAGGCCCTCTTCCACGTTGCCCGCCACGTCCTTCGCAGGATCGAGCTCGGGCTCCTGGGGGAGGTAGCCGACTCGCAGCCCCGGGCTGAGGCGCGCCTCGCCCAGGATGTCCTCGTCGCGTCCCGCCATGATGCGCAGCAGCGTGCTCTTTCCCGCGCCATTGGCGCCCAGCACGCCGATCTTCGCCCCCGGCAGGAAGGCCAGCGTGATGTCCGCGAGCAGCACACGGTCCGGCGGCACCACCTTGCCGAGATCCTGCATGGTGTAGACGAACTCGTGGGCCATCGGATCTCCTCTGCGGCGAGCGCCGGAGAGTACCCCCTCGACTCAGCGCGCGCCGATCCCATGCGGCGCGATCTCCAGCGCGCGCAGGCGCGCGGGGCCTGGCCGGCTCGCTGAGTGAGCGCGCCTCGCGCGCACTGCAATTTTCCGGTCCGATCGAAAGCCGACACGAGACTTTCTACACGGACCCAAAGAAGGAAGCAGACCTCCATGGTCGCGACATTTCCGCTCGGTTTCGTGTTGTTCTTCGCAGTCGCTTTCGCCCCACTTGCCGCACTCGCCCAGAGCTACCGCTTCGACATGGGGCCCGCGGGCTCGCCGGTGGCCTCCTCTTTCCAGGGCGTCGATCCCTCCACGAACTACACGCCTTCCCAGGGCTATGGCTGGGTGAGCGCGCCCTCGTCGGCCATCTCACGGCCGGGGGTGAGCGCGCAGTTCGCGGTCGAGGAGTCCAACTTCCCGGCCGCGCTCATCGAAGACTCCACGGCGAGCGGGGTCGTGGGCCTGGGCGGGCAGCCCGCGGCCTTCACCTTTCGGGTCGACACCGCCCCGGGCCGCTACTGGTGCTTCGCCTACCTGGGCGATCTGGGCGACCCCGCCCAGGAGGTCCTAACGCCGCTCGAGGGCATGGACATTCTGGTAAACGGGGTGCCGGTGGTCGACGAGGCCTTCGCGCAGCTGCTCCTCGGCAAGGCCTCGCACTGGAAGGCCCGTGGCGGCTACAAGCGCGTCGCCTTCGTGGTGGAAAGCGACACCCAGTCCCAGCTCTCCTTCCGATTCGAGAGCGCGCCCGAGAACCCCGTCTCCCTGATGGGGCTCGAAGTTCACCGCTTTAGCGAGCCCCCGGTCTTCTTCGACCGCGCCCAGCAGAAGCTCGTCGTCGGCCCCAGCTACGTGGGCATCTCCTCACTCGTACAGGGCGTGGCCAGCATGAACCAACACGACTACGCGTCGGCGCGCGTGCATTTCGACGCCGTCACGGAATCCCTGCCCCGCGCGTGGGGGCACGCCTGGTGGCTGGGCTGGCTGAGCGCGGCCGAGGAGGCAGTCGACGAGACCCTGCTGCGGGAGACCCGCGAAG
>JABSQX010000211.1 GCA_013215615.1 Myxococcales bacterium | reverse complement strand
AGAAACGCGCATCCGTGCGGCGCAGACCGTAGCGGGCGACCAGGCTCGAGAAGCCCGTTCCGGACCCCAGGGCCCGCACCTCCGCCACGAATGCCGGAAGCTCCGCGGCCTCTACGACGAATGCGAAGTTCGGATAGCTCCCCACGTGTCCCGGCAGGATGCTGAGCGTGTCCTCCGCGGGCACGAGCCGCGCGGATTCCCGGAGCATGTGGGCAACGTTGGTGTGCGCGCGGTTGTGGATCATGCTGTAGACGAGATCGCTCCCGCCGTGCCCGGCTCCCCGCACCACCAACAAGCTCACTTCTGGTAGCGGCGCCGCGAATAGCCCGCGTCCCCCGGCGATGCCACGAAGCTGGGTCTCCACTGCCGAGGGTGGCTCCAGCCCCGAACAGCGTTTACCCCGACAGCCATTCAATCGGTCGGGGGGGCCGGCCACCGCCGAATTATGCGCTTCGATCTCCACGAGAAGCTCGGCTACGACGTCCTGTGTATCGAAGGGAACCTGCGTACCACGCTGCAGCGATCGCAGGCGGTCGGCGATCAGGTACTCGGGCTGCCGGGTCGCCCCCACGTACCAGGAGGCCCGAATGGGCTTTCGGCGCTCGCGGGGGAGAAACGCGAGGAAGTTGTTCTCGGATTGCATGCGCAGGTGGTCCATGTACAGGCGCGTCGCCGCCTGGTGGCTGACGTTTCCGAAGACGTCGAAGCCCGCCACCAGGTCGTAGTAGATCCGCTCGAAGATCGGGTAGTCGATGATCCACGCCGTCTTCGGAGTCCCCCCCTGGAAACCCCGGAGCACCGTAGCGTTATCGTAATGTCGGAAGACGGTGAGCAGCGCGTTGGGGTTGGAGCCTTCTCCATCCCAGATCCATGCAAGCGAAGGCCCCAGGCCGTCGGGATCTGCGGCCGCGTAGTAGCGCTCCCGCAAGTTCAGGTAGTGGGCCTGCTTGCGGCTGTATCCGAGCCAAACCTGGCCCGGCAGCAGGTTGCTTCCATGCTCGGCGGGAAGATCGAGCAATGGCCGAGCCTCGGCGAGGAGCGTCGGCTCACGAACCGAGAGGTCGTAGTCGGGATCCAGGAAGGCCACGAAGAAATGATCCTGGATCACGTCCACGGCGATCTGCCCGTGACACACGGGCCCCCGAATGAAGGTCATCACGAAGTACTGCGCATCATCGAGCAGGTACTGGTAACGACTGCGGGCCGGGATCTGATCGAAGGCCACGAAGGGGTTGGCGGCCTCCTCGGGCGCATAGCCAGGCAAGCGGGTGGGATCCCAGTCGCTTTCGAGAAAGAGCGCGCGCAGCCTCGCCAAGCGATCGGGGCCGAGTCGATACACGATGTGGGTCTTGTGCACGATGCTCGTTTCGATGGGCCGCAGCCGATACCAGAAGGGTTCCGAGCCCGGATCGTCGTAGGGCCGGCGCGTGGCGATCTCCCGCACGGTCTCACCGGGCGCCGTGCTCGAGCGGACCACCCGGAAGAAGGGCCCCACCGGCAGGTTCTCGAAGTAGAGGTGCGCGAGGAACCAGTGTTCGTAGAGGTAGCGCGCGGCGATCCGCTCCTTGAGGGACTCGCCGTTCAGGAAGGCCTCCCAGGTCCGCACCTGCTCGTGGGCAGTGGGAGGCAACGCCTTGGCATCCGATCCGGGCAGGCCCTGCGCGACCCAGCTGGCGAGCAGGCGGAGTTCGCGTGTAGAGAGCGGTGCCGTCGCGTACGGCATCCCGCCAAAGGGGTGCCGGCTCGCGTAATCACCGAAGTTCCCAGGAGCGGGACAGCTGAGGTCGCGGTTGATGTCGAGATCCACCGAGGTCGGGAGTCGCTCGCCCGACGGGAGTGGCAACGCGCGCCCGAGCGCCAGCATCTCCACCATCAGAGAGTCGCGCCAACGCGAGGGTTCCTGGGTGCCCGTGCCTTTCGACACGGGGAAGAATCCTTTCGTCCTCCAGGCGGCCGCGTCGGGCGCATCGACGAAGAGCCGCGTGGGAGCGCTCTCCCGCAGACGCGCTCCATCGTAGACGAGGAGCTTCGAGGCACCGCGCTCGGCACCTTCTCGCGAACTGAGTTGAAGCTGGCACGGGGCGTCGTAGCAGGCGTGGCAGACGACGCAGCGAGCCTCCAGTACCGGCCGGACCTCCTCCTCGTAGCGAACCGGCCGCGACAACGCGGCAATTTCGGGAAGCACGGGAGGCGGGAGACGCCTGGGTTCCGTGCAGCCCAGCAGGCTCGCGAGTGCGAGCAGCCCGGCTCCGAATACTGCCCGGCGCCGCACCCTGTCACGCTGGCATGCTCTCGTTGCCACGCGCGCAGGGTAGTCTCCGCATCCACGCCCTGCACCGTCCCGATTGCCAGCCACGGGTGGGAGGGGTCGGCTGCCCAGTCGCTCCACACTAGTCTGCCCAGCCTGCGTTCTTGCGTGGTCGACGCGCGCATCCCTTCGAGCCTCCTCTGCGCGGAGGCCCAGCTTCCATGGCCACCGGCCCCCTCCCTGCTGCATAATGCGCGCATGAAATACGAAGTCGTCACCTCGGAGGCGCCCCTGGGAGAGGGGCCGGTCTGGTGTCCCGACGACACCCTCGTCATCTCGCTGATCTCCCCCGGCGGCCTGTTGCGGGTCTGGCCGGAGAGCGGCGAGTCGAAGCTGCTCGTCTCGGTGGCAGGCGGCGCGAACAGCGCCCAACTCGCCGACGACGAAGGCTTCGTGGTGGCCAACAACGGTGGCATCGATTTTCGGGGCTTCGCGATGGGCCTCGGCATCGACGCCGAGAAGATCCCCTACACACCGGGCCCCCCGGGCCTTCAACGCGTCTCGCCGCAAGGCGAGGTGACGAGTCTCGCGCAGGAAGGCCTGCAGGCCCCCAACGATCTCATCGTCGCGCCCGACGGGACGATCTATTTCACGGACCCGCCGCCCCACGGTGGTACGCGCAGCGCGGGTGGCGAGGGGCGCTTCTGGAGCTATCGCAGCGGCGAAGCGCCTCGCTTGATCGCCAGCGGCTTTCAGTTCGACAACGGCGTCGCTCTCTCTCCCGAAGGCCGCTTGCTCATCGTCGAGGCCCAGGGCCTGCTCTGGATCGATCCCGAATCGGGCGACCAGGAGTGGTGGGTGGAGTCGCTACCCGGAGAGTCACCGGGGGATGGCTTCGCGTTCGACGCCGAGGGCCGTTTGTACTGCGCGTGCCCGATGGATCACTGCATCCGGGTGCTGGACACCGGCGGCAAGCAGTTGGAGGTGATCGACCTCGGCGACAACGCCTACCCCACCAACTGCTGCTTCGGCGGTGCAGAGCGGCGCACCCTCTTCACCACGGAACTGGCGCCCGGGCGTGTCTGCGCGATCGAGGGTCTTCCGACCCCGGGTCTCCCGCTCACTCCCTGGCCGACCCCCTAACCCGGGGCTGCCATCGCCGAAATCACATAGGAAGCGACGGCCCCCCGGCTGCACTTCCACGCATCGCCACCGATCCGAGGAGGTAGGGAATGGAGTTCGGACTGGGGTTTCCGTGCATGAACCTGTATCCCCCGACCCTGCAGCCGTGGGAGGCGAAGGCCACCAGCGCAGAACTGGTGGCGATCGCACGCAAGGCCGAAGCCGTCGGCTTCGACTACCTGTCGGTGTCGGATCACATCGTGATGTCCGCCGAGATGAACGAGGCGATGGGGGCACGCTGGTGCGAGGCCGTGACCGCCCTCGCGTTCCTGGCCGGCGCCACCCAGCGCATCCGCCTGTACAACAGCGTGCTCGTGCTCCCCTACCGGGATCCACTGCTGGTCGCCAAGCAGTTCTCGACCCTCGACATGATGTCGGGGGGCCGGGCGATCCTGGGCGTGGGCATCGGACATCTCGAGAAGGAGTTCGAGGTGCTGGGGGTATCGCACGCCGACCGGGCTGCGATCGCCGACGAGTACCTGCTGGCAATCGATGCGCTCTGGAGCCAGGATGCGCCTTCCTTCGAGGGCCGCTTCGCTGCCTTTGCGGACATCGTCTTCGAGCCCAAGCCTGCCCGTGTTCCCGTCTGGATCGGCGGCAACAGCGCCGCGGCGATCGCCCGCGCAGCGCGATCCGGCGACGGCTGGGTGCCCTGGAAGATCACCACCGACGAACTCCCCGCTCTGCTCGACTCATTGCACCGGCAGCCGGGCTACGACGATCGGCCCTTCGATGTCGTCATGCCGATGACGATCATCCAGCGCGAGGAAGGCACCCAGCGCGTGCTGGGCGAGACCGTGATCCCGGACGGTCGAGACGAGTGGCTTGCCGCGGTCGACGCCAACCATCGAGCCGGTGCGACGGTGACCTCTGTGAATCTCGGACACGCGAGCAGCGTGGAAGAGTACCTCGACAAGCTCGACGCCTTCGGGAGCGAGGTGATCTCCCAGTACCGCTGATCTCGAGCACGCTGCGACGAAGCGGCCGCTCAGGCGTGACGGCGCCGGCTGCGCCTCGCATTGGGGCCGGGGGAACTCGCGGCGCCCTTACTCTTCCGGCTCGGGGCTGGGGGCACCGGGAATGTCACCCGGCAGGTGATTGCCCGCCGAGATCCCGCCGTCCAGGTCGAAATCCGCGCCATTGAAGAAGGAACTGTCGTCGGAGGCGAGGAAGGCCACCGCGTTCGCCACGTCCGCCATCTCCCCCCGGCGTAGGATCGGTTTACCGCCCGTCAGCCCTGCGCCTCCCCGGCCCGCCGTTTGCGAGCGAAGGGACTCGAGGTCGGCACCCGCGAGCCCCAGCGACTCGAGGATCATCTCGGGGTTTCCCGTCGCCGGGTTCACGGAGTTCACGCGAATCCCGTAACGGCCGAGTTCGAGTGCGGCGACCTTGGTGAGGCCCCGCACCCCGAACTTGCTGGCCGCGTAGGCCCCGGTCCCGGCCGCCGGGTGATGACCGCTGATCGAGGACACGTTGATGATCGAGCCTCCTCCCGCGGCGCGCATCGGGTCGATCA
>JABSQX010000210.1 GCA_013215615.1 Myxococcales bacterium | reverse complement strand
TAGACTTCGCCCGCGGAGCAGAGCCCCGTATTCAATGCACTATGAACGGCTGACCATCCCCGAAGAAACTCTGCTGCCGATCCGCAAGCAGCTCTATCACTCGAGTGAACCCGGATACTTCGTATTCCGCGGCTTCATCGCGCCGGACTTCGTCGATCACATCGTGGCGTTCTGGACTTCCCTGGGCAACCGAGGCCACGAACCCTTCGCGGGCAAGCGCACGTTCTCAGATGGCTGTCCGAACTGCGTCCAGGGGCCCGACGAGCACGGCAACGCCACCTATTACCAGTTCCTGTGGAATCGCCCGCCTGACGAGGCCACCTACGCCGTGGCCTTCGCGGTGCACCTGCTGCGCGGGCGGGTCGAAGGCCGCATGCCCTTCCACGAGATCTTTCCCTACTCCGGGCGCGGCGGCGCGTTCCGGGTGGTGCTCACACGGAACGGCCGCGACATCGTGAGACCGCACCAGGACTGGGTGGGCAAGAATTTCGACCCGAGACGGCTCCAGGCCAGCTTGTTCCTCAGCGAGAAGGGCCCCGACTACCGGGGGCGCGGCTTCGTGTTTCAGAGCAATCAGGGGCAAGACGTCTCGTTCGGAACCGATGTCGAAATCCAGCGCGGGGACCTCGCGTTCTGGCGTTACAACAACGTCCACCGCGTCGACGATGTGGAGACCGATCCCGGTCAACTCGGCATGCTGAGACTGATCTTCCCCCCCGAGGCGATCCAGCCGCGATTGTCGCGCCGCGAGAGCCTGCGCGGGGCGGTCCTCGGCGCCGTCGCACGCAATTCGTTCCTGATGGAGCGCGTCAGGCCCGTCTACCGGAGGTTGAGAGGCCGGTGACGAACGAGATCTCCGTCGAGCAGTTGATCGATCTCAGCATCGAAGAGAACATCCTGCCCGACCACAAGTTCCACTACCGCTGGCACGAGCTTGCGGAGTGGCAATTCGACGCGCTCTGCCGCAGCGGCTTGGAGCCCGGGCACCGGCTCCTCGACATCGGCTGCGGCCCGCTGCGGCTCGGCCTACGCGCCATTCCCTATCTGGAGGATGGGAACTATTTCGGCGTGGAGGCGTTCCCGCCATACATTCGCCTGGGCCAACGGGTTCTGCGAGAGTGCGGGGTCGACAAGCGATCCACCATCCTCCAATCGACCATGTTCGAGTTCGAGAAGTTCAAGGCGACTTTCCACTTCGCGATCGCCCAGTCCGTCTTCACCCACATGTCGGACGACCAGGTGCGTCACTGCGTCACCAAGCTCCAATCGGTCATGGAGCCCGGTGGCCGCCTGCTCTTCACCTATATCGTGGGTCGTGACCCGAGCGGCTTCCTATACGGCGGCGTGCAACCAATGGTCCGGCTCGGCGTCCCGGACGCCTCGTGGTTCGACGGCCTCGCCTCGGACCTCGGGCTGCGCTTCGAGTGCAGCGAGATCCCACACCCGACCCAGGAGGTAGGCCTTCTGATCTTCTAGGCCCGTCAGCCTCCGTTCCCAGCCGCCCCGCCGCCGCCCAGGAACGCGAGGATGCGCTCGTTGGCCCGCGGGTCTTGGACCAGGAAGAGGTGGCCGCCCTCGAAGACCTCCAGGCTCGCCTGGGGCAGCTGGCTCACGATCGCCTCGCTGTTCGCCAGGGGCGCGATCCCGTCGTGGCGGCCGGCGCAGACCAGGGTCGGCATCGTGGCCTGGGGCAGTCGATCGTACACGTCGTGGTGTCGCCGGGCCTCGAGCTGGCGGCGCGCGCCCATCGCGCGGCCAGGCTCTCCAGCGCCGATGGCGGCGCGCTTCTCCATCATCTCGCGCACCTGGGCGAAAGTCTCCGGGTTGGATTTGCGCCAGTCGGTATCCATGCGCCGGTCCGAGAGCTCGAGGGCGCGCAGCAGCCGCTCCTCGTCGGTCAGCTCCTGGAGCTCGTGCAGGGGATAGGAGGGCTGGCCCCGGCCCCCGGAGGAGGTGCAGCACAGCACGAGGCGTTCGATCCGCTCCGGATGACGCACGGCCAGCTCCTGGGCGACCATCCCGCCGAAGGAGACCCCCATCACGGAGCAGGAATCCCAACCCACGTGGTCGAGCAGCGCTGCCGCATCCTCGGCGTAATCGGCCATCGTGTAGTCCGTGTCGGGCTTCTCGGTCTGCCCCAGGCCGCGCTGGTCGTGGGCCAGCAGGTCGAAGCGCCGGCCGATCGGTCCCTCGAAGGGCCCCGGCTGCATCCGCAGGTCACCCTGGCTGCCGTTGATGAAGAGCAGCGGCGGGCCGCTTCCGGCCCGCTCGTAGTACATCCGGATCCCGCGGATCGTGGCGAAGGGGGACATGGGGGGAAATCGGCGTTTCCCCTACTTCCGATCAGTAGGCGCTCATTCACGGACCGTGGGTGGCGAACACCGTGGTCTCGCCGCCCGAGTCGAAGGTCAGCACTTCGTAGCGTTGTGGATTCGGCCCCTCCATTCCCGGAGATCCGACGGGCATCCCCGGAACCGTGAGCCCGACCACCTCTGGCCGCTGTTTCAGCAAGCGCTCGATGTCCCGGGCGGGCACGTGCCCCTCGATCACGTATCCGCGCACGAAGGCCGTGTGACACGAGGAGAGCGACTGGGGGATGCCGTTGCTGCGCTTGAGTGTGGTGAGGTCCGGCAGCTCCTGGGCTTCGACCGAAAAACCGCTGGCCTCCAGATGATCAATCCACTTGGTGCAACAGCCGCAGGTGGGGGTCTTGTAGACCTTGATCTCGGAGCCGCCGGCCCAGGTGGGATCGCTGAGGAGCAGAGCCGCACACACGGCGGGGATCAAGGTTGCAATTGCTCTCACGCAGGGGGCTCCCAGACATCGTCCCCGGCCCGCGGCCCCGCCTTGGAGAGCCTGGTCCGGCGACACGACTTTCAAAGGGTAGGCGACCTCGTCACCGCAGACGAACATCGTGTTCGGATCGACGGAGAACTCCGTCGCGAGTTGAGGGAACCCACGAGCTTCGCCACCGCTCCCGACGTCATCGCCCCGCTGGGAGAAGGAAGTGGTGACCCGGGCAGGATTCGAACCTGCGACCCCGTGCTCCGGAGGCACGTGCTCTATCCAGCTGAGCTACCGGGCCACTTTCGTCGGCGCGCGGACTGTAGCGAATTCGCGAGGCGCTCCGGCTGCGGCTGGCGCCTCCGCCACTCCTCTCTGAACGCTATCGCTGTGGACGAAAAGAGTGAGCTGCGGCTGGCGCCTCCGCCACTCCTCTCTGAACGCTATCGCTGTGATGGTGGGGCGTACTGGACTCGAACCAGTGACCTCCGCGGTGTGAGCACGGCGCTCTAGCCAACTGAGCTAACGCCCCCTCCCGAAATCTCCGCTAGCAACGCTCGGCCAAGCCCGTGGGCGAACGCGTCGCTTACGAACCCGCCGCGCGGCGTCGCATGGACGCGCCCACGAAATCGACGAAGAGCGGGTGCGGGCGGAACGGCGTCGATGAGAACTCGGGATGGAACTGCGATGCGACGAACCAGGGGTGGTCCTCGACTTCGACGATCTCGACCAACCGTCCGTCGGGTGAGGTGCCCGCCATCACCAGCCCCGCACGCCCGAGCTTCTCCGCGTACTCGGGGTTGACTTCGTAGCGGTGGCGATGCCGCTCGGCGATCCGCTCCTGGCCGTAGGCGCGGAAGGCGTTGCTGCCGGCCTTGAGCACGCAGGGCCAGTCGCCGAGGCGCATCGTCGCGCCCTTATTCTCGACTCCGCGCTGCTCGGGCAGCAGGTCGATCACCGGGTGGGGCGTTTCGGCGTCCACCTCGGACGAGTTCGCGCCCTCGAGGCCTACCACCGAGCGGGCGAACTCGATCACGGCGAAATGCATCCCGAAGCAGATCCCGAGGAACGGAACCCGGTTCTCCCGCGCATAGCGCACCGCGCGGATCTTGCCCTCGGAGCCCCGGCGCCCGAAACCGTGCGGGACCAGTACGCCGTCCACCTCGGAGAGCACGCTGGTGTCGTCGAGCTTCTCCGAGTCGAAGTACTCGATGCGAACCCGGGCCTTGTGGGCGAAGCCCGCGTGGTAGAGCGCCTCGTTGATGCTCTTGTAGCTCTCGGTCAGGTCGACGTACTTGCCGACCATCGCGATGCTGAGCTCGATCTCCGGGTTTCGCGCCCGGTGGACGATCTGCTCCCAGGGGCGCAGGTCCGGGCTTCCCGTCCAAATGTTCAGGACTTGGACGATCTTCTCGTCGATCCCCTCCTTGTTGAGGATCAGCGGCACCTCGTAGATCGTGTCGACGTCCTTCGCCGTGGCGACCGCGTCCACGTCTACGTTGCAGAAGAGCGCGATCTTGCGCTTGACGCTCTTCGGCAGGAAGCGATCCGTGCGGCACAGGATGATGTCCGGCGCGAGGCCGACCGTCCGCAGCTCCTTCACCGAGTGCTGGACGGGCTTCGTCTTGAGCTCGCCCGCGGCCGCCATGTAGGGCACCAGGGCGATGTGGATGAAGCAGCAGTTCTCGCGGCCCTCCTCGGCCTGCATCTGCCGGATCGCTTCGAGGAAGGGCAGCGACTCGATGTCCCCAACCGTCCCCCCGACCTCGGTGAGGAGCACGTCCACACCCTCGGCGGCCACGCGGATTCGCCCCTTGATCTCGTCGGTGACGTGGGGAATCACCTGGACCGTTCCGCCCAGATACTCGCCGCGGCGCTCCTTCGTCAGCACCGAATCGTAGACGCGGCCGGCGGTGACGTTGTTCTTCTGCCCCATCCGGGCCCGCGTGAAGCGCTCGTAGTGCCCCAGATCGAGGTCGGTCTCGGCCCCGTCCGCGGTGACGTAGACCTCGCCGTGCTGGAACGGGTTCATCGTCCCCGGATCGACGTTGAGGTACGGGTCGAGCTTGAGAAAGGTGATGTGTAGACCGCGGGCCTCGAGAAGCGCCCCGATCGATGCGGACGCGAGACCCTTGCCCAGGGAGGAGAGGACCCCTCCCGTCACGAAAATGTGTTTGGT
>JABSQX010000209.1 GCA_013215615.1 Myxococcales bacterium | reverse complement strand
TCGGATCCCATGGATAATCTTTCCTGGCAGGTCGGAGAGGTGCGCGTCACGCGCATCGTGGAGTCGGAGACGGCGCTCCCCGTTTTGGGATTCTTCCCGGACGCCACCGCCGAGGCGATTGCCCGCCACCGCTCCTGGCTGGTGCCGCACTTCATGGACGAAGAGGATCAGGTGCGGCTTTCCATCCACGCGCTGGTGGTGGATGCCCCGGAGCTCCGTGTGGTGGTGGACACCTGTGTGGGTGAGTACAGCCTGCCGGGGTACGAGGACCTGGGTGAGAACTCGCTGGACCTGCGCGAGGAGCTGGCCGCCGCGGGCGTCGGCCTGGAGTCCGTGGACGTCGTGCTCTGCACCCACCTGCACTTCGACCACGTGGGCTGGAACACCGTGCAGGTGGAGGGCCGCTGGCTGCCCACCTTCCCCAACGCCCGCTATCTCTTCGCCCGCGCGGAGTGGGAGCACTGGAGCGCCGAGGTGGATGCGGGCTTCGCGTCGACGCTCGAGACCGCGGTGCGACCGCTGGTGGATGCGGGCCTCGCCGACCTGGTGGATACCGACCACCGCCTCTGCGAGAGCCTCCGGCTGGTGCCCACGCCGGGCCACACGCCGGGCCACGTATCGCTGGCCATCGAATCCGGCGGAGCCCGGGCGCTGATCACCGGCGACTGCAGTCACCACCCCGTGCAGTGGGCGGAGCCCGATTGGCGGATGTCCGCGGACACGGATTCGGCGGCTGCGGCTGCCACGCGCCACACCCTCATCGATGCCCACGGAGACGCCGACACCTTGATCATCGGCACCCACTACGCGGGTCCCACCGCGGGACACATCGTGCGCGGCCCGGGAGGCTGGCAGTTCCGAGCCAGGCTCTAGCCACCCGCGCGGCAGCCGTCGCGAAGCGCCTCTAGACTCCGGGGCCGAGGAGGTGGGCTTGGAGGATCAGGCGGAGACCGCGGGGCTGGATTTCATCCGCAGCATCGTGGCTACGGACGTGGCCAGCGGCAAGCACGGCGGGGCGGTGGTCACGCGCTTTCCCCCGGAGCCGAGCGGGCATCTCCACATCGGCCACGCCAAGGCCATCTGCCTGGATTTCGGCGTGGCCGCGGAGCACGGCGGTCGCTGCCACCTGCGTTTCGATGACACCAACCCCACCCGGGAAGAAGGCGAGTTCGTGGAGGCCATCCTGCGGGACCTTCGCTGGCTCGGCTTCGACTGGGGGGAGTACCTCTACTACGCGTCCGACTATTTCGAGCGGCTCTACGACTACGCGGTGGAGCTGGTGGGCCGCGGCAAGGCCTTCGTCTGCGACCTCAGCTCCGAGGAGATCGCCGCCCGGCGCGGCACGCTCACCGAGGCGGGTACGCCCAGCCCCTTTCGGGAGCGCAGCGTCGAGGAGAACCTGGACCTCTTCGCCCGCATGAAGGCGGGCGAGTTCGAGAACGGCGAGCGCACGCTGCGCGCCCGCATCGACATGGCCTCGCCGAACCTGGTGATGCGCGACCCCATCCTCTACCGCGTCCACAAGGTCCCCCACCACCGCACCGGCGAGCAGTGGTGCATCTATCCCCTCTACGATTTCGCGCACTGTCTCTCGGATTCCGTGGAGGGCATCACCCACTCGCTGTGTTCGCTGGAGTTCGTCGATCGTCGCGCCCTCTACGACTGGATTCTCGACGCGCTGGAGACGCCCTGTCATCCCCAGCAGATCGAGTTCGCGCGCCTGAACCTCAGCCACACGGTGATGAGCAAGCGCGTGCTGCGCGAGATCATCGAAGCCGGGCACGTGGAGGGTTGGGACGATCCCCGCATGCCCACCCTCTCGGGCATGCGTCGCCGCGGCTATCCCCCGGCGGCGCTTCGCAGCTTCTGCGAGGGGGTGGGGGTCGCGAAGCGCGCCAACACCATCGAAATGGCGCGCCTCGAGCACTCGGTGCGCGAGGAACTGAACCGCACAGCGCCGCGCGCCATGGCGGTCCTCGATCCGCTCCGGGTGGTGATCGAAAACTACCCCGAAGAGGACGAGGAACTCGAGGCCGTCAACAACCCTGAGGATCCCTCGGCGGGCACGCGGCGAGTCCCCTTTTCGCGCGAACTCTTCATCGAGCGTGCGGATTTCATGGAGGATCCCCCGAAGAAGTTCTTCCGGCTGGCACCGGGCCGGGAGGTGCGGCTGCGTTACGCGTACTTCATCACCTGCGAGGAGGTCGTGAAGGACGCCGAGGGTCACGTGGTGGAGCTGCGCTGCCGCTACGACCCCGCCACCCGGGGCGGCGACGCGCCCGACGGTCGAAAGGTGAAGGGCACTCTGCACTGGGTGTCGCAGCGCCACGCTGTACGCGCCGAGGTTCGCCTCTACGAGACACTCTTCGAGGTCGAGGATCCCATGGACGTGCCCGAAGGCGGTCACTTCCTCGACCACCTGAATCCGGATTCCCTGCGCCGCCTCGAGGATTGCGCGCTGGAGCCCGCCCTGGCCGCCGCGGAGGTGGGGAGCCGCTGGCAGTTCGAGCGCCAGGGCTACTTCTGCTTGGACGGTCGCTCCACCCCGGAGGCGCCCGTCTGGAACCGCAGCGTCACGCTCCGCGACAGCTGGGCGAAGGTCTCGGGCAAGCGCAAGGGCTAGCCCGCCTCAGCTCTGGCTGGGATCCGCCGGAGCGATCGCGGCTACCAGCCGCGCAGGTCGATGGGCCAGCTCTCCAGCACCTCGTCGCCCGCGACCAACTGGAAGCGCTCGTGGTAGGCGACGGTGGGATCCACGTGGGCGGGCC
Source organism: Myxococcales bacterium (assembly GCA_013215615.1). Classification (GTDB taxonomy): domain Bacteria; phylum Myxococcota_A; class UBA9160; order UBA9160; family SMWR01; genus JABSQX01. The sequence goes on along the minus strand of JABSQX010000209.1, from coordinate 2,257 downwards.
AGACGCGCACGCCGTCCCCCACCCGGGGCAGGGGTTCCGAGGAGAAGGTGATGTGTTCGTCGGAACAGAACCAGACCCGCGCGCCCTCGATCTCTGGGTTGCCGTGATCCATCCCCAGGGCCTTCAACCCGCAGTCCGCCACCGCGTAGTCGGCGGAAACCGAGATCACCCGCGCCTGCACCCACAGGGCCTGCCGGAAGGGCAGCCCCTGTTTCGCGTAGGCGCCGTCCATCAGCGTGTAGGAGCCGGCCTGGATCTCGGTGGCCAGCGTATTGAGATCGAAGCTGCCGGTGCCCCCGGCGGAGATGACTTCGCCCCCCACGTCCTGGTGAGCTCGCTCCAGCAACTCCATGCTGGCCCGCGTGAGGCGTGCGCGCTCCTCGCGCGCTGCCACCGCCATCGCGTGCCCCTCGTAGCCCATCACGCCGCGCACCGTGAGCCCGAGTTGGCGCGCGCGCTCGGCGAGCCGGCCGGCCTCTTCCGGCGCACAGCCGCAGCGCGGCAGGCCCACGTTCACGTCGATGAGCACTTCGCGGACACCCCCCGCGGCGGCCGCCTGCACGGTGGCCTCGGAGTCGACGGCCACGCTGACCCGGGCGTCCAGGGCGCCGAGACGCCGCGCGTCGAGTACCTCGTTGGCGAGCAAGAGGTCCTCCCCCAGCCCGGCGGCGGCCAGGCCCTCCATCTCGCGCAGCGTCGCGCAGGTGAAGGCGTGGTGGCCCAACTCGCGCTGGCGCCGGGCCAGGGCGGTGCACTTGGTGGCCTTGACGTGGGGGCGCAGGCGCGCCCCGGGCAGCGCCCGCGCCATCTCGGCGAGGTTGTGGTCGAGGGCCGCCACGTCCACCAGCAGGGCGGGGGTGGGGAGCGCGTCAATGCGTGCCGGCATCCTTCTCCCATCTGGCGGCGGCGCGCCGCCGTGGCCGCGGCGCGCGGGGGAATGCCCGCTAGCCCGGCGCTGCCTGCGGGGGGATCTCCTCCGTCTCCGGCCAGGCGTTGCGGATCGCGATGGCCACGGTAGCGAGCGGCACGGCGAAGAATACGCCCCAGAATCCCCAGATTCCGCCGAAGAGCAGGATGGCGCCGATCACCGCGACGGGATGCAGGTCCACGATCTCGGAGATCAACAGCGGCGCCAGCAGGTTGCCATCGAGTAGCTGGATCACCGTGTAGACGCCCACGGCCGCCGCGAATTCGGCGCCGAGGCCGAACTGGAAGAGCGCCACCAGCGCCACCGGCACCGACACCACCGCCACCCCGATGTAGGGGATCAGCACGGAGAGCCCGGTGAGGGCCGCCAGCAGGGCCGCGAAATCCAGGGAGAGCAGGCTGAAGCCCAGCCAGGACACCGCGCCCACGATCCCGATCTCGTAGACCTTGCCCTTCACGTAGGCGCCGGTCTTGCGGTCCACCTCGGACCAGACCGTGGCGACCAGCGTGCGCTCCTCGGGCAGCGCGCGCAGCAGGGCAGCCTGGATGCGTCCCTTGTCCTTCAGGAAGAAGAACACCAGGAAGGGCACCAGGAAGAGGTAGACGATCACGCCGACCAAGTTCCCGATGCGGTCGACGGAGAGCATCAGCAGGTTCTGGCCCAGCACCAGGATCTCCCCGCGCAGCTGGTCGGTGAGGTCGAGGACCTGCTCGCGGCCGACGAGTTCCGGATAGCGGTCGGGGAGCGCGAGCAGCAGTTCCTGGACCCGGGTCGCCATGCCGGGAAGCAGGCCCACCAGCTGGGAGAGCTGCTGGGAGAGCAGCGGCAGGATGGCGAGCAGGGCGATGGCGATCAGCGACAGGAAGCCCAGGAAGACCAGGATCACCGCGATCCAGCGCGGCAGGCCGTGGGCGCGCAGGTTTTCGGTGGGGGCGTCGAGCACGTAGGCGATCACCAGCGCGGCGATGAGCGGCGCCAGCATCTCGGCGAGGAAGACCACCCCCAGCAGCGCGACGGCGAGCAGCACCACCAACAGGACGACCTGTGGGTTCGAGAAGTGCTCGTGGAACCAGGCTCGGACGAAGTCCATCGCGCTGTCCGGGACGCTAGCGCATCGAGCGGATGCCGCGGAGCCTGTCCCTCAGTCCACCCCTACGCCGCCGCCCGCGTACACCATCGATTGTCGGAAGGGCGCGTGTTCCCCGTAGGCCTCCCAACCCGCGGAGAATCCCTCGGTCTCGGCGATTTCCCTGGCCTTCACGTAGACCGGGAAGCTGTCGTCCCAGACGAAGAAGCTCAGATGGACGCGGCGCGGATCGAGATGGCCGA
>JABSQX010000021.1 GCA_013215615.1 Myxococcales bacterium | reverse complement strand
CTGGCTCCAATACTGCTCGCGGTAGCGCCGCTTGTCGCCCCAGATGCCCCGCAGCATGCCGGGCCAGGGCTTGCGGACCACCAGGTAGCCGCCGTCCGGCGGTGTGACGGGCTGGCCGTCCTCCCCCACCACCTCGGGCTCGATGCCCGGGAAGGGAAGCGTCGCGGAGCCGGGCTTGGTGGCGACCTGTCCGGGCAGCGGCGTGATCATCACGCCGCCGGTCTCGGTCTGCCACCAGGTGTCGACAATGGGACAGCGCTTGCCGCCGATCACGCGGTGGTACCACATCCAGGCCTCGGGGTTGATGGGCTCCCCCACGGTGCCCAGCAGGCGCAGCGAGGAGAGGTCGTGGCGCTTGGGATGGTCGTCGCCCAGGCGGATGAAGGTGCGGATGGCAGTGGGTGCGGTGTAGAAGATGGAGATGCGGTGGCGCTCGATGATGTCCCAGAAGCGGTCCGGTCCCGGATGCGTGGGGACGCCTTCGTACATGAAGGTAGTGGCGCCGTTGGCGAGGATCCCGTAGATCACGTAGGAGTGTCCGGTGATCCAACCGATGTCCGCAGTACACCAATAGGTGTCTGAGTCCTTGAGGTCGAAGATCGCCCGGGCGGTGGTGGTCGCGTAGGTGAGGTAGCCGCCCGTGGTGTGGAGGATGCCCTTGGGCTTGCCAGTAGAGCCGCTGGTGTAGAGGACGAAGAGGGGGTGCTCGGAGTCGAGGGAGGCGGGCTTGCAGACGGCGCTGGCCGTCTCCATCTCCTTGTGCCACCAGTGGTCTCGCCCGGGCGACATCTCGGTGGGCTCACCGGTGCGCTGTGCGACCAGCACGCTGCGAACCGCCGGGCAGCCTTCCAGGGCCTCGTCGACGGCGGGCTTGAGGGCGTGGGGAGCGCCGCGCCGGTAACCGCCGTCTGCGGTGATCACCACCTCTGCGCCCACGTCGAGGATGCGGTCGCGCAGCGCCTCGGCCGAGAAGCCGCCGAAAACGACGCTGTGCGGCGCGCCGATGCGCGTGCAGGCCAGTACCGCGATGGCGAGTTCCGGGATCATCGGCATGTAGAGGGCGACGCGATCACCCTTCTTCACGCCGTGGGCCTTCAGCACGTTCGCGAACTTGCAGACCTCCCGGTGGAGCTGGCCGAAGGTGAGCACGCGTTGGTCGCCGGGCTCTCCTTCCCAGATGATGGCCGCCTTGTTGCGCCGCCAGGCGTTTTCGCCTTCGAGGTGGCGGTCCAGGCAGTTGAAGGAGACGTTGAGGCGGCCTCCCAGGAACCACTTCGCGAAGGGGGGCTTCCACTGCAGAACCTGCTTCCACGGCTTGAACCAGCTGACGTGTTCCCGGGCCATCTTTGCCCAGAAGCGCGTGGGACTCTGGGCGGCGAGCTTGCGGTGCTCGCGGATGATCTTGGGCGTCCAGTTGGCTTGTCTCGCGAAGGCGGGGTCCGGCTTGAAGCGGCGCTTCTCCTCGAGCAGCGATTCGATGTCGGGCACGTCTTCCTCTCGAGGTGGGGGGCTGGCCCGGCTAGCGGGCGGCGCCCGGGCGCTCGCGGACCAGCGCCGCGACGTCGTCGGGCCGCTTGGGGAGATCCGCATTCAGGTTCTCGTGGCCGTCGGCGGTGATCACCACGTCGTCCTCGATGCGGATCCCGATGCCCCGGAAACGCTCATCGACCAGGTTGGCATCGGGCGCCACGTAGAGGCCCGGCTCCACGGTGAAGGCCATGTTGGGCTCGAGGACGCGGGGTCCGGCCTCGCCGCGATAGCTGCCCACGTCGTGGACGTCGAGGCCCAGCCAGTGGCTGGTGCCGTGCATGTAGAAGCTGCGGTACGCGTCCCGGGCCACCAGCTCCTCGACGTCGCCTTCGAGGAGCCCCAGCGCCACCAGCCCCTCCGTGAGGGTCCGCACGCTGGCCTCGTGGACGGCGGGAAGCGTGCTGCCGGGCCGGGCCTGCGCGAGAGCCGCCTCCTGGGCGGCCAACACCACCTCGTAGAGTTCGCGGGCAGGGCCCGCGAAGCGGCCGTCCACCGGGTAGGTGCGGGTCACGTCGGACGCGTAGCCCTCGAGCTCGCAGCCGGCGTCGATGAGCACCAGGTCGTTTTCGCGCAGAGGCTGGTCGTTGCGCACATAGTGGAGGATGGTGCCGTTCGCGCCGCCCCCCACGATGCTCGTGTAGGCGGGACCGCTGGCGCCCAATCTCCGGAAGTTGTACTCGAGCGCCGCCTGCAGCTCGTACTCGTGTGCGCCGGCCCACGCGAGGCCTGCAGCAGCGCGGTGGGCCTCGTGGCTGATGGCTGCCGCCCGCCGCATGATCTCGACTTCCCCCGGCTCCTTGTGGAGGCGCATGACATGGGTGATGGAGCGCGGGTCGACGATGCGATCCGGCGGTGCGGACTCCACGCGTGAGCGCAGCCGCAGCGCCTCCACGGTCTCGGTGAGCCGGCTGTCGAGCTGCGCGTCTCGCCCGAGCACGTGATAGACCTGGCTCGCACCGCGGATGAAATCCGGGAGCTTCTCGATGAACTCGCTGCGGGGATGGGCGGCGTCCGCCCCGAAGTCGGCCAGCGCCCCCTCCACCCCGGGTCGGTAACCCGTCCAGGTCTCGAGTTCCTTGTCGCGCGGCTCGACGAAGAGCGTGTAGGGCTCGGCACCGTAGTTGCGCAGTANCGCGACGGCGTTGGGGTGATCGAAGCCAGCCAGGTACCAGAAATCGCTGTCCTGGCGGAAGGGATACTCGGTGTCGCGGGAGCGCGGCACGGTGGGGTTGCCAAGCAGGATGGCCACCGCATCCGGGTCCATGGCCTTCAGGAATCGTTGACGCCGCTCCGCGAACACGGCGCCGAGGGTAGCCCGGTGGCGAGGGCTCGGCTTCAGCGAGGGGGCCCCGGAAAGAGCGCTCAGACGAGACCCTGCAGGGACGCCGCGCGTTCGCGGAGCCACGCGGGGCCGCCCAGCATGTGGCGCGCGGCGCTGATGCGCTTGAACCAGAAGTGCAGGTTCTGCTCGTCCGTCCAACCGATGCCGCCGTGGACCTGGGTGGCCACGCTCGAGATCTCCCGACCGATCTCGGAGATGTGGGCCAGCGCGTGGCAGGCGAGCAGCGGCGCCTCCTCGGGCATGGTGTCGAAGGCATGGGCCGCGTACCACAAGAGGGATCGGGCGGGTTCGAGCTCGGCGATCATCTCCGCGCACATGTGCTTGACGGCCTGGAAGGAGCCGATCAGCCGGTCGAACTGCTTGCGCTGCCCCGCGTAGGCGACCGCCTGCTCGATCATCGATTCGCAGGCGCCCAGGGTGTCGGCCGCCAGCGCGATGCGGCCCGCGTCGAGCATCCGCTCGATGACGGCCTCGGCGCCCTCGAAGACCGCCTCGGGGGCGACCTCTGCGAAGAGCAGTTCCGTCGCGCAGCGGGTCGCGTCGGTGGTGGCGAGGCGGGTCGCCTCGAGTCCCGGGGCGTCGCCGCGGACCACCGCCAGGCGTCCTGCGTCTGGGGTCAACAAGATGAAATCGGCCGCGCAGCTGTCCATGGCCATCATGGCCTTGCCGTTGAGCTTCCCGTCCGAGAGGACAGTGCCCGCCTCTTCGCGGATCGAGAACAATTCCGTGGCCGCTACGCCGAAGCGAATCTCGCCAGCCGCGATGCCCCGCAGCCAGCCATCGGTCTCGCTGCCTGCCAGTGCCCGGAATGCGATGGGGACCATCACCGCGGATCCGAGGAAGGGCGCGGGAGTCACCGCGTGGCCCAGCGACTGGGCGACCAGGGCCGCGTCCAGCAGGCTCAGATCGCTGCCGCCCAGGCTCTCGGGGACCAGGATGCCGGTAGCGCCCAGCTCCGCGAGGGAGCGCCAGATGCCGACATCGTTCGGACACTCCGCATCGCGCAGTTCCCGCACCCGGCCGATGGGCACCTCGTCGGCGAGAAAGCTGCGGAGCGTCTTCTCGAGCAGCAGTTGCTCTTCCGAGAGTCCGAAATCCATGGCTCGCTTTCCTCTTGCCTCCAGTCGATGCTTCGACGGAACGAGCGCTGCGTTCAGGCCGGCGCGGGCTTGGGCTCGCGGGGCAGTCCGAGGCCTCGCTCGGAGATGATGTTCTTCTGGATCTGCGCCGTCCCGCCGCCGATGATGAGCCCCAGCGAAAAGAAGGAGTGCGCCTGCCAGTAGCCGCGATCGCGCTCGTATTTCGTGTGGTCGTAGAGAACACCCAGTTCGCCCATCACGTCGATGGCGAGGGAAGACATGTCGAAGTTCAGCTGGCAGTTCTGGAGCTTGGTGACGAGCCCCGCCACGCCTGCCCGCTCCTCTTTCAGGCTGCAGGTGAGCATCCGCATGCCGTGGTGCTTCATGGAGAGTGCCCGGGCCTGCAGCTGCATGAGGCGGTCCCGGAAGAGGGGGCTTTCCAGCGTACAGACGCCGTTCGCGCTCTCCTGTCGCATCAACCTCGTGAGTCGCAACAGCGTGCCCTCGGCGTTGGAGTTGAGGCTGTTGCGCTCGTGTTTGAGCGTCGTGTTGGCGATCTTCCAGCCCTCGCCACGGCGCCCCACCACGCTCGACTGGGGGACCCGCACGTCCGTGAAGAAGACCTGGTTGAAGGAGTTCTCCCCGATGCTTCCCGACATGGTGCGAAGCGGTTGCACCTCGATCCCCGGCGAGCCGACGGGCACGAGGAGGTAACTGATGCCCGCGTGCTTGTCGGCCTCGGGCTCGGTGCGAACCAGCACGAACATCATGTCCGATTTGTCGGCGCCGCTGGTCCAGATCTTCTGACCGCTGATCAGGAAGTCGTCGCCATCTTCGCGCGCCGACGTGGTGAGGCTTGCGAGGTCGCTGCCCGAGCCGGGCTCCGAGTAGCCCTGGGCCCAGATCACTTCGCCCCGCATGGTGGGCCCGATCCAGCGGCTGCGTTGCTCTTCTGTGCCGTGCTCGAGGAGGGTGGGGACCAGCATGGAGGGGCCTTGGGCGGCCATGCCTCGCGCCACCCCGGCGCGGTTGAATTCCTCGTCCATGATCACGGTCTCGAGCAGGTCGGGCTCGGCGCCGAAGCCCCCGTAGGTCTCGGGGATGGTGCGCGCCCAATAACCGTGATCGATCTGCAGGGAGAGCCAGGCCACCAGCTCGTGGCGCACTTCGGGGTTCAGGCTGCCCACGGGCTTCTCGGGTTTGTGGGCTTCGAGAAAATTCCGGACTTCCGCGCGGAAGGCTTCGTAGCGCGGGCCGTACTGGAGATCCATTCGCCGACTCCCTGCGGGCTGTGGTCGACCCCCAAAGCGCGCGCCGGGTTCGGGGGAAAGCATCCGCTCGTTCGGACAGCTTGCTAACACAGCAGGTAGGTGCGGGCAACGAATCCCGGCCGTGGGATCGAACGCCCGATAGCGCAACGGGGCGGCCGTGGCCGAGTTCCGCGACGAGGCGCATCCGAAGTGTCTAGGGGCGGATTCGCGAACCGGGCGAGGGGCTCTCTGGCGCGCCGGGACATCGCGCATGCCCCCGGGGAGGCCTGCGGATCCCGCTGACGCCTTAATGTGACAGTCACCATTAATTAACCGAATTTCAACCCAGTTTTAACGATCAATATGAAATAATTCTGATGAAATTTAAAATCTAGTATTGTCGGAGAAACCATGGGTTTGACCCGCCGATCGCTGATCAAGGGAAGTCTGGTTGCTGGAGCCGTGGGGCTTGCCGCTCCGCGGCCCATCGAGGGAAAGCGCGGTCGCCGCCGCGGGCGCGCCAAGTCTTCGGCAAAATCCCAAGGTCGCGTATTCGGCTACACGCCTTTCAGTCAGCCCCTCGAACCCGGTTTCGGCCTGCCGCTTCCGCTCACGGAACTCACCGGCGCGAATCGCCTGGACCCGGCGCCGGGCCTGTATCCCCGGCCCGGTGGTCCCGGTCCCGGGCCCATCGCCCCGACCCATGATTTCGCCGACGTCTCCCACGGCATCGCGCCGGAGTTCGGGCACTTCCCGGACATGAACCAGTTCAAGAGCGGCTTCAGCCTCGGCAACACCCACGAGACCGAGTTCGGGCTGGTCCTCGAGGAGACCCTCCACCAGTTCGTGCCGGGTGGGCCCGAGGTGCCCATCTTCGCCTACCGGGATATCACCCAGCCTCCGGGCTCCGGGACGACGCCCGGGCCCACCATCCTCACCGACGTCAGGGCGCCGACGGTGCTCCGCAGTTACAACGCGCTGACCGCGGACCGGGGCAAGGGCGGCGACGGACAGGTCAACACCACCCACCACGCCCACGAGAGTTCCATTCATCTGCACGGTGGCCACAACCCGGCCCACTCGGACGGTTACCCGGACTTCTACAACCTGGCGGGCGAGTCCCGTGACTACTGGTACACGAACTGCGGCCCCCAGCGTACGAACCCGGCAACGAACATTGCGCCCGTGCAGGGTGACGATTTCGATCCCACCTGGATCCCCACGACGTGCTGGTATCACGACCACGCCATGGACGTCACCGGCTACAACGTCGCGAAGGGCCTGGCGGGTTTCTACCTTTGCATCGACGAACGCGAGCTAGAGCTTGCGGATAGCGGCGTCATCCCCGCCCCGGGCGGACCGCAAGATATCGGCCTGGTGCTCACCGATCAGCGCTTCAACGCGGACGGAACGATCTTCTACGACTTCCTGGACCACAACGGGCGCATCGGCGACGTCTTCACCGTCAACGGGAAGGTCCAGCCCTACCTGGAAGTCGAGCGCCGCAAGTATCGCTTCCGGTTTCTGAACGGCTCCAACGCGCGCATCTACGAGGTGCGTCTCAGCACGGGTCAGAAGATGTGCATCATCGGTACGGACACCTGGCTGTTGCCACGAGGCGTCGAAGTGGAGAGCTTCGAGATCTCGGCCGGAATGCGCCAAGACGTCATCATCGACTTCCGCGACGCGCCCGACGAGGTCTACCTCGAGAACATCATGATTCAGAAGAATGGCCGCAAGGGAAACAAGCTGGATCCCCGGAATCCGACGCCCCTGCTCCAGTTTCGCGTGCGCGGTCCCCGCTACCCCGTCGAGACGCCCTGCGTGGACGGCACCGTGATCCGGGGGTTCGCGGGAGTGGACCCGGGTGGTCAATGGAGCCCGATCACCGAGGACGAGGTGATCGTTCATCGCCAGTTCGCTTTCGACCGATCCGCGGGTGCCTTCACGGTCAACGGCCGTTACTTCAACCCCCGGCGCTCCGACGGGAACCCCAAGCTCGGCGTGGGCGCCGAGCAATGGACGATGGAGAACAAGGCCGGCGGCTGGTGGCACCCGATCCACACCCACCTGGAGGGCCACCAGGTGCAGACCGTCAACGGGAAACTGCCGCGGCGGGAGCGCCGCTACAACCAGGATCTCACGCTGCTCCACGGTGGGGAGGTGGCCGAAACCCGCGTCAAGTTCCGAACCTTCACAGGCCCCTTCGTCTTCCACTGCCACACCATCGAGCACGAGGACATGCGCATGATGGGCGTGATCGATCCCACGCCGACGCCCGGAAACACCGAAGCCATCGACGCGACGCCGCCCCTCGACGGGAAGACGCGGATCAACGCGGTGGTCTCGGGCGTGGTTCCGGAGTGCATCGATCTCGAGCATGAAGGCTACTTCTACTTCGATGAGGTGGGGGACCTCGATCTCATCGACGAGCGCGGTGTCGGCTTCCCGGAGTGCGAGTTCGACGAAAAGCGCCGGGGAAACCGCAAGGAGTTCTGGTAGGAGGCAGGGGCGACCCCGCCCCACCCCTTCCCGATCTGCTCGTGACGGGGGGGGCGTACGCCGCTCGTCGCGATCCCGGTCCTCTTCGGGCCTCGCGTGCGGATCTGATCCGTGCACTCGCGCCCCGGGTCGAGAGAAGGAATGCTCTGGTGGGTTCTGATCCCGGCCGCTCCCGGCCCAGTGCGGACCCTTCCGCCACGAGGAGACCCCATTGAGCTACGAGACCATCCTCTACGCCACGGATGGTGCACTGGCCACCATCTCTCTGAACCGCCCCGATCGCTTGAACAGCATCGTGCCCCCCATGCCCGAGGAGGTCGAGGCCGCCGTGCTGCGCGCAAACCGCGACCGCGAGGTCAAGGTGATCGTGCTGCGCGGGATCGGCCGCAGCTTCTGCGCGGGCTTCGACTTCGGCCAGGACTTTCAGGAAGGCTACGGGCCGATGTTCACCAGCGGGGAGCACTGGGATCCGGGCCGGGACCTGCTGGGCGTCACCAATCCCGCCACGGCCCCCGTACCCAAGTTCATGAGCCTGTGGCACAGCTCGAAGCCGGTCATCGCCCAGGTGCACGGCTGGTGCGTGGGCGGCGGCTCGGACATGGCGCTCTGCGCGGACCTGGTGGTGGCTTCGGAGGACGCCCAGATCGGCACCCCCTATTCGCGCATGTGGGGCTGCTACCTGACGGGGATGTGGATCTACCGGTTGGGCCTCACCCGCTGCAAGTGGCACGCCCTCACCGGGGAGCCCCTTTCCGGCGCCGAGGCCGCCCGGGTGGAACTCGTCAACCAGGCCGTGCCATTTGCGGAACTTGAGTCCACCGTGCACGCCCTCGCCCAGCGTCTTGCGAGCCTGCCGCTCTCCCAGCTGGCCGCCATGAAGCTGGTGATCAACAAGGCCTACGAGAGTCAGGGGATCGCGGCCAGCCAGACGCTCGGCTCGGTGCTCGACGGCTACATGCGCAATACCCCGGAGGCGCGGGACTTCATCGCGGTCGCCGCCGAGCAGGGGGTGCGCGCCGCCATCGAGCAGCGGGACGGGCCCTTCGCGGACTACAGCCAGGCGAGCAGCGACCGCAAGCCGAACCCGGCCCACGTCATCGAGCCCTGAATGGTGGGCGGGTTGGGCGCGCGCTGCCCCGCCCTCAACTCGGCCAGAGCAGCTCGGAGGCGCGCTCCGCCACGGCGACGGCCAGCAGATGGGTGTTGGTGCGCGGGACCCGGGGAACGATGGAGGCGTCCACCACGTGGGCGCCCTCGACGCCGCGGATCGCGCACTGGAGGTCCACCACCGACGCGTCGTCGCTTCCAAGCCGGCAGGTGCCCACGCCGTGGTAGAAGGCGCCGTGGTGGCGCTCGATGTGCGCGTCCAGCTCGGCGTCGCTGGCATGGAGGGGTGCGCGGAGGGCCGCCGGGTCCAGGGCCAGTCCGCTCGCCTTTAGGATGCGCGCCGTCATCCGCCAGCCCTCGCGCAGCCGAGAGACGTTCTCGGGCAGCGAGCCGAAGGGCCAGTCGATCTCGGATTCTCCGCGCGCATCACCCGGTTGGCTGCTGGCGTGGCCCTCCGGGAGTTGCAGGGAGATGCTGACCACCAGCTCGCTGGCACCGCTGGGCTTGCGCTGCGCCCAGGGGGTCAGGTTGAGGTCGTTGCGCTGCTCGCTGCCGGGTGCCGTGGTTCGCACGATGGTCTGCAGCGACTGGGCGCCCAGCGGGAAGGCCTCCGGGGCGATCTCCATCGCACAGTCGAGCACGAAGTGGTCGCTCCAGTTGCGGCCCACCTCGGGGAGGTCGCTGAGGGGTTCGATTTCCCGTTTTCGAAGCGTGTCGGCGGCACCGAGCCCTGAGCGCCACAGCAAGCGCGGGCTCTGGATCACACCGCTTGCGACGATCACCTGGTCGGCGTGGAGCCGCGCTCCGTCCACTAGCTCGACTCCCACCGCCCGCCGTGCATCGAAGAGCATGCGACGCACCTGTGCGTCGCCCCGCACCTCGAGGTTTTCGCGGGCTCGCGCGCTCTCCAGGTAGCTGAGTGCAGAGGAGATTCGCCTCCGGCCCACGCGGTTCATCGGGATGGCGCCGACGCCCGTGGAGTGCGGCGCGTTGTGGTCCGGGCACTCCGGGAAGCCCTGGGCGAGGCAGGTCTCCACGAAGGCCTGCTGGAAGGGGCTCCAGTCCTCGCGCTTCCAGCGCGTGATGGGGATGGGCCCGCGGTCGCCGTGCCAGGACGCGTCCGGGTAGTCGAGGTCGCGTTCGAGCCGGCGGAAGCAGGGGAGCAGGTCCTCCCAGCGCCAGCCGGTGGGCCAGTGCTCGAAATCGTCGGGGCCCGGGCGGATGGCGACGCCGCCGTTGGTGCTCGAGGAGCCACCGATGCCGCGGCCCCGCAGGTAGGGGAGCAAGCGCCCATCCCGCGAGCGGACCCGTTCCCCCCACTCGTGGGGCCACTCGATCGCCATGCCGAGATCGCGCAGCGAGTCGGGGAGATCGGCCTCGCGGTAGTCGGGGCCCGCCTCGAGCAACAGCACGCGGCGCTCCGGATCCTCCGAGGCCCGCGCGGCCAACACGCAGCCCGAGGAGCCGGCTCCGACGATGATGCAGTCGTAGTCGCGCATGGCTCGCCCCATTTCCTAGTCGTCAGAGACCCATCCGCGGAGCCGGGCCCGGCCGCTTGGGGAACCTCGACGGGCGGCGGGCCGGGCGTCGCTGGATCGCGGCGCTTCGGATCAAGGGGAGGCGAGGATTGCGTCGACCCGCGCGAGTTCCGCCGCGCCGAGCCGCCAGCCGGATGCGTCGACGTTGGCGCACACCTGTTCGGGGCTGGTGGCTCCGGCAATCACCGAAGCCACGCAGGTCTGGGAGGCCAGCCAGCCGATGGCCAGTTCGAGGATGTCGTGGCCGGCCTCCTGGGCGAAGGACGTCAGGGCTTCGACCTTGTCGAAGTTCTGCTCCGAGGCGATCGCCCCGAAGTAGTCGTTCATCACCGCGAGGCGCGTGCCCTCGGCGAAACCCTCTCCGCGGCGGTACTTGCCGGTGAGCATGCCGCTGGCCAGGGGGAAGTAGGGAAGCACGGAGAGACCGCCCTTCTTGGCGGCCGGCACCACCTCGGCCTCGACCTCTCGCTCGAGGAGGTTCCACTCGTTCTGGATGGTCGCGAAGCCCATGCCCTCCCCCGCGGCGCTTCCGGCCTCCTCGAGCATGTCGGCGCTGAAATTCGAGCAGCCGATGGCCCGCACCTTCCCAGCGTCCACCAGCGCCTGCAGCCCCTCGAGGGTCTCCTGGATCGGGGTCTTGGGATCCGGGTAGTGGAGTTGGTAGAGGTCGATGCGGTCCGTGCGCAGCCGCTGCAGGCTCGCCTCCACGCACTCGACGATGTAGTCGCGCGTTCCCCAGGGCTTCTCGGATTGCATCCGCAGGGCGCCGAACTTGGTGGCGATCACGACGCTCTCACGCCGTCCCTCGAGTGCCCGGCCCATGAACTCCTCGGACTGGGTCTCGCCGTAGATGTCCGCGGTGTCGAGGAAGTCGATCCCCGCGTCCAGCGCAGCCTCGAGCACCGCTTTGCTGGCCTCGTAGTCGATCTTCATGCCGAAGTTGTTGCAGCCCAGCCCGAGGATGCCGACTTCGAGCTCCGAATTCCCGATGCGCCGCTTCTCCATCTTTCCTCTCCCTGCGATGGGTGGCCATTCTAACGCAGGTACGGGGTTGAAAAGCTGCTGGAGGGCGGGCGCCTGCCACAAGCCAGCAGCGAGATTCAGGCCCCCGTTTTCATCGCTTTGAGCGCGCGCAGCCCCCGCTGGATCTCGTCGTGGCGCTCCGCGACGTCTTCCTCGATGTGGGGATGGGTGGGAATCACGAAGAGGCCGCGCTGAAGACCCGCGATCGCAACGGTCGCGATCTCCTCCGGGGGGCGCGTACGCGTCATCATCATTTCCAGGAGTTCCTTGGAAATCGACGCGCGCGCTCGGGGCTCGCGGGCTTTCGCGGGAGCGGGTTCCAGGGCCTCCGAGTGCTGCGACAGCTCGGTGGCGACAGCGCCCGGGCACAGGACGCTCACGCCGATCCCCTCTGCCTCGAGTTCGTCCCGCAGCACGTCCGCCATGGCGAGCACGCTGTGCTTGCTCATGTTGTAGACGTGGGTCCCCATCCCCCGCACGTAGGCGGGGTTCGACAGGCTGGCCTCGGAACCCGTCATCAGGATGTGTCCCCCGCGCCCCGCTGCCCGAAGTAGGCGGTGGAAGGAACGCACGGTGTTGAGGATTCCCCAGACGTTCACGTCGAAGTGGAAGTCGATCTCCGCGCGGCTCGCCTCGAGGAGCGAGCCGGTTCGGATTACGCCCGCGTTGCTGCACAGCAGGTCGATGAAACCCAGGGTCTCCCAGGCTTGGTCGAAGAGCTCGTCCACCCCTGCCGCGTTTCTCACGTCGCAGACGGCACTGGGCACCTCGAGCCTCTTCGCGCTTTCAGCGAGCCGTTCGCCGTTCACGTCGGAAAGAAAGACCTTGGCACCGCCTGCATGAAACGCTTCGGCGAGCGCGANGCCGATGCCCCCCGCCGAGCCGGTGATGAGAACGCTTCGGTCCGNGATTTCTCCGAAGTTCACCTTCTCCCTCCCCTCCTCATGCCTGGGCGTCGGTCAGCCCGCCCCGCTGGCGGCGGTTGTCGCAGCGGCGAGAACGCGAGATCCTGTCTCCGGCGTCCTCAGCCCCACGCGACTCGTGCCATTCCGAGTGTCGAGCAGTAGAAGACGTCGCGATCTCCACCCGGCGTGAGGAACATGCCGTTGGCGATCCTGGAGCCGGTGGCAACGCGGTCGAGAAGAGCGCCACTCACGAGGTCGACCACGATCAGGTCGTCGCTGCCGGTTTCGCTGAAGTCGTTGATGACCAGTTCGCCGGAATCCGGAAACACGACGGGCTGCATGGTGGGGCGAACCGGCAGGGTCCAGGCGAGTTTCATGGGTTGCTCCGAGGTATCCACACCCGCGAGGCCTCCGCCGAGAGAATCCCAGCAGACCGCGCGCTGGCACTCCGGGACGTGCACGGGCGGCGCGATGATCCCGCCTCCCGTCGTTCCGAAGGGGATGAGGGTCTCGACCTGGCCGTTGGACAGGGAAATCCGCAGCAGGCGGTTCGCGCCCTTCCATGGCGCCGGGCTTCGCCAGCTCAAGCGCTTGTCCGGCGACTCTCGAAAGCGACCGTTGGGCTCGATGCCGTGGATCGCGCGAACCGAGTCGATGTCCCCGCAGTCCATCAGCCAGGCGTCGCCTGCGGACAGGCACGAATCCCAGGCGAGCCCGTAGTCGCCGCCCGCTTCCCGATAACGCGGTCGCCACCCTTCCGCGATCTGCATGCGATCGCGCACGTCGATACGCCAGAGGTGCTCGGTGCCGGGCACGTAGATGGCGTCGCCGCCGTCGCCGTGGTCCGCGGCGATCCTTCCCATCGAGCCTTCCGGCAGGACCAGGGGGGCTTCCACGAGTTCCAGGCTCTCGGCGTCGAGGCGGCTGATGGTGGTGCCGCCCTGCCCCTCCAGGCGCAGGTCCTTGGTGACGAGCGTTCCGTCGGAGAGCGCGAGCAGGCCGTTGTGGGAGCGGTCGACGGGCAGACGCGTTTCGCCCAGCACCTCGCAGTCCGGGGACAGTCGATGCAGGTAGCTCCCGTTCACGCAGTAGATGCAGCCATTGGCGTGGGCGAGAATGGCGCCGCACCAGACGTGATCGCCGCAAGGGAGCTCTTCGGACAGCGCCGTGGGTTCGAGGCTCTGGGGATCGATGCGCTCCACCCAGCCGTGAGGTGGAGGGCCGGTGAAGGCCGTCATCGTGCCGCCCGCGTACCACTCGCCGGGTCCCCGCTCGATCACCATCACGTCCCAGCGGCCGGTGTTCCGGAAGACCACCTCGGCGCGACCGCTGGCCGCATCGAGTCGACCCGAACGGGCCTTCTGGCGCCGGTTGCCCCCGCACTCCACGGGCCACGCGGAAGGCCAGTAGCCGGGGTGGAAGCTCGCGCGGTCGGATTCCGTCATCCTCGAGTCGCGTTCGCACAGACCACGCGAACCCCCGCGCAGTAGGTGGCGCAGACGCGCTCCCCCCGAAGTACCGCGCTGTAGTAGAGGCCGCCCTCCACCAGGCGTGGCAGCTGGATGTCTCGCAACTTGCCCGTGGCGCCGATCAGGTGCAGGCGCCCGCTCCAGCGCGTCACCACCACCCGCCCGTCAGGGCCGGGCTGGATGTCCTGCACGAAGTCGAAAGCCGCAGGGAAATTCGAATCCAGGAGAATGCTCCGCGCCGGGGCCTCGGGGGGGTCGACCACCAGTTCCAGGCGTCGGTCGCGAAGTTGTGCGCGGTAGCCGGTGCCCTCTGGCCCGAAGGCCACGAACTGCAGCTCCGGCTCGTCGCGGCGCTGCCAACTCCGGTTGGCGAGGTCCAGGATGTAGGTGGGGTTTCCGATGGGCGTGCCTGCCTTCCTGCTCAGGGCGTCGCTGCTGAGCCAGAGGCGCGACCGCGCGGCGTCCCAGCCCGGCGTCTTTGGGGCGATCACGGCATCGGGCGGATCGGGGAGTAGCCACTCGTCGCGGAGCGCGCCAGCGGCGTCGATCATCACTACGCTTCCACTGCGCGCCTCTCCATTCCCGTAGCGTGTGACGAGCACGCTCTGCTCTGGACCCTGTGTCCATTCGTTGAGACCGCGGCCGAGTGCCGGGAGGCGTTGTACGTCTCCCTTCGCAAGATCCACCCGGCCCGCGGACTCGAAGAAGGTCGTGTACCAGAGACTGCTGCCGCTGACGAGCACGTCCCATACCCCCGAGTGGCTGTTGGGGCTCCCCACCTCGATGGGCTCGAGGAGGCTCTCAGTGCGCAGATCCAGGCGCCCGATCGGCTGGGGGCCGGGGTGTTCGAGATCCGCCCGCGGATCTCCTCCTCCCGCGCGCATCGTCGACCAGAACGCGGACTCGCCGAAGTAGAGGATGTCTCCGTCCCGCGTGCCGTACCACGCGCAGTAGTTTTCGCGTGAACTCGGCGGGGCTGCGGTCACGACGCGCACGCCGCTCGCGGATTCGCGCAGCGGAAAGCTGCAACCCGCGAAGGCGGTAGCGAAGAGAAGGCTGGCCAGCCAGGGTGCGCGGCGCGGAAATCGTTGGGACGCGCTCAATCCCCGGGATCGGGAGGCGGCTCCTGCTTCCCGGTTTCCTTGGAGGGCGGCGTGGGGTCGGCGGCCATCGCGATCTCGATCACCTCCGCGCCAAACTCGCGCACGAACCAACGCTTGAGCTGCTCGATCTCGCCCAGTTCCTTCGCGTTGCGCGGAGCGTGCCAGGCGATGGTTTCCAGCGCGGAGTTCGGGCAGAGCACGCCGGGATCGAGCGATACCTCGCTCGCACGCGTGAGCCTCCAGCCCTTGAGGGCGTTGAGCCTGCGCTCTGCCGGGCGGTCCATGCGACGACGCGTGCCGCTCGAGAGCTTGGGGATGGGGCCGTGATCGGTCTTGCGTCCGGTCTTCACCGCGTTCATGATCTCGCTACCCAGGCGTCGGACCAGCAGATCGGTGATGCCCTTGATGGAAGACAGGTCGGCGAGCTTTCTCGGCTGCTGCTCCGCGACCTCGAGGAGCGCGCGGTTTCCGATCACCTTGAAGGGAGGGCGGTCCATCTCCCTGGCCCGCGCGTCGCGCATCAGGTAGAGCTCCTTCAGGACCGATAGGCTCTTGGGGTCCAACTTGCGCGCGCCCTTGATGCGCAGGTAGCCGAGGGTGTCGAAGCTCCGCTCGGACCACTCGCGCCGTGTGAGGGCTTCGAACTCCTCCTGTGCCCAGCGCATGCGCTTGACCTTGCGGAGATCGCGGCTCAGCTGCTCGGTCAGGGCGACCAGGTACAGGACATCCGAGGCCGCATAGCTCATCTGCTTGGGGCTGAGGGGGCGCTTCGACCAGTCGGAGCGCTGTTCATCCTTGGGGAGGTTCACTTGGAAGTGTCGATCCGCGAGGCTCGCGAGACCCACCGAGGGGTAACCGAGCAGCTGTGCACACACCATGGTGTCGAATAGGTTCGAAAACTCGAACGAACAGTCGCGCTTGAGGACGAAGATGTCGTATTCGGCGGCGTGGAAGATCTTTCGGATATCCGGGGAGGCGAAGACCGGGGCGAGCGGGGCCAGTTCGGCGGGGCCGCCCATGGCCAGTGGGTCCACGAGGTAGATCTGTCGTCGCGTCGCAATTTGCAGCAGGCAGATCTTGTCGAAATAGTGGTAGAAGGAGTCCGCCTCCGTGTCGACGGCCAGCACCTTCTCGCTCAGCAGATCCTGGGCCAGTGAATCGAGATCCTCGGAGGTCTCGATGAGTTCGTAGTCCGCCACTTGCAACCTCAAGGGGAGTTCGGTAGCCCGTTCCATCTGCCGTCTCACGCCTCGTGCGGCTGAGCGGCGGATCCGCTTGTCCACTGGGGGGCTGTGTGTCGTGTTGCGCTCAGGCAACCCGGCATGCCGGCCCGATCGCCGGCGACGCGGGCACGCTAGCGCAATCTCCCTTCCGTCGCTGCTATGCCCCGCGGGCGGCCTCGGCTAATCTGGACCCATGGCGGTCGCTGGGGTGGGAATTTCGTGCCTCGGCGACCCGCGGGCCGCCGCCGAGGAAGCCGCGGCGTCGGCCGGCCACTCCTGCAACCGCCCCGAGACGGCGCTGGTGCTCGCGACACCCGGTTACGGGGCAGGTCTCCGCGAACTGCTGGAGACCGTCACCGCCTGCCTGGGCGTGGACGTCCTCGTAGGGGCAACCGCCCACGGCGTGGTGGGCGAGGGCCGGGAGTACGAGGGGGGCACTGCGGTGAGCGTACTGGCCTTGGGGGGCTTCGAGGCCCGGGGCTTTCTGGTCCCGCATATCGCGGACCTCGACGTCCGTGAGCTCGGGGAGGCCATCGCCAAGCGCGTGGGGACGACGGGCCCGGAGGACCTGGTGGTGGTGTTGCCGGACACGGGCCTGCTACGGCCCGACGCCTTCCTGCAGGGCCTTGCGGCGGGTCTCGGGGAGGCTCGCGTCGTGGGCGCCGGAGCGGTGGACGCGCTCTCGGACCCCCCCCTGCAATGGTGCGGCGCGCAGCCCACCAGCGGCGCGGCGGCCGGGCTGCTGGTGCGCGCTTCCTCCCCGCCGCGACTGGGGGTCACCCAGGGAACGCGGCCCGTGACCGGACTCCTGGAGGTGACCCGCAGCCGCGACCACTGGATCCTGCAGCTCGACGGCCGGCCCGCCCTGGACGTTTACCGAGAGGCAGTGCGGGGCCCGCTGGCCGATGATTTGTCGCGCGCCGCCCAGTACGTGATGGCGGCGCTACCCCGTCGCAGTCGGGAGCCGCTGGCGCCTGGGGGCTACCTGGTGCGCGCACCGGTGGGTTTCTCGGAAGCGCAACGGGCCCTGGCGCTACCGATGCCCCTCGAGCCCGGAAGCCAGCTCGCCTTCGTTCACCGCGAGCCCGAGACGGCGCGCAGAGACCTGGTCGATATGCTCGCGCCACTCGCCGAACGGCCCGCGGCCCTGGGGCTGTGGTTCGACTGCATGGCGCGCGGTCGCGGCTTCTTCGGCGTGGAAGGACTCGAGGCCGCCTATCTCGAGCGGGCGCTCGAGCCCACTCCCGTGGGAGGAATGTTCGGCTCCTGCGAGATCGGACCGGTGGGCGGCGTCACCGAGCTGCTCACCTACTCGGCGGTATTGGCACTGATCGACGGCTGAGGGAGCGCGGATACGCGGTGCAGGGGAAAGCGGGCTAGCCTCCGAGGGGGAGTTTGCATGCGCTGGTCCAACGCCTTCATTCCCACCCTCCGCGAGGATCCCGCGGACGCGGAAGCCGTGAGCCATCGCCTGCTGGTCCGCGCGGGCTACGTGCGCCAGCTGATGTCGGGGGTGTACTCGCTGTTGCCCCTGGGCTTCCGCGTGGTCGCCAAGATCTCGGGGATCCTTCGCGAGGAAATGGATCGCATCGGTGCCCAGGAGTTCCGGTTGCCCGCCCTCCACCCCGCCGCGCTCTGGCAGCGCTCGGGGCGTTGGGAGCACATGGGGGAGGAGATGTTCCGCCTGCAAGACCGCAAGGGGGCGGACGTGGGCCTGGGCATGACCCATGAAGAGGTCTTCGCGAACCTGGCCGCGGAACTGCGCAGCTACAAGCAACTTCCGCAGATCTGGTACCAGATCCAGACCAAGTTCCGAGACGAGCCGCGCCCCAAGTCCGGCGTGCTGCGCGTGCGCGAGTTCACGATGAAGGACTCGTACTCGCTGGACGTGGACGAGCAGGGCCTCGATGCCGCCTTCACGCGGCACTTCGAGGCCTATCGCCGCATCTTCTCGCGCTGTGGGGTGGAGGCGCTCGCCGTGGAGGCCTCCTCGGGCGCCATGGGGGGCAACGAGTCCATCGAGTTCATGGTGCGCAGCGACGCGGGCGAGGACGATGTGGCCTCCTGCGAGGCCTGCGGGTACGCGGCGAACGTCGAGAAGGCCACTTCCTCCCTGGTTGCCGTAGAGGACGAGGCGGGGCCCGAGGCTCCCGAGAAGTTCGCGACGCCCGGCGTTCACAGCATCGACGAACTCGCGGCCTTCGAGGCCGGGGCGGTTCCCACTCGACAGCTCAAGTCGCTCGTCTACGTGCTGGACGGAGAGGTGAGGCTCCTGGTTCTGCGCGGGGACCACCCACTCTCGGAGCAGAAGTTGCTGGACGGCACCGGGGCACGGGAGGCGCGCCCGGCTTCGGAGGAGGAGATCCGTGCGGCATTGGGGGCCGGCGCCGGCAGCCTCGGAGCGGTGGGCGTCAGCGCGATCCCCGTCTACGCGGATCTCGCGTTGCAGGGCCGGAGCAATCTCTTCACCGGCGCGAACGAGGATGGCTTCCACCTGCGAGGGGTGGATCTCACGCGGGATGTAGAGGTCGAGAAGTGGCTGGACCTGCGCGAGGTCTCGGCGGGCGCGCCCTGCCCTCTCTGCGATGCGCCGCTGCGCGTCGAGCGGGCGATCGAAGTCGGCCACATCTTCAAGCTCGGTACCCGTTACAGCGAGGTATTCGGCGCCGAGGTACTCGACGAGACGAGCGCAAAGCGCCCGATCGTGATGGGCTCCTACGGGATCGGCCTAGAGCGCGCGATGGCGGCGATCGTGGAGCGCTGCCACGATGAGAACGGCATCGTGTGGCCGGTTGCAGTGGCGCCCTACGAGGTGGTGATCAGCGTCGTCAAGCCAAAGGACGTGGAAAGTCTCGAGGCCGCGAATTCCCTCTACGAGTCGCTGGTCGCCGAGGGCGTCGAAGTGCTGCTGGACGATCGAAACGAGCGGCCCGGCGTAAAGTTCAAGGACGCGGATCTCATCGGGATCCCCTACCGGGTCACCGTGGGGCCGCGTGGGCTCGCGGAGGGGAAGCTCGAGTGGAAAGCCCGCCGGGGAGGAGAGTCGAGGGACCTCGATCTCCACAAGGCGGCGGGCAGCATCGTCGAGACGGTGCTCGAAGAGCGCAGCCGCTCGCTCTAGGCGCGAACCCCGCCTGTCCGAGCCGTTACCCCGCCGTCGCTGAGCCCCCGGAGCTGAAGAGTTCCCGGTTGGCGCGGCGCAGGAAGAGCAGGCCGATGGCGGCGTTGAAGAAGATGAAGAAGTTGTGCTGGACGAGCCCGAAGGCCGTGGCCTGGGCGGGATTGTCGGGGTACAGGAAGGACCAGAGCGTGATCGCCACCGCGCGCATCGGGGTGGGGACAGCCGCTCCGAAGAAGATCAGCGGCAGCGTGCCGAGCAGTTCGAGGTAATGGGCTTCGAGACCGAAGAGGCGCAGCGCCAGGGTGTAGACGACGACCGCGGCCAGCAGCGCAGGAGAGCGCAACACCACGATCACCCCGTACTGCCACCAACGCGCCTGCCGGAAGGCGTGCAGGATCTGTCGCTCCCGCAGGCTGTTTCCGGGGAAGATCACGCCCCGGAAGTAGAGGAGCCAGAGGCCGAAGAAGATCAGCGCGCCCGCGGCCACCCAGGGGATCAGGCCGAACTGCGCGGGCAGGCTGTCCCCGCGCAGCGCGTAGCCCACGCAGGCCCACATCAACAGGTAGTAGAACTCGCAGAACATGATGAAGAGCATGCTCGAGCCCACCTGCCATCCCGGCACGCCATCTCGCCGGTTCAGGTAGACGGCCATCACCCCCTTGCCGACTTGCTCGTTGAGGATCGAGATGATGTAGGCGCTGCCACGGATCGGCAGGATGTCCGTGTAGCGGACCCGTGCGTTGAACCAGTTGATGATGCGCCAGACCACCAGCGAGTCGACGAGGAAGAAGAAGAGGGAGTAGGGGATCATCAGCGCAAGCCAGCGCGTCCAGCTCACGTTGGCGAATACCTTGGCGAGGTAGGGGATCGCGCTGGAACCCTCGCGCGCCGCGGCGCCGTCGATGCGGAAGTAGAGATAGGTGAAGCAGCCGAGTGTGACGAGCCAGGGGAGTGCGCGCTGCCAGGCGGGGGCTGTTGTCTTCGGGGTGGGAGTCTCGTCGCTCACGCGGCCTCCTCGGACGCCAGGCATTCGCGCAGCGCGTCGTCCAGTGGGCTGAGATCGATGCCCAGCGCCCGTGCCGCGGGCGCCGCATCTACCCGGTCGTCGTGCTGGAGCACGCCGAGCATGGCGCGCGTGATGGGCGGCTCGGCGAGTAGTTTCTCGGCGAGGTAGGCCCCCGCGCGGGCGAGCGAGGTGGGTAGCGTGCGGAAACGGATCTGCCGTCCCAGGAGTCTCGCGGCGCGCTCGAGCAGTGCCCGGTGGGAAAGGGATTCCGGCCCTGCGAGTTCGAGCACGCGGTCGTCGAGCCCCGGCCCGTCGAGGCCGGCGCAGAGGGCGGCCACCACGTCCCGAGCCGCGATGGGTTGTTCGAGACTCTTGCCGCCGCCGACGAGCATCGCGGTCCCGGAGAGGACGGCCCGCCGCAGGGCCGCCGAGGCGGCATCGCCGGCGCCCAGCACCATGGGGACCCGCAGGATCAGCGCTGGTGTGCGAGCAGCCAGCAGGATCGCGTCGCTGCGCCCGCGGGATGCGAGACAGGGGTTCTCGGAGTCGGGGTCGGCCCCGTGAATGCTGGTGTGCACGATGCGCCGCAGCCCCGTGGCATCGGCAGCGGCCACCAACGCGCGTGCGGTCTGCTCGTGGGCGGCCTCGTAGCGGTTGGCGCGTGTCTCCTTGAGGATGCCCACCAGGTGGATGGCGGCCGTGCAGCCCTGGGCGACTTCGACCATGGCCTGCGTGTCCGCGTAATCGGCCACGCGAACTTCGAAGCCCGCTTTCGCCGACAGATCGGCGAGGGAGTCGGCCGCGCGCCGCGAGCGCACCAGCGCCCGGGCGGGAGTGGGCGGATCGGTGTCGCACAGCCGCTGTAGCAGGCGCCGGCCCAGCTGTCCGTTGGCGCCAGTGACCAGAACGCGATCGGTCGGGGTGGCCACGCGCGCAGCATAGCAGCCGGCGTTGACGCGCCGGTGTCGGCGGGCTTCCCTATGCGCGTGCAGCGCATCATCTGGGCGATCTCCGGGGCTGGCTTGTTGGTCTTCCTCGCGTCCTCGGCCTGGCTCGCCAAGCTCGATGAGCGGGGACCCGTCGGCGCCGATGTAGAGCTCGACGGCGGCTTGTCGGCGAGCTTCTACCTGCCGGGCGCGCAACCCACGAGCCGCGTCCGGGTGGCGCCCCTTTTCGGGGAACCTCGTCCGCCCGGGGTGGTGCTGATGCACGGCTTCTCGATGGACCGGCGCTCCATGAGCAGCCTGGCCCGGGCGCTGGCGGGTGCGGGTTACGCGGTGCTCAGCATCGACGCGGCCGGTCACGGCGACAATCGCGCTCCCTTCCATCGCGGCTGGGGGAGGGCGGACGCCCATGCCGACGTCTTTGGCCGCGCGGTGGATTTCCTGCGCGCCTCCCCTCACGTGGACGGCGGGCGCATCGCGGTGGGGGGGCACTCCATGGGCGCCTCCGCGGCCCTCGACTACGCGACACGGGATTCCGGTCTCGACGCCACGCTGTTGATCTCCGGCGGCTATCGGCTGGAGGGCCCCTACCGGCCGCCCAACGTGTTGGTGTTGGTCGCCGAGGCGGACCCTCCCGACACCGCCCGGGGCCTCGCCGAGATCGCCGCGGGGCTGGCGGATGGAAGCGCGCTGCCGCCCGGCGAGACCTCGGGTGACCCCGCGCTGGGTCTCGCGGTGAGGCACGTGGTGGTCGCCGAGACCGATCACGTCGACGTCATCTTCGCGACAGAGACGGCGGGGGAGATCGTGTCCTGGCTCGATGCCAGCTTCGGGATCGAGCGCAGCACGCCGCTCGCGCTGGCGGATGCGCGGCTTCCGGTGCTCGGTTTCGCAATGCTGGGAGCACTGCTCGCACTACCGGGTCTCGGCCTGTTGGTGGGCCGCCTGGTCCCTGCTCGCGCGGCGCTTCCCGCCGCCGGGCCCGCGGCGCTGGCGGGGCTGGCCCTGGCGCTCGTTGGCGTGTTGCCCGTGTTGATGGTGGGGGAACCCCTGGCTTTCCTCTCCCTGGAGGTGGGGGACGTCATCCTCTCGTGGCTCTCACTCGCCGGGGTGGCGCTGCTCGTGGTGCTGGCGTTGCGCGGGCAACTCGCGGGCCTCGGCGGGGAGATCAGCCCGGTCCGTACGCTCCTGGGTGCGGGGCTCGGCTTTCTTGTCATGACTCTCTTCATGCAGCCCCTCCACGAGGTCGCACATGGGATGTCGCTCAGCGCCGGCCGGGCCGGGGTCTTCGCCGCGGCGGCGCTGGTGGTGTTGCCCTTTGCGCTGGCCTACCAGTTGCTGCTGCGACGCGGCTCTCCGCTTCGGGCCGCCGTGTCGGGCGCGCTGGGCGTCGTGGTCGTGCTGGTGGTGATGGGAGCTGCCACCTCGCTGGGCGTGTTGTCCCCGGTGGTGATGCTGATGCTGGGCGTCATCGGTCTCGCGTTCGTCGCACTCGAAGTCTTCGCGGCCGGCGTCTACGCGCAATCGCGCAACACCCTGGTGATCGCCGCTGTCGCGGCCCTGTGGCTCGCCTGGATCACCGCCCTGGCGGTGCCACTGCGTCTTTGACGGCAGCAGGGATCTCCGGTCGTGTGGCCGCATCAGCCCTGAGCGGCGGCGCGTTCTCGTCCAGGAAGCGGCGGATGCGCGCCAGGTAGGCGCGTCCTCCCCGCTGGACGGTGTCGTTGTGCCCGGCACCCGGCAGGGTCTCGAAGGCCTTGGGCTCCGGGGCGGCTTCGAAGAGGCGCTGGCCCAGGGCGTGGGGCACCGTGCGGTCGCGATCTCCGTGGAAGAAGAGCAGGGGCGCGCGCGTGCCGGCGATGCGTGCGAGGGAGTCGAAGCGGCCACCGACCACGGGACGCGCGAGGGGGCCCAGCACGGGTGTCGCGATGTCCGCCACGGAGCTGAAGGTGCTTTCCAGGATCACCCCCGCCAGCGGCCGATCGACTGCGATCGCGCTGGCCACGGCACCACCCAGCGAACGCCCGAACACGAAGGTGCGGGTTGCCGGGATACCGCGCACCGCTTCGAGATGGGCGAGTCCCGCCCGGGCGTCGGCGTAGAGGCCCTGCTCCGAGGGCGAGCCCTCGGAGCGTCCGAAGCCCCGGTAGTCGAGGAGCAGCACATGGGTCTTCAAGGCTGCGAGCAGTGCCGCGTTCGGGAGGCGGTGCGAGGCATTGCCCGCGTTGCCGTGCAGGAAGAGCAGGGCCCGGCTCGCTCCAGGCGCGGGCAGGTAGAAGGCGTGGATCCGCACCCCGTCCTCGGTGGTGAGGAAGAGCGACTCCGCGTCGATGCCCAGTGCCGCCGGCTCGTATTCGGCGCCGGGGGAGGGCTGGAAGATCAGCGTGTCCACCAGCTGCTGTAGGAGCATGAAGAGTCCCAGGGCAACCAGTGCGAGGAGTGCCAGCCAGCGTACGGCCCTCACGCGGGTCTCCGCCGGCGCGCGTCCGACCAGGCCACTGCGGCCAGCCCCGCGCAGCAGAGCGCGATGCTCCCGAAGGCCAGCTGCACCCCGAAGCCGTCGCCCAGGGCGCCCGTGAGCAGGGGGATCGCGAAGCCGCCGAGCGCCCCCACGCCCGCCACCAGGCCCGCCGCGCTGCCCTCCGCGCCGGGATTTCGCTCGCCCGCCAATGCGATCAAGAGCGGGTACGCGCAGCCCAGCGCCAGGCCCACGCACAGCATCGCGGCTTCCAGTGCGTGGGAGGAAGTCGCGACGCTGACGCCGAGCAACAGGCCCGCCAGCAGACCTCCCGCGGCCACGGTGCGCGCGCCCGCGCGCGCGAGTGCCAGGACGCCGAGGCGGCCGAGCAGCAGTCCGAGCCAGAAGCTGCTGATGCCCAGGCGGCCCTGGGAGGCGCCAAGACCCAGGGCCTCCGAGTAGGGGAGCGCGAAGAGGGTGAGGCTGGCTTCCACGCCCACATAGAAGACCGCCATCACGGCCAGGGGAACGAGACCCACCAACCCGAAGAGTCTCGGCCCTTTGTTGGCAACTTGCCGTGTCTCCCCGCTCGGAAAGGGAATCACGAGTGCAAGCGCCGCCAGCAGCAGATGGAAGCCGCCCAGCCACAGGAAGCTGTCGCTCCAGTGCTGGCTGGCCTCGATCCAGTCCACCGCCAGCGGGCCGAGGATGGCGCCCAGGGAGGCGCCGGCATGGACCCCCACCATGGGCCGAGCCGCCCGCTCGCGGAAGCGTTTCGAGACGAGGCCGTTGATGAGGGTGTCGTAGGCTCCCATCCCCAGGCCCACTGCGGCGAGTTGCAGCAGCCATCGCGCGTAGCTGTGCTCGTGGCTGATGCCCAGTAGCGCGAATCCGGTGAAGAGCAGGGAGCCGACGAAGAGGGGTCTCGCGGGATAGCGGTCGAGAAGAGGCCCGGCCGCCACCACGCCCACGCCGAGCCCCAGGGAGAGCGCGGCGGCCAGCATCCCCGAGCCCGCCAGCTGTACGCCGAGCTGCCGCGAAAGCTCCGCCTGGTTGGCGCCCACCAACACCAGCCCCAAGCCGAAGGCCACGAAACTCGTGAAGCAGAAGGGGAGGAAGGCCCGCTCCGCCATCCCGTCGCGCCGGTTCAGATCATTCCCAATTCGAGTTTCGCGGATTCGGACATCATGTCGGGGCTCCAGGGCGGGTCCCAGACCAGGTCCAGCTGTACGGAGGAAACGCCTTCCACGCCGCGCGCCTTGGATTCCACCTCCGGGGGAAGTTCTTCGGCGGCCGGGCACATGGGCGTGGTGAGGGTCATGCGGATGGTGGTGGCGCCATCGGGATCCACCTGGACCTTGTAGATGAGACCCAGCTCGTAGACGTCCACCGGGATCTCCGGGTCGTAGACGGTCTTCAGCTCTTCGACGACGCGTTCGCCCACCGCCTGCATGCCATCGGAGGCCTCGATGATCCCTGCCTCTCTCGTGCCGCTTTCTTCCGCTTGCATGTTCCGATTACTCCGTGCTCACCGAATCGCCGTCGCTGAGCGCCGACTGCAGGGTGTGCCAGCCCAGCGTTGCGCACTTTACGCGAATCGGGAACTCGCGCACACCGGAGAAGACCTCGAGCTTGCCCAGGCCCTGGGATGCGCTCTCCTGCATGGGGTCCGAGGTGACCAGTTTGTGGAAGCGCTCGAAGAGCCCGCGCACCTCGGACACGGGCAGGCCTTTAACGGCCTCGCTCATCAGCGACGCGGAGGCGGTGGAAATCGCGCAGCCCTGCCCCTCGAAGGCGATTGCGAGAAGCCTGTCTTCCTCGATTCTCACCGCCACGCTCAGGTGGTCTCCGCAAAGCGGGTTGTGGCCTTCGGCGCGGCCATTGGCCTCCGGGAGCTCGCCAAAGTTCCGGGGCTGCTTGTTGTGATCGAGGATCACGGACTGGTAGAGCTCTCGAAGTTCGGGGTTCACGCGAACATCTCCCGGGCGGTCTCGACGGCCTCCACCAGCGCATCCGCATCCTCGCGCGTGTTGTAGATCGCAAAAGAGGCGCGGGCGGTGGCGGGAACGCCGAGGCGCTGCATGAGGGGCTGCGTGCAGTGGTGGCCCGTGCGGATCGCGATGCCCTGCTGATCGAGGATGGTCCCGATGTCGTGGGGGTGGACGCCCGCGAGGACGAAGGAGATCACCGCGGCCTTGGGGACCGCGCTGCCCAGGATGCGCAGGCCCGGAACGCTTGCGAGGCGCGCAGTCGCGTACTCGAGGAGATCGTGTTCGTGCCGGGAGATGGCTTCGAGGGAGAGGTTCTCCAGGTAGTCGACGGCGGCGGCGAGCCCCGCGGCTCCCGCGATGTCCGGCGTCCCGGCCTCGAACTTATAGGGGATCTCCTTGTAGAGGGTCTGCTCGAAACTCACGGAGAGGATCATGTCTCCGCCGCCGAGGAAGGGCGGCATGCTCTCCAGCAATTCCGCTCGCCCCCACAGCACACCGATGCCGCTGGGGCCGTAGAGCTTGTGGCCCGAGAAGGCGTAGAAGTCGCAGTCGAGGCCGTGAACGTCCACCCGCTGGTGGGGGACGGCCTGGGCGCCGTCCACCAACAGCCGCGCGCCGCACGCGTGGGTCAGGCGGGCCAACTCGGCGACGGGGTTCACCGTGCCCAGGGTGTTGGAGACGTGGCAGACTGCCGCGAGTCGGGTGCGCGGCGAGAGCAGGGCTTCGAAGGCATGGAGGTCGAGCTGTCCCCGGTCGTCGATGGGGGCCACCACCAGTCGAGCGCCCACCTCCTCGCAGAGCAACTGCCAGGGCACGATGTTGGCGTGGTGCTCCATGTGGGTGATCAGGATCTCGTCACCGCGGGAGACGTTCTGGCGACCCCAGGAGTGCGCGACCAGATTGATGGCCTCGGTGGCGTTGCGCACGAAGATCGTCTCGCGCTCTTCTCCACCGATGAAGCTCGCGACCTTGCGGCGGGCGTTCTCGAGGACCTCCGTGGCGCGCAGCGAGAGTTCGTAGACGCCCCGGTGGACGTTCGCGTAGCTGCGCGAGTAGAACTCCGAGACGGCGTCGATGACCGCCTGCGGCTTTTGTGCGCTGGCTGCGCTGTCGAGGAAGACCAGCGGCTTCCCGTGACTCTTCTGTTGGAGGATCGGGAAATCCTTGCGCACGCGTTCGACGTCGAGCCGCATGCCGCTAGTTACCCTGCAGCCCGGCGAGTTCTGCGGCTACGACGGGCTCGAGGGACGTGCGCAGCTCGGGGATGGGAAGCTCCGCGAGGATCTCCTCCGCGAAGGCGCGGGTCAGGATCTCCCGCGCTCCGCTCTCATCGATGGCGCGGCTCTGCAGGTAGAAGAGAGCCTCCGCGTCGAGCTGTCCGATCGTGGAACCGTGAGAGCAGCGCACGTCGTCCGCGTTGATCTCGAGCTGGGGGCGCGAGTCGATCTCGGCCTTTTCGCCCAGCAGCAGGTTCAGGTTGTGTTGCTCGGCCAGCGTCTGCTGGGCGTCGGGCTGCACGATCACGTGGCCGTGGAAGACGCCGCGACCGCCTTCCCCGATGATGCCCTTGTAGAGCTCGTGGCTCTCGCAGTGCGGCACCGCGTGATCCACGCGGGTGTGGTTGTCGGCCACAGTGCCCTCTCGAGCGACGAAGAGGCCGCGCAAGCGCGAGACCGCGCCCTCGCCCGCCAACTGTACGCTGAGATCGTTGCGTACCAGCGCGCCGCCCAGGCTCAGAGTGTGACAGGAGAAGCGGCTGCCGCGTTCCTGGTGGACGAAGACCCCGCCGATGTGGAAGTGCTGCGCGCGCTCGCGCTGCAGGATGACCAGCTGGACCACGGCGTCCTCGGCTAGGTGCAACTCGGTGACGGCGTTCGTGAAGCCCGGGCCATCGCCCTCGTTCAGAAAATCGAGGATCAGTGTAAGGTGGCTCATGGGCTCGGCGACCACTAGCACGCGGGGGTGAGAGACTCGCGGATCCGGGTAGGCCCCGGCCGCCACCACCAACTGGATGGCGCGCTCGTCGAAAATACCCCGCGGTGCGCGCACCAAGGCCCCGTCGTCGAGGAAAGCGGTGTTGAGCGCCGCGAAGGGGTGCTCGTCGATGGGTGTATTGGAGAGAAGCCGAGCGGC
The DNA here is from genome assembly GCA_013215615.1 of Myxococcales bacterium. Lineage (GTDB taxonomy): Bacteria > Myxococcota_A > UBA9160 > UBA9160 > SMWR01 > JABSQX01. The sequence continues at coordinate 8,395 of JABSQX010000021.1, read as the reverse complement.
CTGCTCGGGTGCGGTCCGGCGCAGGCGGGCCAGGCCCTGCACCTCCACGCCCTCATCCTGCGTGACGTCCGTTTCGCGGTCGGCTGCGAAGCGGCCGTCGTGGAGCGTGAAACGCCGGGCCACCGAGTCGCCGAGGGAGAGGCCCGCCGATGCCGTCGCTGGAGATTGGAGGTTCGGGGATGCCGGGCCGAGTTGGAGTTTCGCGAGGGGGCCCAGGTTGGTGTAGCGCCAGTTCTCGAGCTTGCGGCTGGGGAGCCCCTGGCGGCGGAAGGCGCGGGCGCCCTGCTGCCGGATCGCCGCGACCAGCGCGGGCTCCTTTCCCAGCCTGGCCGCGAATCCCTCGTAGTCGGCCAGATGCCGGTCGCGCGCGATTGCGAGCGCGTTCATCCGGGCCGGGCCTCCTGCGCGGTGGTGTTCTCGATCCAGCCATAGCCCCGCTCCTCGAGTTCGAGGGCCAGTTCCTTGCCTCCGCTGCGCACGATGCGTCCCCCGGCCAGCACGTGGACGTGATCGGGTTCGATGTGGTCGAGCAATCGCTGGTAGTGGGTGATCACCAACATCGAGCGATCCGCGTTGCGCAGAGAGTTGACCCCGTCGGCCACGCTGCGGAGGGCATCGATGTCGAGCCCGGAATCGGTTTCGTCGAGGACTGCCAGGCGAGGCTCCAGGATGGCCATTTGCAGGATCTCGTTGCGTTTCTTCTCTCCCCCCGAGAAGCCCTCGTTGACCGCGCGCTGCATGAGCTTGTCGTCCATGTCCACCAGCTTCGCTTTATCACGCAACAGCGCGAGGAAGTCCATGGCGTCGAGTTCGGGCTCGCCGCGGTGTTTTCGGAGTGCGTTGGCAGCGGTCTTGAGGAAGACCATGTTGGCCACGCCGGGGATCTCCACCGGGTATTGGAAGGCGAGGAAGATGCCCTCCCGTGCGCGCTCTTCTGGAGAGAGGGCGGTGAGGTCCTGCCCATCGAAGAGCACTTCGCCCTCGGTCACGTGGACGGAGGGCCGACCCGCCAACACGTTGGCGAGGGTGCTCTTCCCGGAGCCGTTGGGACCCATCACCGCGTGCACCTCGCCGGCACCGACCCGTAGGGACAGGCCCGCGAGGATCTCCGTGCCTCCCGCCTCCGCGTGCACATCCCGCAGTTCGAGAATCGGAGTCTTCGTTGCTCCCTTAGCCAACACTTCCCTCCAGACTCAGGCCCAGCAGGTTCTGGGCCTCCACTGCGAACTCCATGGGCAGCTCCCGCAGCACCTCCTTGCAGAAGCCGTTGACGATCAGCGAGACGGCGTCCTCTTCCGAGAGGCCGCGCTGCATGCAGTAGAAGAGCTGGTCTTCACCGATCTTGGAGGTGGTGGCCTCGTGCTCCACGATGGCGCTCGGGTTCAGGGTCTCGAGATAGGGGAAGGTGTGGGCCCCTGCGCGGTCGCCCAGCAGCAGGGAGTCGCACTGCGAATGGTTGCGGGCGTTTTCCGCGCCTCGCCCGATGCGCACGAGCCCGCGGTAGGACTGTTCGCCGTGACCCGCGGAGATGCCCTTCGAGACGATGGTGGACCGCGTGTTCTTTCCGATGTGGAGCATCTTGGTGCCGGTGTCGGCTTGCTGCCGGTGGTTGGTCATGGCCACCGAGTAGAAGGCGCCCACCGAGTCATCTCCCTGGAGGATGCAGCTCGGGTACTTCCAGGTGATCGCGGAACCCGTTTCCACCTGGGTCCAGGAAATCTTCGAGCGCCTTCCGCGGCAGGCGCCGCGCTTGGTGACGAAGTTGTAGATGCCGCCGACGCCGTCCTTGTCGCCCGGGTACCAGTTCTGCACCGTCGAGTACTTGATCTCGGCGTCGTCCAGCGCCACCAGTTCCACGACGGCTGCGTGCAGTTGGTTCTCATCGCGCATGGGCGCGGTGCAGCCCTCCAGGTAGCTCACGTAGCTACCCTCGTCGGCGATCAGCAGCGTGCGCTCGAACTGCCCCGTGCCCGCGGCGTTGATGCGGAAGTAGGTGGAGAGTTCCATGGGGCAGCGCACGCCCTTGGGGATGTACGCAAAGGAGCCGTCGCTGAAGACCGCGGAGTTGAGGGTGGCGAAGAAGTTGTCCGAGTAGGGGACCACCGAGCCCAGGTACTTCTGGATGATCTCGGGGCAGCGCTGTACGGCCTCCGAGAAGGAGCAGAAGATGATGCCCTGCTTCTCGAGTTCCTCCTTGTAGGTGGTGGCCACGGAGACGCTGTCGAAGACGGCATCCACCGCCACGCCCGAGAGGCGCTTCTGCTCCGAGATCGGGATGCCCAGCTTCTCGTAGGTGCGCAGCAGCTCCGGGTCCACCTCGCCGAGGCTCTCGAGCTCCGCCTTGGGCTTGGGGGCCGAGTAGTAGCTGATGGCCTGGTAGTCGATGGCCGGGTAGTCGACTTTTGCCCAGGTCGGCTCCGTCTCCTCGTCGAGCATCTGCAGGAAGCGGTTGAAGGCCTTGAGCCGCCAGTCGAGCAGCCACTGGGGCTCGTCCTTCTTGCGCGAGATCAGGCGCACCACGTCCTCGTCGAGGCCTGCGGGGATGCGGTCCTCGTCGACGTCGGTCACGAATCCGTACGCGTACTCCCGATCCAGGAGACCCCGGATCTCGCTGTTCTGCGGGTCGCTCACCGGCTACCCCCTCCCCTTCTCGGCAGCGGTGTCGAGCTCCCGGGTATCGACCCCCAGGCTGATCAGCGGGACGATGCTGCCCGGGGTCGTAGAGATCAGGTCCGACAGCGTGATCCGCGCCAGAGCCTCCTCGACCGCGGCGTTGATGCGCTGCCAGGGTTCCCGCACGTGGCAGGAAGCCTCCTTCGCGCAGGCGCCGCTGTGGCTCGCGCACTCGGTGAGATGAATGGGCCCATCGAGGGCGGTGATCAACTGCGGGACCGTGATCTCGGCCGCGGAGCGCTCCAGGCTGTATCCCCCCTTGGAGCCCCGGTGGGAGCGCAGTAGCCCCTCCCGCGTCAGAGACTTCAGGATCTTGCTCACCACGGGCAGCGGGAGTTCGGTCTGGTCCGCCACGTCTCGCGCCGAGTGCAGGCTGCCGTCCCCCTGTTCCGCGATGTGGGCCATCAGGACGATCCCGTAATCGGTGATTCGGCTCAGTCGAAACACGTTGACCCCCGACGCCTTCCACATACAGTACGGATGCGGTCCTATTAATCTAGGACAGATTCGGTCCAGTATCTACGCTTCGACAGGATCCACGACCTACGTGAATCCAGTGGGTTGCGAGACCGATGCCCCTCGGGAAACTGCCCTGCGGCCAACGGGTCGAGGGCGGACTAGGGGATGGCCTCGGGGGCCTGTGTCTCCAGTTCGCGGATCGCCCGATCCAGCTCCTCGCCGAGGCGCTCCACGTAGGCGTGGAAGGCCCGGTGAACGATCGCGAAGGAGACCGCCTCCTTGATCACGGATGGCCGTCGCAGGGCCGTCTCGGCCAGCAGCGCCAGGGTGAAGGCCGCGCGTCGGGGGCCGTCTCCCAGCAGTGTCGCCCACAGGATTCGCGCGAGTCGCGGCAGGTCGCCGCGCCGGAGGTTGAGGCCCGTGTGCACCTGTTCGCCTCGGCTCAGCAGGAAGTCCAGCGTGCGGCGCCGGTAGTGGCGGAAGTCGTAGAGCTGTTCGACCAGCCAGCGGTAGCCGCGGTAGAGCTCGATGCGGCTCATGCCCGCGGGCGCGATGTTCGAGAGCACGAACTGGTCGCCGCCGCTCTCCTCCAGGAGTCGACCCTCCTCGCGCACGCGCTCATAGAGCGGCGTCTTGGGTAGCGCCTGCAGGAGGCCCGTCATCGACACGGGGATCCGCGCCTCCTGGATGAAGCGCAGCTGCTCGCTGAAGATATGTTCGTCGTCGTGGTCGAAGCCGACGATCATCCCCGCCTGCACCTGGATCCCGTAGGACTGGATGCGCTTCACGCTCGTGAGCAGATCGCCCCGGGTGTTCTGGTATTTCTTGGTCTCCTTCAGCGATTCGATGCGCGGTGTCTCGATGCCCACGAAGATCGTCGTGAAGTGGGCCTCGCGCAGCAGTTCCAGGAGTTCGGCGTCCGCGGCCACGTCCAGGGACACCTCTGTGTTGAAGTCCAGCGGGTAACCGCGGGCTTTTCCCCAACTTGCCAGCTCCCGCAGCAGGGCCTTCGCGCGCTTCTTGTCCCCGATGAAGTTGTCGTCGACGATGAAGACCTGCGTGGCCCCCAGACGGTGGCACTCGCGCACCTCGTCCATCAACTGCTCGACGCGTTTGGCGCGGGGGCGGCGCCCGTACATCACGATGATGTCGCAGAACTCGCAGGTGAAGGGGCAGCCTCGGGCGAACTGCAGGGTCAGCGCGTGATACTTCCCCACGTCGAGCAGGTCGAAGCGCGGCATGGGGGCGCTGGAGAGGTCGGGCAGTTCCCCGGCCTCGTAGAGGTCCTGCGCGCAGCCGGCCTCGAAGTCGCGAAGGAAGCGCGGCCAGGTCTCCTCCGCCTCGCCCACGAAGACCGTGTCGCAGCGGCCCTTCAACTCCTCGGGGCAAAGTGAGGCGAAGGGGCCGCCCACCACCACCACGCGGCCCCGGGCGCGGAACTCGTCCGCCAATTCGTGAATGCGTTCGCGGTGGATGATGTAGCCCGTGATGCCCACCAGGTCCGCCTCGGTCTCGAAGTCGACGGCTTCGACGTTCTCATCGCAGAGCATCACCTCGTGGTCCGGGCCGGTGAGCCCCGCCAGCGTCGGCATCGAGAGGTTGGGAAAGATGCAGCGCCGGCCCAGCGTGGGCAGGATCTCGTCGTAGGTCCAGAAGCTCTGCGGGTTGCGGGGTGTGACGAGCAGGATCTTCACCGGCGGGACCCTAGCTTGCCGCCCTGGGTCGTGTGGATTGGCGGTCATCCAGGCGCGCCAGCGGCAGCAGGACGGGCTGGCCGTCGCGGTGCCAACCCAGCGGTGGCGCCTGCAGGCGGCCGGGCGCGCAGATGTGCGAGGCCCCGAGCCGCGCGAAGAGTTTCTCTGCCGCCGTGCTGGCGTTTCCGAAGCCGGCCTGTGCGACGCCCGCAAGATGGCGAGCCAGGGGCTCGACGGCGCTTTCGAGCGCCGTCAGGTCTTCCACGGGATGCACGCGCAGGAAGCGGTGCAAGGGAGCTGCGCGCAGCTGTGCGTCTTCCTCGCAGACCACCGCCCAGCGGCCATCCGCGCCCTCGTGGAGCGAGACCCGGGCACCGGCTGCCGCGCGCATGCGCGCCACCTCGATCTCGTGGGCACGCTCGGCGGCGGCCGCCGCCTCCACGCGACCCGCGGGCCAGCGCGTCTCCGCGTACTCGAGGGCCGTTGCCAGGGCGCTCGCCGTACGCTCCGAGGCTTCGTGCCCGCCGCCCACCACGTAGACCGCGATGGGCGAGAGGCAACCCAGCTGGTCCCAGAGCGCGGCGTCCAGCGCCAGAGCACTGGCGAATTCTTCGAGCGCGTGGCCTCGCGTGGCCTCTTCGCCAAGGACCGCGATGGAGGCCCGGTGCCCGTGGGCCACCAGCTTGCGACCCGCGGGTAGCGCTGCGGCGATCTCCGAGAGCGTCGCGTCCGAGCCCATGGCCACCACGCACTCCGCTTGCAAGAGGGCGCGCGTGCAGGCGGGGTCGTGGCCCGGGAAGGCGGCCAGCTGCAGGCAGTCGCCCAGCTGCGGGTCGATCTCCGCGACGGAGCGCGCCACCAGTGCGGCGGTGATGGGGTCCCGGGAGGCCGGCTTGGCGAGCACCGGCGAGCGCAACAACAAGGGCGTCAGCAGCGCCAGCAGGCTGGGCATGGGGATCGACCCCGCCAGGATCACGGCGGTGCTCGCGTACCCACGGATGGAGCCGTCGCGCGCCTCGTGATCCTTCTCGATGCTTCCGAGTTCCGCTTCCACCACCGCACGGAGCGCTGGGCCCGACCAGCCCTCGAGGCCCAGCTCGAGGCCCTGACGCAGGGTTTCCGGCGCGAAGCCCGTGGCCGCTGCGAGCCGGCTCTCCAGTTCGCGGCGCCAGCGCGAAGCCGGATCCCGCCAGCCCTCCAGCACCGCTTCCAGGCTCACCAGGATCTCCGCGAGGGGGCGCTCGCGCAGCGCGCTCCCCTCGCGAGTGAGCGAGGCGAGCTGAGCGGACACGCTCTCCGGGTTCACCGGGCGCCCTCGGATAGCAGCAGGTCCACGGCGATCGAACAGCCCCGGGCTTCCGCGCCCTCTTCGCGTCCGAGGATCTCGAAGCCCTCTCCCGCGCTCCGCCCGAGGTCGGCGGTCTGCAGCGCACAGACACTGCCGCTATTCGACAGGTCGAGCACCGAGATGCTGCCGATTTCTCCCGGCGTGACGGCGTCTCCGGAAGCGGGATCGAGGATGCGCAATCGAGTCCACGGCGGCTCGAGCTTGCGCCGTGGGCCAGTGGGGTCGCTGAGAACGCTGTCGTAGAACTGGCTGCCGAGCTCCGTCATCCCGTACTGGTTGACGATGCGCGTTTCCGGGATGCCGAGGCCCGCCGCGAGGGCGGCGTAGAGTTCCGCGCGGGGCAGGGCGCGCGCGTGGCCCTTGAAGCCCCCCGTTTCCATTGCCCGCGAGCCGGGGGGGAGCTGCATCCGGCGCTCCCCCAGTGCTTCCAGGAGATGCACGAACGCGAAGGCCGTGCCGCAGATCAGGATGGCGTCGCCCCGGTGGGCGTCTTCCCGCAACCGCGCCTGCAGCTCCGGAACACGGAGTTTGCCGCCCTCGACCGCGAAGCGACTCTCGGGCGACCCGAACTCGCGAACCGCCACCTCGAACATGTGGGAGAGCGAGGAGTCCGGCGCTTCAAGGGCGCCCGCGGCGAGTACCTCGATGCGGATGCGCTGGCCCGCCGCGAGGTCCGGCAGCAGTTGGCGATGGAAGCTGTCGGTGAGCGAGGCCTCGTAGACCTCAAGGGTGTCGAGGTGCAGGCTGCCGCGCTGGCTCGTGGCGGTGCCGCTGGTGAGGAAGACGTGGCTCGTGCGCTCCGGCGGAAAGCAGGCAAGCCGCAGTTCCTTGAAGGCGCCCGTGGGCACCGCCGGGATCTCCCTCCAGTCCTCGACGCGATCGGGTGTCGCCTGGCGCGAAACGCAGAACCTCCGGTACGGCTCGCAGTGCTCGAACTGGTGGGCGAAGAGTTCAAGCGCGAGGCTCCGGAAGCGCTCGTCGTCCCGGCGCCACTGCGGCTCGCTCATCCACTCGAGCAGCCGGGCGTCGATGCCCGCGCGTGCCGGGTCTGCGCTCATGAAAGGCCCTCCGCCAAGCGGTCGATGGCGTCTTCGAGGACCGGCTCCGCGATCGTAAGCGGCGGTGCGAGGCTCAGCGAGCGGCCCTCGTCGCCGGAGGGCAGGCTGATGATCCCTCGCTCGAGCCCTCGGCGGAAGAGCGCCTCCACCTGCGAGGCTTCCGCGCACTCCACGGCGAGCAGCAGGCCGCGCCCGCGCACATCCACCACGCCCGCCTGGCCCTCGAAGCGGCGTCGCAGCCGTGCGAGAGCCAGCGCGCCGACGCGTGCCGCGCGTTCGGGGAGCTTCTCCTCCTCGAGCACCGCGATGCTGGCGAGGGCCGCCGCGCAACTCGGGGGGTGGCCGAGGAAGGTCTGGGTGCGGATCGCTTCGCCGTCCGAGGGTGGCCAGGCCCGCATGACTTCGCGGCGGCCGAGGCAGGCGGAGATTGGCATCCCAGAGGCCAGACCCTTGGCGACGCAGAGGAGATCCGGCACGACGCCCTCGTGCTCGCAGGCGAACCAGCGTCCGGTGCGACCGAAACCGGTATAGACCTCGTCGACAATGAGTAGCCAGCCCTCCGCGTCGCAGACCTCTCGCAGTTCGCCGAGGAAGCCCCGCGGAGGGATGCGTTCGCCGCCGCGTCCCTGGATGGGCTCCACGATCACCGCGCCCACGGGCGCCGGGCATTCGCGGGCGGCTCGCAACACGTCGTGGCTGTTGCCGAAGTCCGCGAAGGCCGTGGCGCCCGGCAGGCGTTTCGCGAACGGGTCGCGGAAGGCGGGTCGCCAAGTGACGTCTCGCGCGCCGAGTGACAGGCCGTGATAGGCGCCCTCGAAGGCGATCACGCCGGGGCGATCCGTCGCGAGGAGCGCGCTTTCCAGAGCCGCTTCCACGGCGTCCGAGCCCGAGGAGCCGAGCACGCCCCTGACTTCCCCGCCGCCGGGGAAGTGACGCGCCAGGGCTTCCAGCACTTCGACCTTGAGGGCGGCGGGATGAAAGTCCCCCATGGCGTGGAGCAGTCGACTCGAGGTCTCGCGGACGGCTTCCACCACCCGCGGGTGAGCATGGCCCGCGTTGGCGACCCCGAAACCCGCGCCGAGATCCACGTAGCGATTGCCGTCCGCGTCCCAAACGTTGGCGCCCACCGCCCGTTCCCAGAAGATGGGGGGTTGCGGGGAGAG
>JABSQX010000208.1 GCA_013215615.1 Myxococcales bacterium | reverse complement strand
GCGGCCTACGGCCTCCGATCCGAGGCTTCGCACCTGAGCCCCTTCTCCGAGCCCGAGCAGCGCTATGCGCGGCGGGTGGAGCTCGCGGGCGACGAGCGCCTCTCCTGCCACGCTCGCGTAGAGGGCGACTGCGTGATCGACGTGCCCGCCAGCAGTCAGTTGCACCGGCAAGTGGTGCGGAAGCCCTACCAGAGCCACGACATCGAACTCGACCCGATCGTGCGCCTTCACTACGTCGAGGTCGAGCCGCCGCGCCTCGAAGAGTCGAGCGGCGATCTGCAACGGCTGCTGGAAGCACTCGCCCGGGAATGGCAACTGGAAGATCTCCGGGTGGATGCCCACGTGCTTCCGGGACTCCAGGCTTGCTCGAGAGATGGCGAGTGGAAGCTGACCGCGGCAATTCGCGACCGGCGAGAGCTCGTCGGTTTGTGGCCGGGCTTTCGAGACCGCCTCCTCGGCGTGGCGGTGGACGTGGGCTCCACGACCGTTGCCGCCCACCTCTGTGACCTGTCGAGCGGCAAGGTGCTGGGCAGCGGCGGCGTGATGAATCCCCAGATTCGCTTCGGCGAGGACCTGATGAGCCGGGTCTCCTACGTGATGCTCAATCCCGGGGGCGACCAGGAGATGACGCGCCTCGTTCGCGAGGCCGTGGCGGGCCTCGTCGCGCAACTCACTCGAGAAGCGGGCGCGTCGTCCGAGGACGTTCTCGAACTCAGCCTGGTCGCCAACCCGATCATGCATCACCTCTTTCTGGGCATCAGCCCGGTGGAACTCGGCACGGCGCCCTTTACCCTGGCCACGGATGCGGCGCTCACCCTTCGCGCTGCCGAACTCGATCTCGGCCTGCACCCGGGCGCTCGCGCCTACCTGCTGCCCTGCATCGCGGGCCACGTCGGTGCGGACGCGGCCGCCATGCTCCTCGCCGAGGCGCCCTGGGAGGACGAGGGGGCGACGCTGCTGGTCGACGTGGGCACCAATGCGGAGATCGTCCTGGGTGGCAAGGAGCGCCTGCTGGCCGCCTCGAGTCCCACCGGCCCCGCCTTCGAGGGGGCCCAGATCTCCTGCGGACAGCGGGCGACGGCCGGCGCCATCGAGCGGGTGCGCATCGACCCCGAGACCCTGGAGCCCCGCTTCAAGGTAATCGGCTGTGAGCATTGGTCCGATGAGCCGGAGTTCCACGCGCAGCTGGGCCCGGAGGGCGTCACCGGTGTGTGTGGGACCGGGATCATCGAGGCGCTTGCCGAACTCGTCGTGGCCGGCGTGATCGGCGCGGATGGCCGGATCGACGGCAGCGTCGCCGCGCGCAGCCCGCGCGTCACTCCCGACGGACGCACCTTCTCCTACGTGCTCTCGCAGGCCTCGCCCGTTTTGAAGATCACGCAGAACGACGTGCGCGCTATCCAACTCGCGAAGGCGGCGCTACTGGCAGGTGTCCGCCTGCTGATGGACCGCCTGGGTATCGACCGCGTCGACCGCATCCGCCTGGCCGGCGCCTTTGGCAGCCACATCGACGTGAAGTACGCCGCGCTGCTCGGGATGATTCCTCCCTGTGAGCCCGGCCAAGTCTCCTCCGCGGGCAACGCCGCCGGCACCGGCGCCGTCGTGGCGCTCCTCAACGCGGCTGCGCGGGGCACCATCGAGGCCCGGGTGCGTGGGGTGGAGAAGGTCGAGACTGCGGTGGAGGAGGCCTTCCAGGAGCACTTCGTGCAGTCCATGGCCTTTCCCGTGCGGGGTGGGGAGACCGTCGAGGCTCCCCGGCGGCGGCGGCGGCGACGGCGCGGTTGAGCGGGAGGTGAGCGCGCCCGCTTCGCTTCCCCGCGCCCGCTACGCGTTGGGCGTACTCTTCCTCGTCTACGCAGTCAGCCTGATCGACCGGCAGATCCTGGCCATGCTGCTCGAGGACATCAAGGGCGAACTGGGCCTGCGCGACTGGCAGCTCGGTTTCCTCTCCGGGATCGCCTTTGCGCTCTTCTACAGCACCGCGGGCATCCCGATCGCGCGCATTGCGGATCGCGGCTCGCGTCGCGCCGTCATCGCCGCGGGCATGGTCGCGTGGAGCGCGGCCACGGCGCTGAGCGGCGCCGCGCAGACCTTCTTTCAGCTCGCGATGGCGCGCGTCGCGGTAGGCGTTGGCGAGGCGGCGGGCAGTCCCCCCAGCCACTCGCTGATCTCCGACCTCTTCCCGCCCGAGCGTCGCGCTCGCGCCATCGCGGTCTACACCATGGGCGCCAACTTCGGCGTGATGGGTGGCTACATGCTCGGTGGCTGGCTGTCCGAGACGATCGGCTGGCGCTGGACCTTCGTCGCGGTGGGCCTGCCGGGGATCCTGGTCGCCTTGTTGGTGCGCTTCACCCTGCCCGAGCCCGCGCGCGGCGCCATCGAGGCGCGCGCCGACGACCTCCCCCAGCCGCCGCTTGGAGAGGTGCTGCGCGAACTCTCCGGGCTGCGCGCCTATCGCCAGATCGCGATCGCGACCTCGCTCTACAACGTGGCCTCCTACGGTTTCATGTTCTGGGTCCCCGTGTTCATGGAGCGGGTGCACGAGATGGGTCGCACCGAGATCGGCCTGTGGCTGGGGCCCATCGCGGGCTTCGTGGGGGCGGCGGGCGCGCTGACCGGCGGCTGGCTCGCCGACCTCGGCGCACGCCGCGATGAGCGCTGGCTGGTCTGGTTGCCCGCGATCGCGGGCTTGCTGGGCGCCCCCTGCATCGTGGCCTTCCTGCTGGTCCCGGACGCATACACAGCAGTCCTGTGTTACGTGCCGATCAGCTTTCTGACCGCGATGTGGACCGGGGCCACCTACTCCGCGGTGCAGGGGCTCGTCGGCCTGCGCGTGCGCGCCACTGCTGCCGCCGTGCTGCTCTTCTTCCTGAACTTCATCGGTTTTGGCCTCGGCCCGCAGCTGGTCGGCATCCTCAGCGATCTCTTCGCACCCGCCTGGGGCCACGAGTCGATCCGCTACGCGCTGCTCGGTGTCGGCATGTGCAAGGCCTGGGGGAGCCTGCACTCCTGCCTGGCGGCCCGGCACCTGCGCGCTGAGATGGCCGCCGCCCGGGAAGAGGGCGCTTAGCGGAACGGACAGGCACGGCTTCAGTGCCCGGGGACGGGCGGGGAGCCGATCCCTCAACCCCGCGCCGCTTTGCCGGCTCCCCCCTCGCGCTTTTCCTGCCGGAAGTCCGGGCCTTCGACTGAGAGGCCCCGCAGTACACTGGCTTCGTGGACGCGCAACGCCGCGCGCTGCTCGCCGGAAGTGAGCGTGTAGGTCTCATCGGGCATCACGGAAGCCGGGGAACCGAGGGTCGCGTAGGGGAGTACGAGCTCGTAGCGCCCGGCGGCGTCGGCGGTCGTCGAAGTGGCGAAGCGTTCCCTGCGCCCGCGATTCGTCCCGAAAGAGATCTCGGCCTTCACCTGGGCTCCGGGGGTCGCCGAGCCCGCCACCCGCGCCGCGTCGACGATCTCGAAGACCTTGTAGAGCTCGCGCGTTACGTGGCGGTGCGGCGTAGATTCGTAGACGAGGCGAAAACGCGTCAGCGACTGGGGGGAGTCCTGGAAGAGACGGGCCTGGAGGGGGCCGCGCGCGAGCTCCCGTCGCATCACCAGGTAACGGACGCGCAGCTCTTCGAGTCCCTCCAGCGCAGCATCTACGTCGAGCGATTGGAGACCCATGGCGCGGGAGAAGTGGTCCCGCCCGATGTCATCGCCGAAGTTGCTCAGTACGACAGGGCGTTCGCCGAGGAACTCGATCAGGTGCCCCAGGCCCCAGGGCGCGTAGATCCCGTAGTCGGGCCGGAGGGATGCGTCGTAGAGGCCATCTGTCTCGGGCGTGTGATCGCGCAGCCAGAGCGCGAGTTCGTGTTGAACACTCGCCAGATCCCGCTCGAGAGAGGAGGCGACCCGTCGACCGCGAAGCGCCTGGTACGCAGCGCTCAGGTCCGTCCCGTAGGAGCTGAGAGAAGGCGCCAGCAACAACAGGCAGGCCGAGGCAATCGCTCCCGCGGCGAGCACGCGCAACCCGCCCGAGCGCGAGCGTGCCTGCACGGCGGACCAGCCCGCGACGAGCGCCCAGGCAAGGACCAACGCGTAGGCGATGGAAGCCGTGTTCTCGAAACGCCGCTGGGCGAGGGTGGCGAGGGTGAAGACCAGGGCCCAGGCGGCGAGCAGGCGCTGGGGCGCGACACCGGCTCGGTCGCGCAGGCTCCACGCGAAGGCCAAGAGCGCCAGCGGAAAGAGAAAGAACGCGTAGGAGAAATGCTGTAGCGCGATGCGCGTGGTGAACTGCCGCGCGTGATAGAGGATCGGCTCGGACTCCGAAACGCTGCCCTGGAAGGCCTCGTCTCGCGCCATCCACTCCCAGGCATCTCTCGATGCACCGAGCACTTCGGGAAACGCGATGGCATTCAGCGTGAGGAAGAGCGCGCCAAGTCCGAGGGTCTGTGCGGCGCGGCTTCGGCACGAACTCCCCCAAGCCGATCTCCGCCAGAGCGCTGCGCAAGTGGCGAAGAAGAGCGTGAGGTTCAAGAAGAGCCAGGGTTGGAAGCGTGAGAGAACGACTGGCGAGAAGGGCCCCCACTGGGGCCAGCGCTCGAAAGCTGCGAAGGGGAGGATCACCAGCAGGGCGATCGCGTTCTGGATCGCCAGCCGGGCCGCGAAGCGGGAAGACTGACTGCGCGTGGGCAGGCTCGCGAGCGCGATCACCAGCGCGCCCTCCACCACCACGACCTCCAGGACGCTGCCGGGCCATACCAGCAGCACCACGGCGAGCAGGATCCCGAGCCACGCGTCCCTCCATGCCGGGGGGAACGCCGCCCGCGTTTGCTCACCGAATCTCTCGAGGTGCGCCATCGCTGCGGCGAGCAGGAGGGTGGAGAAGAACGCAGCGGCGACGTGATGATCGATGAAGCTCAGCCGGGAGTAGAAGACCTGGGCGGGGAGAAGGGCCGCGAGGAGACCGGAGATCCAGGCTGCCCGAAGGCCGAAGGTGCGCCGCGCCAGCGCCCAGACCAGGAGCACCGTGCAGGCTCCGAGGATGGGCGGCAGCCAAATCAGGATCTCGACCATGCGCTCAGGATTTTCAGGCCCCACGAAGGGGCCGAGCAGCCAAGCGAGCCCGTTGTCGAGGAAACCTGGCCAGATCGCCTTGGCACCGTGGGGGAAGCCCAGGTAGGGATCGATCTCGAGGGGCGTCGCTGCGTCTGCGAGGGC
>JABSQX010000207.1 GCA_013215615.1 Myxococcales bacterium | reverse complement strand
CACCCGCGTGGCTCGGGTGGCGCTGGATGACGGCTGCGCGCGCCGAGATCCTGCGCGCCGTTCCCCCTTCCGCCCGGCCCCTGGCGCTCTCGCTCCTGGAAGTGGCAGATCGCGATGCAGCAGCCCTGTATCTGGTGGGGGGGCCGGTTCGCGACTGGCTGCTCGGCCGCCCGATCCGCGACGTGGATCTGCTCCTCGAGGCCGACGGGGAGTCGCGGACGAGCGCCGAATCGTTGGCCCGGTCGGCGGCCGGGCCCGCGATGAAGGTGGTGGCCCACCAACGCTTTGGGACGGTGACGGTGCAGGGCGAGGGATTCGCGTTGGATCTCAGCCTGGCTCGCGCGGAGCGATATGCCCACGATGGAGCGCTGCCCAGCGTGGAAGCGGGCAGCCTGGAGGACGACCTCCGGCGGCGCGATTTCACCGCGAACGCCCTGGCGCTGCCCCTCTCGAGAGTGGCACGGCGCCGTCACCGGAACATCGTCGAACTGCCCGGCGGCCTCGCGGATCTCGAAGCCCGCCGCCTGCGGGTGATCCATGATCGCAGCTTCCACGACGACCCCACCCGGGCCCTGCGCGCTGCCCGGCTCGCACCCCGCCTGGGCTTCACGCTGCTGCGCTCCTCGCGGAACGCGATGCGCGACGCGTTGCGCGACGGCGCCTTTGGTCGGGTGAGCGGGGATCGCCTGCGCCGCGAACTCGCGAAGCTCTTCGAGGACGCCGCACAGGGGTTGGACCCCGCCCGTGCGCTGCGCTTGCTGGATGAATGGCACGTGTTGGGGGCCCTCGAACCGGGCCTTTCGCTACCGCGGGATGCCGCGGTCTCCCTGCGTCGCTTGGGGCGCTTCGTGGCGGCTCCGACCTGGCCACAGCCACGCTGGCGTCCCTGGGTGGCGGGGACGCTGGTCTGGCTCGCGGCCGTGGAACCCGCGCTACGGGGGCGCGCCCTACGTCGTTTCGGGGTCCGTGGCGCGGTCTTCGAACGCGTGGTGAGCTGGCCCCGTCTGCGCGACCGGCGGCTTCGGGCACTGCGGCGGCAGCGCGGCCGGGGCGTGGCCGACGCAGCGCTGCGCGGCTTGACGGAGGAGGAGTTGGTGGCCTTCTACGCGACCGCAGAGGCCTCGCTGCAGCGTCGGGTGGCGCGCTTCGCGTCCGAGGACCGCTATCGCAAGCCACCCTTGCGTGGCAGTGATCTCGTCGCGCTGGGAGCGAGCGGCCCGGCCGTAGGACGGGCGCTCGAAGCGGTGCGCGCCGCGTACCTCGACGGGAAGGTCCGGGATCGCGAAGAGGCCCTGGCGTTCGCGCAGGAGTTGTTGCGTGGCCGCGCGCGCCGCTGAGTCCCCCGCACGGGTCGCGGAAAAACATCCTGTAGCGTCAGGTGCTTGCGGCCGTACCCTTGGATCCCCCATACTCCGCGGAGCCCCTCCGCCTCTCCACATCGCGGAGTCCACATGATCGCTGGGTCAGGAGAGACCGACGCGCCCCCGCAGGCACCTGCGGCTGCGTCTAGTGCCTATTCGGTGAAGCTGCCCGCCTTCGAGGGGCCGCTGGACCTGCTCTTGCACCTGATCCGGATCAACGAGGTCGAGATCACCGATCTGCCCATCGCTCGAATCGCCGAGCAGTACCTCGAATACCTGGACCTGATGCACGAGATGAACCTGGACAGCGCTGGCGAGTACCTGGTGATGTCGGCGACGTTGGCCTGGATCAAGTCGCGCATGCTGCTGCCCGCGGATCCCGACGAGATCGAGGGCGAGGGCTTGGATCCGCGCGCGGAGCTGGTGGCGCGTCTCCTCGAGTACGAGCGCTTCAAGGAGGCGGCAGACAGCATGGGCGAGCGGCCCCTGCTCGACCGCGATGTATATGCCGCCAACGCGCAGGAACTCGAACGCGTGCCGGACGCGGAGCGCAAGATCGAGGTGGGGATTTTCCAGCTCGTGGAAGCCTTCCGGCAGGCACTGGCGCGCGCGGGCCCGGTGGGATTCGCGCACGAGGTGGAAGCGGATCCCGTCACGGTCCACGAGCGCATGGTCGCCGTGATGGAGTTCCTGGACGCGTGCGAGAGCTGCGACTTCGCGCGTCTCCTCGAAGACGAGGGGGTGGCGAGCAGTCGGCCCGCGGTGGTGGCCACCTTCCTGGCGATCCTCGAACTCGCCCGTCTCGAGGCGCTGGGTCTCTACCAGGGCGTGGATTCGGAGCGCGTGCCCACGGGGCCCATCCACCTGCGGCGTCGCACGGGGGCCGAGGGTGGGAACTGGAAGCAACTCATTTCCGATGTGATGTGAGGAGAGGTCCGTGGAGCAGGAGCAGCAGCGTCGAATCGTGGAAGCCGTGGTACTCGCGGCTCCGGAGCCCATCTCGGCAGCGCGAATCGCGGAACTTCTCCCGCGCTGCAACCCCAGCCAGGTGCGCGCTCGGATCGAAGAGCTGAACGCCGCCTACGCGGAGGCCCGCCACGCCTTCGAGATCTGGGAGGTTGCCGGTGGCTACCAGCTACGTTCCCTACCAGAGTTCGCCCCGTACCTCAAACAGATCCAGAAGACGAGCCCCCTGCGTCTCTCGTCCGCCGCCCTCGAGAGCCTTGCCGTGGTCGCATACCGGCAGCCCGTCACGCGCGCGGAGGTCGACCAGGTACGCGGCGTGGACAGCGGTGCGGTGCTGCGCGGCCTGCTCGACCGGGACTTGATCCGCATCGCGGGACACCGCGATCTGCCCGGGCGCCCCATCGTCTACGCCACCTCCCGGCGCTTCCTCGAGGTCTTCGGCCTCGGCAAGCTGGGTGATCTGCCGGACCTCCGCGAGGTCGAAGAACTGGGCGCGGCGGAGGGGGATCTCGAGGGTGGCGGGGAGGAGCATTTGGAAGCCGGAGGAGAGGCCGCATCGCTCGAGCTTCCGTCGCAGGAAGCGGCGCTGCCGGAGACCGAGGCGGAACTCGCGTCCGGCGAGTCGCTCCCGCCCGGCGCGGACGCGGAGACTCCTGGCGAGAAGGAGACTTCCCAGGGCAAGGGGCGTGCACGCGGCGAGTCATCGGCTGCCGGCTCGCACAGCGGCCGCGCCGCACTGCGTGTGGTGCCGCCTCCGGATCCAGCGTTCTGAGTCGCGCTGGCGAGTACGCGCCCCAACGCCTCCAGAAACTGTTGGCCGCCGCAGGCATCGCGTCCCGACGGAGCGCCGAGCAGATGATCCGCGAGGGGAGGGTGGAGGTGAACGGGGAGGTGGCCCGGCTGGGCGCCTCCGCGGACCTCAACCGCGACCGCGTAACCCTGGACGGTGAACGCATCCGAGCCGAGCCGCAGGTCTATTGGATGCTCCACAAGCCGCGCGGCGTGCTCTCCACCGTCGCTGATCCGGAGGGCCGGCCCACGGTCCTCGATCTGATTCCCGAGCGCCGCTACCGCGTCTTCCCGGTGGGACGCCTCGACCGCGACACGCGTGGACTGCTGGTGCTCACCAACGATGGGACGCTCACGCACGCGCTGTTGCATCCCTCGCGAGGCGTGGAGCGCGAGTACCTGGTGCGCGTAGAGGGAGAACTCAGCCCTCGTGCGCTGCGTGACCTCGAGCGCGGGGTCTGGTTGGACGGGCGAAGGGCTGCCCGCAGCCAAGTGCACGGCGTGCAGGTCGATTCGGGCGGCGGCGCCACGCGCTTCCACCTCACCCTGGTGGAGGGCAGGAAACGGCAGATCCGCCGCTCCTGCGCGACGGTGGGGCATCCGGTGCGCGACCTGCTGCGCGTGCGATTCGGCTCGCTGAAGCTGGGATCGTTGCCGGAGGGCGAGGCGAGGCGCCTGCGCGCCGCGGAACTCGCGGAGCTGGTGGCGCTACGCGCGGCACCACACGCGCAACAAGGGGGCTCGCGGACCGGCAACTCGACCGCGGGATCGGGCCGCAAACCCCGCCGGAGTGGGCGTCTCTCGGGGTCACCGCGCCGCCCCTCCGACGGCAGCTAGTCGGACGCCCGACGATTCTTCTCACATACTCATCAATGGACCCCTTGCGGGTCGAGGGAGTCTGGGGGGAGCGGCGATGCCGTCTAAATTCGCATGCGTGGCACTTCGGGTGTGTGTGCTGACCTCTGTGCTCTGGGCCGCCAGCGCTGCGGTTGCGGTCACGGGAATCTGCCCCGACGGCAGCATCTTCATCGTACGTGACGCCAACCGCATTCCCTGCCCGGGCGCCAAGCAGGTGGATCCCAACGATGTGCCGCCGCTGAACCCCGAAATGCTGCCTCGACCCTACGGCTGGGAGGTCTTCGAGCGGCAGAACGACCCCAACAACCCCTACAACATGGTGGACGCCGCGCCGCATCCCGAAGCGGCGAACGCAGGGATGCGCCACGAGCCGGTGCCCGCGCCCGCCGAGGAGCCGCCCCGGCAGGAGGAACGCCAAGAAGTCACCCTTCCCCCGGTGGCCCTGGCGCCTCCGAGTCTCGAAGTGGGGCTGAGCGGGCCCGAGCTGGAAGCGCTCGGCCGGATCGTCGACCTGATGCAGGAGCGAGCGCCGGCCACCCTGGTGCGAGCCGGAGCCGAAGCGCAGGGACTTGCGGAGCTGCGCCTGGCGCGCTCGGCGTCCTTCGAGGCGCGACTCCACGAGGCCCTGGGCCGCTACGGCGTGCCCGCCCCGGGGCCGGTACTGCTGCTGCGCGCGGTGGCTGGTGCACCGGATCGTTTCTACGGGAACCTGACCTTCGTGCAGGGCCACCTGGCCTTCCACCCTGACACCGGCAACCCCGCGCAATTCGGAGTGCTGGAGGGCGAGCTCGGTGAGCTCGCAGCGGGCGGCCAGGTGCTCGCCTATGCGGTTCTCCCCGAGCACGTGGACCTCGCGGAGCCCCTGGACATCTACTGGGACGACCGACGCATCCGCGCCACGCTGGCGAACTGATCGGCCCTTCGCTCCCGCCACGCCGCCCGGGACCGCTCCGCACATCGGAACTGCCAGCGGGGAAGAGGCGTTTTCTTGGCTCTTCGAGTCCCAAGCCGCTGGGCAGGCGCCGCCATCTGTGGGAGCATCGCTTCGCGTGACCGTTCCCCCCGTTCTAGCACCGCGTGCGTCACAAGCATCGGAACCCCTCCGGCGGTCCAGCATCATCGCCTACTGCCTGCCCACGGCCGCGCTGGGCTTCATCTCGATGCCCTTCTACATCTGGCTGATGAAGTTCAGCACGGATGTGCTGCTGATTGCGCCCGCCGCCATCGGCGCGCTGTTCTTCATGGCGCGAATCTGGGATGCGGTCTCGGATCCCCTCGTCGGTTACCTCTCGGACCGAAGCAACGCCCGGGGCGGCCGCCGCCGTGCCTGGATGCGGGC
>JABSQX010000206.1 GCA_013215615.1 Myxococcales bacterium | reverse complement strand
CTTTTCGTCGGCACTGCGCCAGCTGAGTCGGAGATTGTGGAGCCAGTAGGCGGGCTGCCCGATCGAGTTCTTGGGCAAGTCGTTGATCCCGTTGATGTTGGGGATCCCCCGACTGTCCGTCGCGTCGAAATAGACATCGTCCGTCCAGATGCCGTCCCAGCGCGGGGTCAGCGAACCATAACGACCGAACTCGAACGCGTATGCGACGGACCCGCTCCAGGTGAACTGGGGCGTGTTGGGGAGTCGATTGCCCGTATAGACGACATCCCTGGGAATCGGAATGGGGACGGAGCTACCCATTCCTGGGTCATAGAAGATCCGTTCGGTGTAATCGACGAACTCGCCTTCCAACCAGCCAAAGCGAGAGGTAAGCCGCAAGCCGTCCAGAGGCTCTGCCTCGATCTCGAGTTCGGCGCCGTAGAGCACCGCATCGTTGGCGTTCACCACGATTCGTGTCGGCGGGACTCCGGCATGCTTCGAGGTGGTAAAGAACTGGTAGTTGTCGTACGTGTAGTGGAAGAGGGCGGCCTGTATTTCTAGCCGCCCGTCGAACCACGCCCCGTTGAGACCCACCTCGAATGAGTCCAGGGTCTCCGGTGTCGCCAGCGTGAAGACTTCGTACGCTTCTCCGCCGACACTCAACTGCGCGCTCTTGAATCCACGGCTGTACTTCGCGTAGGCGGAGATGTCGTCCCTGAAGTGGTAACGAAGGCTCAAGGAACCCGTCGGAGCCCGCGAGATCGTAGAAACTGAACAGATGACAGGCGGAGTCGTGCTGTCGCAACGGTCCGGCGCCTCGAGCGAGTCCAGTTTCTCTGAGACGTCGAAATCCTTGCGCTCCCAGTTGTAGCGGACACCTCCCTCCAGGCTGAAATCGTCCAGAAACTCCCACTCGAAGCCCGCAAAGACGCCGACGCTCCACATCTTCTGGATGTAAGACTGATATCTCTTGAAATAGGGAGATCTCGTGTCCGTGTACCCATCCCAATCGAGTTCATTCATCACGTACAGGACCCCGGCATCCCATCGAAGAGGCAGTGTGTCGAGTTCACCTTGGGCTTCGAACTGCTGGCTGAATTGCCAGGCCTTCTCCTCCGTGACGAACTCGAACAGCACGTCCGGGCTGTAATCGGCGTCGATTTCCTGGGAACGCTCGTAGTGATTGAAGGCCGAGATCGAAGTCAAGGAAGCGCGGTCGAACTCGACCTCGCCGTGCAGCGACGCTCCCACCGTTTCCAACTTCTCCAGGGGATCGCGGTTGTAGTCGCCCGCGTAGGGCTCGGTGTCCAGACGCCGGGCGAGATTCTCGGCCAGGGTCCCGATGGTCTCTCGGCGAACCGCTGTGTAGTTGGAAAACTCCTCGGGGGTACTACCACTACAGAAGGGGCTACTGGGGTCGCAAGGAATGGGATACGGGCCATTGAGGGCGCTGTAGATCGCACCATATTCTCCGCCTGGCGGCTCCCCGAAGGGAAACGTCGCAATTTCCGGCTGGCGGTAACCCGTCGGGAGCGTGCCCCCCAACACGTAGTCCGCCTGGGTTGGGACCGCGATCCCCCGGGTCCCGAGCACCTGCCCGACCGGGAAATCCTGATCGACCTTGGCGCCGTGCACGTCCAGCAGCCAGTCCATGTCGAAATCCTCGGGAACGAAGCGAAACTGCCCCCGCGCGGCCCACTGGTCGACGTCGTTCAACTTTTCGGGAAGGCCCTCGTCGATATCGCTGATGAGAATAACGCGCGGCCTGTCGAGCGGGGGGTCAAAGGGGTTGGGGAAGGACGTGTAATTGCTGTCTTTGGACTCCCCGCAGTAGGAGGGCTGGATGCGCACCGGCCGGCCACCAGGCCCGCCGAAGTTCGTCACCCTGTCGATTCCCTTGGGAGGCGCGCCGGCACAACGGTTCTCCACGAAGGGATCGCGCTGCCGCAGCGTAAAGGCGAGACGCGTGGAAAAGATGTCGCCCAATACTGGGAGTTCCAACGCACCCTCGACGCTCTTGTAGTTGAAACGCCCGTAGGAGGCCCTGATCTCCGCCGCAAAATCGCCAGAGGGCTTGTTGGTGATCACATTGATGGCCCCCGCCGAGGCGTTTCGATAGGGACCGGTGCCCTGGGGCCCGCGCAGCACCTCGAGGGTTTCCACGTCGTAGATCTGCAGGGCCTGGATGGCGGGAAGGCTGAAGGGCACGCCATCCTGGAAGATGGCCACCGCTCCCTCCGCATTGGCGGTGAAATCGTTGAGACCCACCCCGCGAATGAAGAAGGTGGGCGTGGTCGCCGAGGCACTGCGAATCTCCAGGTTCGGCGTGAACTTGGCGACGTCCTCCACGCTCTCGATACCCAGGGCTTCGAGCTCCTGGGCGCCAAACTGCGTGACGGAAACCGGCGCATCGGCCGCGATTCCGGAAACCGCCTGGCCCTGCACGACGATCTCTTCGATCTCGTCGCTCGCTTTCCCCGGAACCGGCTCCTGCTGCTGGGACTGCGCGACCAGAGGAAGGGAAACAAGGCCCACGAGGAGTGTGGGCAACGCCAGCCATGGCGAGGAACGCGACAACAAGTACTCGAAGCACCGTCGCACTCGCATAGCCGCGAGCACTGTTTCTCGCTCCCTCCTCGACTCGACCACGCGTCCTCGCTTCCTCGACCCGCAGGATGGAAGGGATCCTCCATCCCCGTGAACGCCGCACCGCCGGGTCGGCCAATGTTTCGCGAAAGGGACTCCAAGTGCAACCTCTCGCCTCGAGGGGTACGCGCTGGAAACAGCTTGTGGCGGCTCGGAGAGGGCACTATGGTGCGCCGGTGCCCCCGAGAGCCATCCGTAAGACATCGTTGATGATCGCCTTCCTCATTCCCTTGGCGGCGCTCGCGGAGGACAACCCCTGGGTCCCCGCATTCTCAGCCTTCGGCGGCGTCCTGACCCAAAAGGTCGATGCCACCGCGACCAGCAACGCAACCGGGCGCCAAGCCCAGGGCGATGTGGAGATGACCTACCCCCTGGTGGGCTTCAGCGCCGAGTTGATGACCCCTCATCTTCCCGTCCCGGGACTGCCCGCCCTCTTCCTCCACGGCGACGTGGCTCTGTCCTTCTCCTCCGCGTACTATCCCGCGACGGAGGGATCCCCAGGCAATCCCGGGTTCTACGAAGTTGCCGTGGACGTCGGATACCCACCCGAACAATTCAAGCCCCAAGATCTCAACGGCACCGGCACCCAGGTGGGCGCGGAGCCGGAATCGCTGGAGATCTCGGCAGGCGTGGGCATTGCCTTCGAAATGAAGCTCTGGGATCGAACCTTGCGGCTGCGCCCTTCCTTCGAGTACCGGCGCGAGCAGATCTCCTACGAATTCGTGCTGAGCAATGGGGTGACTTACAACCCCCCGATATGCGGGGCCACTCCCGACGAAAGTCTTTTCTTGAACGGTTGTGGTCTGGCTTCCCTGAGCGCGGGCGCGAAGAAGACCTTCCACAGCATCGGCCCGGGCTTCGAAGTCGAGATGGACACCGCCCGCACCGGGCCGCTGATGCTCAGCCTCTACGTCTCCGCCCAGGCCTACCGGGTCCTGGGAAGCCGCAACGCCACGATCGAGATGAGCGGCGCCTACGACCCGCCGCCGCCGGAGGGCAGCCCGGCAAACGGAACCATCAACGCCACGGCCACCATCGAACACGAGCCCTGGAACTACCGCGGCCTGGTGGGTCTTCGCTTCCGCTGGCTCCCCGAGTAGCGTCGCTCCCTCGCGCAGAGCGCCCCACGGGCCAAAGCGTCAACGCAGCAGCGGCGCGACCTCTTCGTGGAAGGCGGAGAGTTGATCGAGGTACTCGGTCTTCGAGCGGCTTCGGAACTTCAAGTGCAGCACGTTGGCGCCCGCCGCCAGGCCTGCGCGCAAGACCTCGGCAATGCCTTCGGGCTCCCCGTGGAGCGGGACTTCGGGGAGATCCTCCGGGACCGTTCCAACGTGCATCCAAGGCGGCATCCAACCGATGTCGAAACGCGTATCCCCCCGGCCGTGGGCTTCCGCGGAGGCCTGGATGGTCGTGCGGATCTCCCCGAACTGTTCCAAGGGGTTGGCCATGGGGATATAGCCATCGCCCACGCGTCCGCAGCGCTTCCACGCGGCGGGCCCGCTCCCGCCGATCCAGATCGGAAGCTCACCAGAGGGCGGTCTCGGCCCGACACCCATGTCGCGGTACGAGAAGCGACGCCCTTCGAAGCTCACGTAGTCCGCAGCAAAGGCGCCGCGCAGCGCGTCGAGGCTCTCGTCGAGAATCGCCCCGCGCTCGGCGAAGGGGATGCCCAGCGCCTCGAACTCGCCTTTCACGTGGCCCGCCCCCACGCCCAGGATGGCGCGGCCCCCGGAGAGATGGCCGAGCGTCCCGAAGGCGCTGGCGGTCTGCAGGGGGTGGCGATAGCCAGCGACGTAGATCACCGAGAGCAGGCGCACGCGCTCGGTGTGGGCGGCCAGGAAGCCCAGGGTGGCCACGGTGTCGTACCAGGTGGTGGACATGTGGCGCGCGTAATCATCGTCGGGGATGGCGACGTGATCGCAAACACCGATGAAGCCGTGTCCCGTGGCCTCGGCGTGGCGCGCGATCTCCACCAGGTCCGAGACGGAAGCCCGATCCTCCCAGGGATCCCGCAAGCGCCGGGTGAGGGTCTGGATCGGCAGCTGGATGCCGTAGATGTGTTCTCCCGCCCCGACGATACCCGCCATCCGCCGCTCCCCCTGTCAGGAGCGCGACGCAGCGACCGACGCGCTGCGCGGCTCCGCGCGATCCGCCATCCCCGCCGCGCACTGCTGCATGCTCGAGAACCTCTCGATGCGATGGCGACAACAGTACAGGCATGCGAGAGTCCGAGCATGCCGCGCGGGGGAGCCGGGCCCGGACCGCAGTCGTGATCGACTACGACCCCTTTTCCGCCGAGGCCCTCGACGATCCCTACCCCATCTACCAGCGCCTGCGCGAAGAATCCCCCGTCCATCACCTCGAGAAGTACGACGCCTACGCGCTCTCCCGCTTCGAGGACATCTGGCAGGTCTCGAGCGACGCCGAGCACTACACGGTGACTCGCGGCACCTCGGCCCCCCAGCTGCTCTCCAAGGTGATGCCGGTCTTCCCGAACCTCAACCACCTCGACCCGCCGGGCCACACCGAACTCCGCAAGCAGCTCTGGCGCTTCTTCACTCCGCGGGCGGTGCTCGCCTACGAGCGACAGCTGCGCGACTTCCTGGTGGAGCGACTCGAAGCACTGCTGCCCGGGGGCCGCTGCGACGTGCTGGGTGATCTCGCCTTCCCGGTCTCCGCGCGGGTGGCCTGCATCGCGGTGGGCTTTCCCGAAGAGGATGCCGAGCTGCTGGTGGACCTGGTGCA
>JABSQX010000205.1 GCA_013215615.1 Myxococcales bacterium | reverse complement strand
CACGATCTGAACCCCGTGGAACTCGCCCACGCACTGCAGACGCTGTCCGAGACCGGTGCCAGCCAGGAGGAGATCGGGCGCCGGGTGGGGCTCGAGCGCTCCACGGTCGCCAACCATCTGCGCTTGCTGGAGCTGGCGCCCAAATACCAGGCGGACGTAGAGGCCGGGACCCTCAGCATGGGGCACGCCAAGGCGCTCTTGCAGGTTTCGAGCGCGGAACGTCGCAGCGCACTTCGCGACCGCATCGTCGAGCAGGCGCTCAGCGTGCGCGCCGCCGAGGAGCTGGCCCGGGGCCGACCCGCGCAAGCACGCCGTCGACGCGTCCAGGCGCGGCGAGATCCCAATCTCGAGCGCGTCGCCGACCGCTTGCGGGAACGTCTGCAGACCCGCGTGCACATCAGCGGTGATGGCGAGCGCGGCCGCATCGAACTCCAGTACTTCGGGGCCGACGATCTCGAACGGCTCTGCGCCATGCTGCTGGGCGATGGCTGAGGGCGTCCCCATCGGGAGCCAAGGTTTGTCCGAGGAGATGCCGGCGAGCCTCCTGCTGGCGCCCGGGAGCCGCTTCGAGGGCCTGTTGGTGGCGTTGCGCGCGGCCCGCATCGAGGGTTGCGCGCGTGGACAGGTGCGGGCGATGGGTCCGCTGGAGATCGGCGCGGACGCCGTGGTGGAGGGTGATCTCGAGGTCGAGAGCCTGGTGGTTGCCGGGCGGGTCCGCGGCGTGATCCGCGCCCACGACCGGGTTGAACTCTGCGCCAGCGCGGTGGTGGAGGGTGAGATTCACGCGCCGGGGGTGGCGATCGCGGAGGGTTGCCGGGTCGACGCCCGCTGTTGCGTCGATGCGGCGGCTCGCTCCCCCCAGCCCGCCGCCGCGGGGGCTCCCCGGCGTTGAGCCGCGCGCCTTGAACTTCCCCGCGGCTATGTAAGAATTCCGCCGCCCGGAGCGCTTGCCCGGGAGCCTATTTCCGCCCAATCTCGTGCCCCGGAACCTGGGGGGCTGCCGGGCACTCGTCGCAACTCGCACCCCTGGCGTGTGGGCTCCCCCCGGAGCCGTGCAGCGGACGGTCGAGCCCGGGGAGTTGCACGCCACGAGCCGGGCCCGGGGAAGCCCGACTCACGACACCGACGAGCGCCGCGGGTCACGCGCAGGAAGACAAGAGAAGCAGAGAATGAAGATCCCGCGAAGCACGCGACGCCTCTCACGCAGCCTGCTGCCGGCAGCCGTGACGTGGCTCTATGCGGGGCCTGCGCGCGCGTCGGAAGGCGCCCTGGAACTCGTCCCACAGCTACCGCTGCTGATGGCTCTGCTGTTGCTCTTCTTGCTGATGGTGGCACCGGTGAACGCGTTGCTGTTCCGCCCGCTGCTGCGAATGCTGGATGAGCGCGCGGATCGCATCGCCGGCACGCGCAACCGAGCCGAGCGCCTCGATGAACAATCCGTCGTGCTTCGAACGCGCTACGAGCGCGCGCTCCGGGAGGCTCGGGATGGAGCGGAGCGAGCGCGCCAGGAGCGCGTCGAAGCCGCGCGCAGCCAGCTGCAGGCGCGCACCGGCGAGGCGCGCGCCGCCGCTGAGCAACTGATCGATGGCGCGCGCGCCGAGCTGGCGACGAATCTCGAGGACGCGCGCGGCCAACTCGCCGAGCAGGCCAGGGAGTTGGCTCGAGAGGCCGCGGGCCGCGTGTTGGGGAGACCCCTGTGAGGGTGGGCGCGCGCTGGACGTGGTGCGCGAGCGCGGGCATTTTGTCGCTCCTGGTCCCCGGGGCGGCGCGAGCGGCGGGTGACGCCGACGCCGGCGTGACGGATTTGCTGTATCGACTCTTCAACTTCGCGTTGCTGGGGGGTGTTCTGATCTATTTCGCGCGCACACCGGTGCGCGACTTCTTCGTAGCTCGGCGGGCGAGCATTGAGGCGCAGCTCTCGGAGGCCGCGGAGTTGCAGCAGCGTGCCGAGCAGCAACACGCGAATCTCGAGGGCCAACTCGCCGAACTCGACCGCGAATTGGAAGGCATCCGGGAAGGCGCGCGCGAGCGCGCCGAGCGCGAGGCCGAGCAGATTCTCGCCGACGCGCGGGCCGCCGCCGAACGCATCCAGCGCGACGCGGCCGCGGCCATCGAGCGGGAGTTGCGCCGGGGACAGGAAAGCCTGCGTGAGGAGGCCTCGGAGCTGGCCGTCGGGCTGGCCGCGGAATTGCTCCGCGAGCAGGTCGGTCCCGAGGACCGGCAGCGGCTCCTCGACGAGTTCATTCAGAGCGTCGAGGCAAGTCCCGGCTCGGGCCTGCCGGGAAGCGGGAGCTAATCGATGCGGATCAGCGCGGCTGCCCGGCGTTACGCACGCGCCCTCTTCGCCATCGCCCAAGAGCAGCAGGCCGTGGCCGAGGTGAGGGCGCAACTCGAGGGCGTGGAGGCCCTCTTCGCCGAGCATCCCGAGTTGGCCGCGGCGCTCTTCCGGCCCCTGCACCCGGTCGCCGAGCGTCGCGGGGTGCTCCGGGGCATCTGCGAGCGCGCGGGCAGCGGCGAGAGCGTGCGCAACTTCTTCGCCTTTCTGGTCGACCAGCGGCGCCTGGTCGACTTCGATGCGATCTGTAGCGAGTATCGCCGGCTGGCCGACGAGGCCGCGGGTCGCACCCGCGCCGAGGTGGTGAGCGCCAGCCCGCTCTCGAACGAACAGCAGCGGCGCCTCGCCGAGGCGCTGGCGGCGCGCACCGGCTGCGAAGTCGAACTGGACGTTCGCGTCGACGCCGACCTCATTGGCGGCGCCATCGCGGTGGTGGGTGGCCTCGTTTTCGACGGCAGCCTTCGCACGCAGCTCTCGCAGCTGCGAGAAACGCTCACGAGAGGACACTGATGGACATCAAGCCTGGCGAAATCACGGACATCCTGAAGCGGGAAATCAAGGACTACGATCGCGAGATCGACATCGCGGAGACGGGTTCGGTGCTCTCCATCGGTGATGGCATCGCGAGGGTCTACGGCCTCGACAACGCCCTGGCCGGCGAGTTGGTCGACTTCCCGGGTGGTGTCAGCGGCATGGTGCTGAACCTCGAGGAGGACAACGTGGGCATCGCGATGATGGGCGAGGCCACCCACGTGCGCGAGGGCGACCTGGTCCGTCGCACCGGGCGCATCATCGAGGTGCCGGTGGGCGAAGCCCTGGTGGGCCGGGTGGTGGACGCCCTCGGCAACCCGATCGACGGCAAGGGCGACATCGACGCCGGCGAGCGAAGGCGCGTGGAGGTGAAGGCCCCCGGCATCGTGGCCCGCACGTCCGTCCACGAACCGCTGCACACCGGCATCAAGGCCATCGATGCCATGACGCCCATCGGGCGCGGTCAGCGGGAGCTCATCATCGGCGACCGGCAGACCGGCAAGACCGCCATCGCGGTGGACACCATCATCAACCAAAAGGACACGGACGTCTATTGCATCTACGTGGCCATCGGCCAGAAGCAATCGACCGTGGCCCAGGTGGTCGACAAGCTCACCCAGCACGGGGCCATGGAGTACACGGTGGTGGTGGCCGCCACGGCCAGCGAGCCGGCGCCCCTGCAGTTCATCTCCCCCTACACGGGGGTGAGCATCGGCGAGTGGTTCCGCGACAACGGCAAGCACGCGCTCATCGTCTATGACGATCTCTCCAAGCAGGCCGTCGCCTACCGGCAGCTCTCCCTGCTGCTGCGGCGCCCGCCGGGACGGGAGGCCTATCCGGGCGACGTCTTCTACGTGCACTCGCGGCTGCTCGAGCGCGCGGCCAAGATGAGCGACGAGATGGGCGGCGGCAGCCTGACCGCGCTCCCCATCATCGAGACCCAGGCCGGCGACATCTCTGCCTACATCCCCACCAACGTCATTTCGATCACTGACGGCCAGATCTTCCTGGAGACGGATCTCTTCAACTCCGGGATTCGTCCAGCGGTCAACGTGGGTATGTCGGTGTCCCGCGTGGGGGGCGCGGCGCAAACCAAGGCCACCAAGCAGGTGGCGGGTACGCTGAAGCTCAGCCTCGCCCAGTACCGGGAGATGGCGGCCTTCTCGCAGTTCGGCAGTGACCTCGACAAGGCCACCCAGGAGCAGCTGGCCAACGGCGAGCGCCAGACCGAGATCCTCAAGCAACCCCAATACGCGCCGCTGCCCATGGAAGAGCAGGTGGTGGCCATCTTCGCGGGCACTCCCCAGGAGGGCCGCGACTCGTGGCTCCGCAAGCTCGCCCTCGAGGACATCGGTCGCTACGAGGCGGAACTCCTCGAGTACATGCGGGGCCAGCACGGCGAGGTGCTGGCGGCGATCCGCGACAGCGGCAAGCTCGAGGAGTCCGTCGAGCAGCAGCTGATGTCGGCGCTGGATGCCTTCGCGGAAGTCTTCACCCCCAGCCGGGACAGCGGCCGGGCGACCTGATGCCGAGTCTCCAGGACATCAAGCGGCGCATTACCAGCGTCCAGAAGACCCGGCAGATCACCCGCGCTATGCGCATGGTGGCGGGCGCCAAACTGCGCCGCGCCCAGGAGGCCATCGAGTCTGCCCGCCCCTACGCGGAGCGCATGCGCGGAATTCTCGAGGAGGTCGCGAGCGCGCAGGGCGACGCAGAGCACCCGCTCCTCGAGGCGCGCGAGCCGGTGGAATCGGTGGAGCTTGTGGTGGTCACCTCCGACCGAGGCCTCTGCGGCGGTTTCAATGCCAACGTCATCAAGCACGCTCAGAGCGTGATCGCAGCCCGGGAGGGCTGCGCGGTCACCCTCACCACGGCGGGGCGCAAGGCCAACGAGTTCTTCCGCAAGCGCTTTCCCGACGGTATGGGCGGTAATTACCCCCAGGAAGGTTGGGTGACCTATGGGATGGCGGCGGAGATCGCGGGCCGGGTGGCTTCGCGCTTCCAGGCGGGAGAGGTCGACGAGGTGGTGCTGGTCTACGGCGAGTTTGTTTCGGTCATGACCCAGATCCCTCGTGATGTGCGGCTGCTGCCCTTTTCCGCGCGAGCGGGGGACGGCGATGCAGCCGCGGGCGCGGCCTACGAGATCGAGCCGGACGCAGAGAAGCTGCTCTCGGTGTTGGTCCCTAAGGCCGTGGAGACCGAGGTCTACCGCGCGCTGCTCGAGAACCAGGCAGGGGAACACGCAGCGCGCATGGCGGCCATGGAGTCCGCCACGCGCAATACCGAGGAGCTGATCGACGCTCTCACCCTTCAGTTCAACCGGGCGCGCCAGGCCAGCATCACCAAGGAGCTGGTCGAGATCGTGAGCGGCGCCGAAGCCCTGTAGGGCAGCTCTTCAAACTTCCAATTCGACTCAGGAGAAGCCAACGTGGCGAAGCAGGACGGCAGGATCGTGCAGGTGATGGGACCGGTGGTGGACGTCGAGTTCCCGCCCGGCGGGCTGCCCGAGATCTACACC
>JABSQX010000204.1 GCA_013215615.1 Myxococcales bacterium | reverse complement strand
GGTCTGGTCGAGTCGCTATCCCGAGCAGCCCGAGATTCTCCGCTACCTGAACCACGTCGCGGATCGCTTCGATCTTCGCCGCGACATCCAGTTCGAGACCTGGGTGCAAGACGCCCGCTACGACGAAGCGGCGCAGCGCTGGATGGTGGAAACCAGCACCGGTGTGCGCGCTTCCGCCCAGTTCCTCATCTGTGCCGTAGGCGCCCTCTCCACGGCGAACATGCCCGATATCCCGGGGATCAACGATTTTTCGGGCGAGACCTACCACACCGGCCGATGGCCCCACGAGCCCCTTTCCTTCGAGGGCAAGCGTGTCGCGGTGATCGGGACGGGCTCCTCGGGGATCCAGGCGATTCCCGAGATCGCCAAGGGAGCGGCCCATGTGACGGTGCTCCAGCGCACGGCGCAATTCGCCTTTCCCGCCGGGAACCGCCCCCTCACCCCCGACGAGACGGCGGAGGCGAGAGAGAACTGGGAGACCATCCGCGGGAAGATGATCGCGCATCCCGGAGGCTTCCCCTTCGACTCCCACTCGCGTTCGGCCCTCGATGCGACGCCTGCGGAGCGCGAAGCACTGTATGAAAGCCTATGGCAGCAAGGCGGCTTCAAGTTCTTCCTCGAGAGCTACAACGACATCGCGATCAGCGAAGAAGCCAACAAGACAATGGCCGACTTCGTGCGCGGCAAGATCCGCAAGATCGTGAAGGACACCGAAACCGCTGAGAAGTTGATGCCGGACCACTTCGTGATGACGAAGCGTCCTGCCCTCGAGAACGGTTACTTCGAGACCTACAACCGCGACAACGTCACGCTGGTCGATCTCCGCGAGGACCCCATCGAGCGGTTCACCGCGACGAGCGTGATCACCCGGTCCGGAGAGCATCCCATCGACATGCTCGTGCTGGCGACCGGCTACGATGCCATCAGTGGTTCGATGCTGCGTCTCAACCCGAAGGGACGCGGGGGCGTGAATCTGAACGAGCGATGGGGTGAGCGATTCCACAACTATCTCGGTCTCACGATCGGCGGCTTCCCCAACCTGTTCATGATCCACGGCCCCGGGTCGCCCGGCGTGTTCTACAACATGCCGCTCGGCGCGGAGCGGCAGATGGGCTGGATTGGCGACTTGATCCGCCATCTGAACGGGCAAGGGCTGGGCGCCATTGAACCCTCCTCGGACAGTGAGGAGGCCTGGGGCAACGAAGTCACAGGGATCGCCAACGCCACGCTCTTCCCCCGCACCGACTCCTGGTGGACCGGCGCGAACATCCCGGGCAAGCCCCGCTACTTCTCCGCGTACCTGGGTGGCTCGATCTACTACCAGCGCATCGCCGACGTAGCGGCCAAGGACTACGACGGGTTCGTGTTCGAGAAAGCGCACCGCGCGGAGGACGCCGAAGCGTCGTGAGCACCACCGCTTCGATTGGGCCGCTGCCGACTCATTCTCCCGTGGTGCACCGGGGTCGCCTCTAGGCAAGGTCGATCACGAGCGACGCGCACCTCGGATCTCGCCGGCGTGCGCCGCGTCGAAGACGATCCTGTAGGCCCTCGGAGTCACGGCTCCTGTTCGCGCTTCGAATGAACGTGGCGAGCAGCCTACGGGCGCTAAATCCGCTCCAATACCGCCACCAGGTGACATAGTGAACCCTCTCGGACGCAAAACGGACCTTTGAATTTTCTATCCGCTAACGGGAAAATGGTTCGTCATCTCGGTCCAGCCAGACAAGGGTCTCGACATGCTCCGTAAAGGGAAAGAAGTCGAAGGCCTCGACACCTCGGAGGCGGAGGCGCCCTTCGCCAGTCAGCGCCGGAATCTCCCGCAGCAGGCTCGGGAGCCCGCAGGCCAGATAGACGAGTCGTCGGGGCGGTTGGCTCAGGAGCGCATCGAGGAACGGCGCATCGAGACCCTTGCGCGGGGGGTCGACGATTACCACGTCCGCGCCTTCGAGCACATCGAGACGATCCCCCGCCGCGCCCGGATGGACGGACCCCCGCGCTCGAATAGCCGCGGGGAGGGCAGCTATTCCGGCCTGCAACCCCGCGAGCCCAGCGGAACTCCGCTCGTTGAAGCGAACGGACTGCGCACGCTCGAGCAGCCCGAGGCCTATCGCTCCGACCCCGCAGTAGGCCTCAGCCACCTGAAGCGAACCAGGGACCAGCGAGTGAACGCGTTCGACCGCACGTTCGAAGAGGGGGAGGTGGTTCTGGCCGAAGGCACTCGGCGGAAACAGGACTTCAACGCCGCCGAGACGTTCTCGGACGTGCGCGTGCCCTGAAAGGTGCACGGTCTCGGGGCCGAGTATCGCGTTGCTCCGCTCGGGCTGGGCGTTGAAGAAGAGGCCCTGGAGCCGCTCGCCCAGCAGCGCCTCCAGGGCGGCGGGGAGCGCTTCGAGCACGTCCGGGGAGGAGCCGTTCCCAACCAGCACCACCTGCACCGTCTCCGTCGCGCGCTCGACCACCAGTTGGACGTATCGGAGCGCGCCGCGATGGCGCTCGTCGGCGTAGGGGGCCACTCCTGTCTCCTGGATCGCGCGCCGAAGCGCCGCGGCGGCATCGTTGATGAGGGGGTGATGGACAGCGCAGTTTGGCGTGTCGACGACGCGGTGGGAGCCGGCCTGGAAGAGGCCGATCTTGGGGCTCCGAGCGCGCCCACGGACAGCCAGCCTGGCGCGGTGCCGATGACCCCGTCCTGGCGCGGTATGGACGCGCGGAGGCGCCAGGCCGGCGTCGGATGCCAGCTGCGCCAGGGACTCCCATGCCCTCGCCGGTAGAGAGGGGACTCCAAAGCGGGGGCAGCCAGGACAGGGCGGCCGGTGGGGACAATCGTCTCGCGCGGTCACGGACCCACTCTACCGCGTCGTGCAATCGAAGCTGGAACCACGCGCGCCCTGCTACCTTGCCTGAATGATTAGAGCGCAATCCGACCCTCGTCAGCCGAGCGGATCGCGCGCCGCGTTCCTGGCGACGACGCCCGAGGACGTCGCGGCGCGCGGCTGGGACCGCGTCGACGTGCTCTTCGTGACCGGTGACGCGTACGTCGACCACCCTTCCTTCGCGATGGCGATCCTCGGACGTTGGCTCGAGGAGCACGGTTTTCGAGTCGCGATCCTCTCGCAACCGGATTGGCGATCCGCGGACGCCTGGCGCGCCTTCGCTCCGCCTCGCCTGTTCTGCGCGGTCAGCGCCGGCAACATGGACTCGATGATCAACCACTACACGGCGAACAAGAAGCGCCGGAACGCGGACGCCTATTCGCCCGGCGGACGGATCGGCCTGCGGCCCGACCGACCGACCCCTGTCTACGCGCAGCGCTGCCGGGAGGCCTTCAAGGGCGTCCCCGTTGTCAGCGGCGGGGTAGAGGCGTCGCTCCGACGCATTGCCCACTACGATTATTGGAGCGATCGGGTACAACCCTCGAGCTTGGTGACCTCGAAGGCCGATCTGCTCGGTTACGGGATGGGAGAATCGACGATCCTCGAGATTGCAAGGCGGCTCGAGCGCGGAGAGGGGGTCGCGTCCCTGCGGACGCTCCCGGGGGTCGCCTATCTCCTGGGACGAAACGAAGAGCTGCCCGAAGACTCGACGGGAGAGACCATCGACCTCCCCTCCTACGAGGTCGTACGCGAGGACCATCGGGCGTTCGCCGAGATGACCCGGCGACTCCATCACGAGACCAACCCGCGCAACGCACGTCGCCTCGTGCAGCCCCACGGCGACCGTCTCGTCGTGATCAACCCACCGTGCCTGTCGCTCGACGAGCAGACAATGGATCGTCTGCACGAGCTACCCTACACGCGCCGGCCACACCCCGATGCCGACGAGCCCCCGCCCGCGTGGGAGACGATCCGTGACTCCGTCCAGATCATGCGGGGCTGCTTTGGCGGCTGCACCTTCTGTTCGATCACCATGCACCAGGGACGCGAGATCCAGAGCCGCAGCCCCGACTCGATCCTGCGCGAGGTGGAGGGGCTCGCCAAGGCGCCCGGCTTCAAGGGCCAGATCAGCGACCTTGGGGGGCCGACGGCCAACATGTACCGAATGCGCTGCACCCGGCCTGAAGTCGAGGCTGTGTGCCGGCGGCTCTCGTGTATCCATCCCAAGATCTGCAAGCTGCTCGATACCGACCACGCGCCGACCCTCGACCTGATGCGGCGGGCGAGGGCCGTGGAGGGCGTCAAGCGGGTCCACATCGCTTCCGGGATTCGGATGGATCTCGCCGCAGACGAACCCGAATACCTCGACGAACTGGCGGCCCACCACGTGGGCGGACATCTCAAGGTCGCGCCGGAGCACGTGAGCGACCGCGTCCTCGACCTCATGAAGAAGCCCGGCCGCGGGAGTTTCGAGACCTTCGCCGAGCGCTTCGAGGCAGCCTCTCGTCGAGCGGGCAAGGAGCAATATCTCGTCCCCTACTTCATAGCGAGCCACCCGGGTTCGAGCGCGGAAGATATGATCGAACTTGCGATCTTCCTGAAGGAGCGGGGCTACCGCCCGCGGCAAGTCCAGGATTTCATTCCGGCGCCGATGGATATCGCGACATGCATGTACTGGACGGGCATCGACCCGATGACGATGAAACCGGTCGAGACC
Source organism: Myxococcales bacterium (assembly GCA_013215615.1). Lineage (GTDB taxonomy): Bacteria > Myxococcota_A > UBA9160 > UBA9160 > SMWR01 > JABSQX01. Next base: position 844 of record JABSQX010000204.1, on the reverse strand, counting down.
GCGAGGCGGCTCCAGGACCGCAACGTGCAGCGCGCGCTGCTGCAGTTCTTCGCACCCGAAAATTGGAAGATTGTCCGCGAGGCCCTGCTGCGTGCCGGGCGAGAGGACCTGATCGGGGACGGACCGGAATGCCTGATTTCCGCTCGCCCGCCCCGCGGACAGACGCAGAAGGCCGGTCGCGGCGGGGCCCGCGGAGGCGGCTACCGCAGGCCTTCGCGCGATCGGGGCAAGGGGCGCCCGTAGGCGGAATCCTGAACTCCTCCATGATCGGAAGTCCAAGCTGAGGTTCCGCTAGGTCTGAAGCGGACAGGCGGATAGAAAATTCAAAGCCCCTTTTTGCGTCCGGTAAGAGACATGATGTCAAGTAGAGGCGAGAGGGGAGTCGGATTGGGGCCCGTAGGCGGTGGCCTGCTCGGATTCCTCGGTGCAACGCACCTCGGTCGCGCGGAGCGGAAACGCCTTCCATCATGATCTCCCAGCCCCTGAAGGTAGATCGGAAGTTCAAGCTGCGTTTTCCCTGGGTCCGATAAGTAGACATTCTGTCAAATAGAGGCGGGGCAGGGGATACGGCCCCAATACGGGGGCCCGGCCAGACCCCCGCGCGAAGATGAATCGCCACGGGAATCTGGCCAGGCGTCGGGCCGTACGAGCGGCTGCCTACTTCTTAGTAGCGGTCGCGACGACCGCCGCCGCCGCCGCCACCGCGTCGGTCCTGGGCCTCGTTCACCTTGATATTTCGTCCGGCGAAGTCATTGCCGTCGAGGGCGCGAATCGCATCCTGTGCGGCGCTGCTCTCCGACATCTCCACAAATGCGAAGCCGCGCGGGCGTCCGGTTTCGCGGTC
>JABSQX010000203.1 GCA_013215615.1 Myxococcales bacterium | reverse complement strand
CTGCTCGGTGCGCCCCCCGAAGACCACCAGGATCTGCGGATCTGGACGGAGACACTGATGCATCGGGAGGACGGCGTCTCGAAGCCGCCTCCTGCCGCCGACGAGGCCGCCAGGAGCCTGCAGGGCCGCTTCGCGGAACTCATCCAGGAAAAGCGCAGACGTCCGGGCGACGACCTGATCTCGGCACTCATCGAGACCGAACTCGACGGCAGGCGTCTCGATGACACGGAGATCCTGGGCTTCTGCTTCCTGCTGATCTCCGGGGGGAACGAGACGACCGAGAAGCTGATCGCGAACAGCGTCCACCAACTCGCGCGGCATCCCGAGCAGCGCGCGATGATCCTCGCCGATCCCAAGCGCATCCCGGCTGCGATCGAGGAGTCCCTGCGGTTCCGGAGCCCCACCCAGTACATGGTGCGTGCGACCACGCGCGAAGTCGCGATCCACGGCGAGCGGATTCCAGCCGGCGAGAAGATGGTGTTGTTGATCGGTGCGGCGAATCACGATCCTCGCCGCTACGACTCGCCCGAAGTCTTCGACATCGGCCGCTCGATGGAGCGGCACCTCGCTTTTGGCTTCGGGGTTCATTTCTGCCTGGGGGCGCGCCTCGCCCGTCTCGAGGCACGCGTGGCGCTCGAGGAGATTCACCGGCGCATGCCCGACTACGAGGTCGACGAGGCCGGCGTGAGCGTCGTGCATGCGGGGAACGTCGCGGGTCTCGCGACGCTGCCGGTCCGCTTCACGCCCACGCGCTGCTCGGGCGCGGCCGCCTGATCCGCCGCTAGCCGAAGGGCCTCTCTCAGTCGGCTGCCAGCTCCCACTGGGGGATCAGGTACTTCTGGCCCGACTTGGGGTCCTCCGCGGTTTCGAAGACAGCGCGTACCGCCGCGCCGATCTCCACCGTTTCTGGTGCGCAGCCCATCACGTTGCCCGTCACGCTGCAGCCCGGCGCGCCGTCGATCGAGACGATCGCGATCAGGTAGGGCACGCGTTCGACGAGCATGGGGTGGACGGGATGGTGGACGAGGACGGCGCTCTCCACCCGGCCCGTACCCGGCATCACGCGGAAGGCGAGGCGGGTGCCCTGGCACGCGTAACAGAGGTCGTCGGGAGGCTGCTGGGCGTGGTCACAGTCCTCGCAGAACTGGATCTGGATACTCCCCGAGGTGAAGAAGGGCGTGTTGTTGGGGGTAAGCGGCGGAAGCAGGAAATCGTCACCGAGATAGCGCGTCATGGTTCGTCTCCGTGGATCTTTCGTGCGGGGGTCAGGAGGCGGGGCCGAAGAGCACGGCGCTGCCGGGTGCGTAACCCGGACCGCCGACCGCCAGCGAGAGTTCGACGTTCTTGGCCTGGCAGGTCGAATCGCCGCGCGACTGGCGCACGGCCTCGACCACCATCTCGAGCCCGTGGATGTAGGCCTCGGCGAGGTTGCCACCGCTGGTGTTGAAGGGGAGCCGCGCGTCCGGCCCTTCCAGGGCGCCGTCGGCCACGAAGGCGTCGACCTCCTCGGGTTTGCAGTAGCCCATCTCGCAGAGCATCATGACGACCGGCCCCGTGAAGTTCTCGTAGAGCTGAAGTACATCGATGTCCGTGGGCTTCACGCCGGCACGTTCCCAGATCATGCGGCCCACGTTCTCGTAGTACATTCCCGGGAACCAGCGCTGCTGGAACGCAGAGGCGCCGATATCGGGGCCCAGGCCCTGGGCGGTGGCGAGGATCGGAACGGCCTTGCCGGGGAGGTCCTTGGCGCGCTCGGGTGTCGTGACGATCAGCGCGGCAGCGCCGTCGTTCTCCTGGCAGCAGTCGAAGAGGTGGAAGGGCTCCACGATCCAACGGGAGGCGTGGTAGTCCTCGCGGGTGAGTGGCCGCCCGTAACGCACGGCGCGCGGGTTGCGCTGGGCGTTCGCGTAACACGCGAGGGAGATGCTGGCGAGCGCTTCCTGGGAGACACCGTGGTCGTGCATCCAGCGCTTGGTNTGCAGCGCGCATTCCTGCGCGGGTGTCATGAGTCCGTAGGGCGCGCCCCACGTGAGGCCCTCGGGCGCGGCTCCGGACGCGATGCCCGCGCCTGAGCCCAGGCGGTAGAACTGTCCCTGGGCGAGGGCCCGGAAGGCGACCACGTAGTTCGCGTAGCCTCCAGAGACGGCGGCATCCGCGAACTGGAGCGATGCCGAGGAGTTGTTGCCTCCACCGGCCCACGGCGTCGCCGACCAGCGAAGCTCCTCGAAGCCCAGTGCCGCCGCGACCCGGAGGGGGCTGTTTCGCTGGTCCATGTAGGAGACCAGTCCGTCGAGTTGCTTCAACTCGACGCCGGCGTCCTGTGCTGCGTGCTGGATGGCGGTGCAGGCGAGTTGGAACTCGGTGTCGGGAGACTGGCCGTGCTTGTAGTACTCCGATTCTCCGACTCCGACGACGACAGCCTGGCCATGCATGGGCGCCCCTTCTCCCGCTGGATCGATGGGGGTGCAGACTACCGCGAAGGCGCTCGCCTGGCCCGGTGGCCCCGGGACTTCGTACCGGCAGGCGCGGAGCCCTTCCCGGGGCCGCGACGCGGCTCCGAATCGGGGCTATTCTGTGCGCCCACGGGTTCATCAGAGAGGGACGATTTCAGGCACTTGCGGGCCCATGGACCCCCACCCGGGGACTCGTTCGCCCGATCCGCTAAGTGCCACAGCCGGGCCGGGTGCCGGGCAGCGAAACGCTGTGCGCGCTCCCTGCACCGATTCGGGAAGACCGACCAGGAAAGATATGGCATACGATCCTTCGAAACGGGGGCGCGCCACGAGTTCCGTGCACGGCGGTGAACTTCGCCAGCAGGAAGCCAACGCCATCACGACGCCCATCTACCAGACCTCCACCTTCTGGTTCCAGAACTCCCAGGAGGTGATGGACTACCAGGAGGGCAAGACCGACCGCGAGGAGTACGGCCGCTACGGGAATCCCACCTGGCGCGCAGTGGAGCGCAAGCTGTCCGAGCTCGAGGCCGGCGAAGAGAGTGTGCTGTTCGCCTCTGGGATGTGTGCAGCGACTACCACCTTCCTCGCGCTACTGCCGACCGGCAGCCACTTGATCGTCACCAATGACTGCTACCGGCGAACGCGTCAGTTCATCGACGAGTTCCTGGGCCGCATGGGCGTCGAGGTGAGCATCATCGAGCCGAGCAACCTCGCGGCCTTCGAGGCGGCGCTGCGCGACGACACGGTGCTCTTCTTCACGGAGTCACCCACCAATCCCTATCTGCGCGTCACGGACGTGCCTGCCTTCGTCGAGGTCGCCCACGCGCGTGGAGTCAAGGTCGTAATGGATTCCACGTTCGCGACGCCGGTCAACCAACGCACCCTCGAAGAGGGCGCGGATCTCGTGATCCACAGCGCCACGAAATACCTGGCCGGCCACAACGATCTGCTGGCGGGCACGGTCACGGGGTCGAGCGAGATCGTCGAGCCCATCCGCAAGGCGCTCGGTGTGTTGGGTGGGATCATCGACAGCCATTGTGCCTGGCTGCTGCTGCGCGGTCTCAAGACCCTCTCCCTGCGCATGGAGCGCCACAACAGGAACGGCGATGCGCTCGCCCGCTTTCTCGAATCCCATCCCAAGGTGCGACGCGTCTGGTATCCAGGCCTCGAGAGCCACCCGGACCACGAAATCGCGAAGCGCGCCATGCTGGGCTTCGGCGGCGTCGTGACCTTCGAGATCGACACCGACCTGGCCGGAGCCATCCGCTTCATCGATGCGACCCGGATCCCCTACCAGGCCCCGAGCCTCGGGGGCGTAGAGAGCCTGATCGAATTGCCCGTCACCATGTCGTTCTGGGATTACACGCCCGAACAGCGACAGAGCTGGGGGATCACGGATTCGCTGGTCCGCCTGGCGTGCGGAGTCGAGGCCCAGGAAGACCTGATTGCCGACATCGACCAGGCGCTCTCCCACGTCTGAGCACCGGTTGGGGACGCGGGTCTCGCTCGAGCGGAATGGACGCCCCCGGCTCTCGCTAGAGGAGTGAGACGGCGATGCCCGTGGCGGCGATGACGACTGCGGAACCGCATGCGGCGGCCCAGAATGCCGCCGGGCCGGTCTTCCGCAGCGTTTCCCAGCGGGTTTCGAGGCCCACGGCGGCCATGCCGACGACCAAGCAGAGCTTCGAGGCGCCGATCGCCAGGGACTGGGTGTGGAGCGTCGTGCCCACGGCACCCAGCGCCGACCCCTGACCGAGGGAGATCGCGATCTCGGGAAAGAAGCCCACCGATGCGATCGCAGCGAGCAGCAGAAGCCCGACGCTGAAGCTCGGGACCAGTCCGCGTACGCCCAGGCCGCTCCGTTTACGTTTTCCTTCGAAGCGCAGACGGTAGGTGAGGCCGACGAGCAGCACGACGGGCGCGAGCAGGGAGATCCGAACGAGCTTGACGATGGTCGCCACCTCACCGGCTTCAGCGCCGTGGGAGAATCCCGCTGCGATCACCTGGGCGGTCTGCTGGATCGCGAGGCCGCTCCAGGTACCGAAGGCGATGGGGTCCATGCCGAAGGCCACGCCGAGGGGCGGCAGCAGGAGCATCCCGAGGAGTCCGAGCAGGGCCAGTGTCGATACGCTGACCGCGACTTCGTCTTCACTCGCATCGATCGCCGGCGCAAGCGCCACCACCGCCGCGCCGCCGCAGATGCCGTTGCCCGCCGCGAGTAGCGTCGCGAGGCGGCCAGGAAGGCGCTGCCAACGCGCGACGCCGTAGATCACGGCCCCGGAAAGGGCGATCACGCCCGCCGAGAGCGCAAGCCCCTTGAGCCCGAGGCCGAGCAGGTCTCCGAGGTGCAGGCGGGCGCCGAGCAGCATGATCCCGAGTGGGAGCACGACCCGGACGACCCAGCGAGCGCCGGGCCGTAGCAGCGCGGGGTCGATGCCGAGGTTTCCGACGACGATCCCGAGCAGCATGGCGAACATCGTCGCGTCGAGGCTGTGGCCTGCGAAGACGCGCGCAGCGCCGATCTGGAGTAGCGCCGCGCCGCCGGCCAGCAGTGCGCATACCAGCAACCCCAGGCGCAGAGAAGGTTGCCGCGTCGTGGGGGCCGCGGGATCGATCTCCCCGCCGGCCTCCATGGACATCAGGTGTTTGGCCCAACTGTGGTCGCCTCGAAGCGTCGGAGCGGCCTGGCTCACGGTTCCCCCTGCCTGCTGCGGGCCAGCAGCCTCTCGGTCCGCGGCGCACTGCCGCGTCGACGCCATGCCCGCCAAGAGCCTCTTCGGAACCCTGAAGAATATTTTGACGCAAAATTGCCTCAAAGACTTCCCGTATATCCCTCAGATTTGATAGAATTTGGGAGATTTAGCTAATATATTGGAAAATATGGAAGAACTTGACTC
>JABSQX010000202.1 GCA_013215615.1 Myxococcales bacterium | reverse complement strand
GCGTGGACGCAGGAAGCCTTCGAGGCGGCGGGCGTGGAGGTTCTCTACGGCGACACGGATTCGCTCTTCGTACAGCTCCGGGCCCAGCACGCCGACGCAGCCGAACGTGAATCGCGTTCGCTGCGCGAGGAGGTGGAGGCGCGCGTCGCTGCGCGCATCCGCGAGCGCTACGCGGTGGAGCCGCGCCTCACGCTGGAACTCGAAAAGCTCTTCAGCCGCTTCTTCATGCCGCGGGTGCGGGGCGGCCGCAGCGGCAGCAAGAAGCGCTACGCGGGCCTGGTGGAAGACGAACTCGAAGTGGTGGGCCTCGAGGCGGTGCGCCGGGACTGGCCGGGCATCGCGGGACGCCTGCAGCGCGGCATGCTGACGCGGGTCTTCGCCGAGGAGGACAGCATCGCCTACCTGCGCGAGGTGCTGGCCTCGCTGCACGGCGGCGAACTCGACGGCGAACTCGTCTACGCCAAGCGCCTGCGCAAGAGTTCCCTCGAATCCTACACGGCCACCACGCCTCCCCACGTACAGGCCGCCCGCAAGGCGGGCATGCGCGGGGGCGGCGTGGTCCGCTACCTGATCACCCGGCGCGGACCCGAGCCGCTTCGCCCCGGGGATCCCCTGCCCGACGACATCGACCGCGAGCACTACGTGGAGAAGGTGCTGCGCCCCGTCGCCGAGACGATCCTGGATGCGCTGGGACGCGAATTCGACGAGGCCCTGGGGCAACCCCGCCAGCTGCCGCTCCTCTAGCGCACAGCCCACGGCCCTCAGGCGCTCGTGGCGAGCGAGGCCTCGGCGACGGCCGCGACGAAGGCCCGGGCCCGCCGCCCGGGGGACTCCGCGTCGAGCTGCAGATCCCCCCCGCACAGCAGCATGCAGTCCCGGCCGTAGAAGGCCACCTGGTCGGCGGCGTTCTCGACCTCGATGCCGCCGCCGGGCACCGGCAGGGCGGGCCGCAGCGCTCCCCAGTCGCCGCGCAGCCGCGCACTGAGATCCGCGCAGACCTCCCGCGACGTGCCGAAGCGCCCCGCCCAACCCACGAAGATCACGGCATCGGCGCCGTAGAGGCGCAACAGCGTCCCGTGCAGCAACTCCGCGCCCAGCCGCCGCACCCCCGCAAAGGAGGGATGGGCGAAGACGGGCACCGAGGCGCGCTGCCCGCAGAGTTCCCAGAAGGTGGGCAGGCCGATCAGCATGGGTGAAACCATCACCGCACGCGCACCGCGTTCCTGTGCGAAGTCGAGCTGGCGCCAGATGCGCTCGGGCGTGCCGATCAGGTTGGGGACGTAGAGGCAGCGGCGCCCGCTCGCGTCCGCGGCCCGCGTAACGGCCTGCAGGCAGGCCGTGACTCGCGCCTCGAAGGGGCAGAAATCGTGGTCCGCGAGGCCATGGTCGTCCTTGACGACGTCGAGACCCGCCAGCGCGAAGCTGTGCACGAGTTCGGCGAGCGCGTCGGGCGCGAGCCCCATGGGCTTGGCGGCCGTGCAGGTGAGCGCACGGTCCGCGACGCCCAGCCTCTCGCGCAGACCGGCGATCCCGAAGCGGGGCCCTCCCAGCGCCTGCTGGAGGGCCTCGGGGAACTCCGCGTCCACGCACTCCACGTCGGGCTGCAGGGAGCCATTGCCGAAGAGCAGGTTGAGGAGCTGTGCGGGGTCGCAGGCAGTGGCGGCCAGCGGAAACGCGATCCGGGCCAACGCGGAGGTCTCCGAAAGCTGCGTGACGGCCTCCACCCGGCCCAGCGCCCGCTCCTCCACCTGGCGGTCGCGCACCACCCTGCGGGGCACCTCGACGCTCTGCTCGAGGGCCAGGCGTTCCGCGCGCGCCTGGGACTCTCCCGGGCCCACTGCGAGCCGGTAGCTGACGCGCATCAGGTCCATGCGCTCCTCCGCAGCGGCCTGGGGCGCCGCCCGCCTTGGGGGCCCGACGCACTCAGAAGCTGGCCAGGAACTCCCGGGTGCGCGCGCCGCTGCCGTCCTTACCCCGGCCCACGGCAGCGATCAGGTCCGTCACCCCCGCCGAGGCGAGGCCCGCCAACTTGTCCCGGAGCGCCGCTTCGTCGCCCACCAGCGCGATCTCCGAGGGGCGGGTCACCCCCTCGCGATCCAGCATGGCCTTGTAGGAGGGCAGGGTGGGATACATGGCGAAGGCCTCGTCCATGTGCGCCAGGGTACCGTCGGGATCGTCGCTGAGTTCCACGGGCAGGCCTGCCACCACCTGCGGCTCCGGGCGTCCCGCCGCCTCGGCGGCGGCGCGCAGGCTCGGGACGATGTGGGCGCCCAGGGTCTTCACGCCGGTCATCCAGGTGATGGTGCCGTCGGCGAGTTCGCCCGTGAGACGCAACATCACCGGACCCAGGGCCGCCACCAGCAGCGGCACCGGGCCCGCGCCGGGCACCGACAAGCCGGCGTTCACGCGGTATTGCTCCCCCGCGAACTTGGCGGGCTCGCCGCGCAAGAGCGGGGCGAGCACCGAGAGGTACTCGCGCATGTGGCTCGCGGGCTTGTCGTACGAGAAGCCGAACATGTCCTCGATCACGATCTTGTGGGAGAGGCCGATACCCAGCCGGAAGCGCCCACCGCTCGCCGAGGCCGTGGTCAGCGCCTGCTGGGCGATGGCCACCGGATGCCGCGGGTAGCTGGGCACCACCGCCGTCCCGAGTTGGATGCGCTGGGTCTCGCGGCCCACCAGCGCCTGGGCGGTGATGGCGTCGAAGCCGAAGATGTTCGCCAGCCAGAACGAATCGAAGCCCTGGGATTCCGCGCTGCGCGCGTCCTCGACGAGGGCATCGATGGATCCGGCGCCGCCTTCGGCGCCGCTCATGAGACCAATCTTCATGGGGGATCCTCCTGCGTGTGCCGCCAGCCTACTCCATGTCGGCAGGGGCGGAAAAGGCGGCCTCGTGCCCGTTGCGGGCCGCCACGTCCATCGGCGTGCGGCCGTCGCGGTTCTCGACCTCCGGGCTCGCACCCGCCTCGAGGAGCGCGGCCAGGATCTCCGGATCCGCCTGCAACGCGGCCAGGTGCAGGGGGGTCACACCGCGGCCCGCCCGGGACGAGGCGTCCGCGCCAGCCGCCAGCAGTTGCCGCACGATCCCGGTGTGCCCGGCCAGCACCGCCAGGTGCAGCGCGGTGGGTTGACCCGCGCCGCGTGAATCGAGTGGCGAAGCGCCGGCCAGCAGCACCGCGACGGCCTGCTCGTGTCCATGGCGCGCAGCCAGCTGTAGGGGAGACCGCTCCTCCCGGTCCGGCCCGATCAGCGAGGAGCCGTGGGCCAGGAACAGGGCCACCAGCGCCGCGTGGCCGTGTCGTGCCGCGTAGTGGATAGGGAGCCAGCGCCGGGCGTCCACGGCCTCGACGTCCGCTCCGTGATCGAGCAGCAACAGGGCGGCGCGGAAGGCTCCCGCCGCTGCGGCCTCGTGGAGCGGCGTCACGAAGCGCTCGTCGTGTCCCTGCGCGTCGCCGGCCTGCACCACTGCCTCCGCCCAGGGGAGGTCCCCCTCCCACTCCACGCCAACCAACGGCTCCGAGGCCCCGTCGACCTCCGCGCGCGCGCGCAGCCAGACGGAGCCCCGCTCCGCGAGTTCCTCGAGCCCGGCGACGAAGCGGGCCTGGGCCTCCTCGGCGGAGATGCGATCGCTGTCCTCCGACTCCCGGAGGGCATCACTCGCGCCGTCGCCGGGAAGCGTCTCCCTCGGGGGAGAAGCGATCTCGTTCCGCCGCGGAACTTCGCGATCCGCTGGGCTCTCGGCGAGCAGGCTCAGCGCCGCCGCGAGTACGCCCAGCGACTCCTCGGAGCCCGGGACCTCCCCGAAACCGGGGGCGTCCACCTGCACGCCCAGGCCCTCGAAGAGATCGGCGCTTCCCATCCAGCCGAAGCCCTCGATCCAGACCACCCGCTGCTCCGAGACCACGCCCGGGATCGCGGCCCGCGCCGGCGCCTCGAACTCGCCATCCGGCAGCAACGGCGGGGCATCCCGCTCCTCTCCCACCGCCTCCTGGGCCCCGAGCAGCGGAACGATCAGAAAGAGCATCCAGACGAGCGAACCACGCACACGCACCCCCCAGAGGCTAGGCGCGTCCGTGGGGGACGCCAACGTGCACGACTCCCCAGCTTTGGAATACTCGCCGAGGCGGGAGATGCCTGTGCGAAAGATCGAGAGCAGCGGCCGCGAAGGATCGGCCCGGGAGCTTCGACCCGGACTCACCGGGGCGGCCGCCCTGGCGGCCACGCTGCTCTTCTACCTCGCCCTGCAGCCCTTCCCGGACAGCACCCTGAATGCCCTCTTCACCCAGCGGGGCTGGGTGCCCTACGGGATCAGCTTCCTCTCGGCCTGGGCGGGGGTGATGCTGGTGGTGAAGTTCCGCCTGCTGGGCGACCACCGGCGCGCCCTGCAACTCGATCTGCTGCCCCGCAGCCTGGGAGAGCGCATCACCCCCGACAACGCGGGGGCCTTCATCGAGCACCTCGACGCGCAGCCCATCGCCCCGGGGAACCCGCTCTGCCAGCGCATCCGCCGGGGCCTGCTGCACTTCTCGGCACGGCGCGACGCCAGCCAGCTGGTCGGCCAGCTCGGCGGCCAGGCCCAGGCGGACGCCGATGCCCTCGAGTCCAGCTACACGCTGGTGCGCGTCTTCATCTGGGCGGTGCCGATCCTGGGCTTCATCGGAACGGTGATCGGCATCGGCGCCGCCGTGGGTGGCTTCTCGGAGTCGGTGGGCGCCGCCGTCGATCTCGACGTGATGAAGGAATCCATCGGCAGCGTTACCGGCGGCCTCGGCATCGCCTTCGACACCACGCTGGTGGCGCTGGTGATGAGCATCCTGATCATGTTCCCGGCCAGCTCGCTCCAGAAGGCCGAGGAGGACTTCCTGGCCGCCGTCGAGGACTACACGGACGAGCAGCTGGTGGTGCGACTGAGCGGCGACGACAGCGAAGCCGGCGACCCGCGTCTCATCGAGCAGGCCATCCACCGGGAGATGGCGGGCCACCACGCCGAGCTTCGGGCCTGGAGCGAGCGCCTGGGACAGATCGGCGAGGCACTCAGCGCCCAGGTCGTGTCGGGTTGGGAGAAGATCGACGCCCAACTTCGGGTTCGCCAGGAGCAGCAGCAGGAGCAGTTGGCGCGCTGGGCGGCGGCCAGCCAGCGCGAGGGCAGCGAGGAACTCGCGCAGACCCAGCGCGAGCTGCTGCGCGACTTCCGGCTGTCGCTCGAGGGCATGGCCGCGGAATCCCGGCGCATCCAGGAGGAGGGCGCCCAGCGCCTCGACGAGCAGCTCGCGGGCATCGAGCGGCTGCACCGCCGGCTCCAGGACGAGCAGCAGGACGCCGCCGGCGCGCAACGCGAACAAGCCCAGGCACTGATCGGAGCGGGGGAGGGCCTGTCGCGCACGCTGTCCCGCCTGCGCGGCGAGGCCAGCGAGGCCCGCGCCGAGGCCAGCCGCCAGCTCCAGCACTTCGCGGAGAGCATCCGCGAAATCGCCCAGGTCAGCCGGGAGGTGCAACGCGGACTACTGGAGGGCCAGGAGGAACAGGCCACCAACCTGCGCGACAG
>JABSQX010000201.1 GCA_013215615.1 Myxococcales bacterium | reverse complement strand
ACCGGCCAATCAGGCTGCCGAGCATGGCCTCCAACTCGTAGCGGGCCAGCGAGCCCCCTAGGCAGATGTGGCTCCCGTAGCCGAAGCCGAAGTGCTGGATGTCCCGGCGCTGGATGTCGAGGCGGTCGGGATTTTCGTAGCGCTCGGGGTCCCGACCCGCGGCACCGGTGAGAATCGAGCAGACCTCCCCGGCCCCAACGCGGGTTCCCGCCAGCTCGAAGTCCTCGTAGCTCACGCGCTGTACGAGCTGATTGGAACCGTCGTAACGCAGCATCTCCTCGATCGCGTTGCGCAGACAGTCGGGGCGATCACGCAGCAACGCGAGTTGGTCGGGATGACGCAAGAGCGCCAGCATGCCCAATGCGATCATGTCGGCGGTGGTCTCGTGACCGGCCTGGATCATCAGGATGCAAAGCGCCACCAACTCGTCATCGCTCAGAGTGCCCCGCTCGCCGCGGGTCTCCACGAGCACGGTCATCAGGTCGTCCCGTGGACGCGCGCGACGCTCCGTGATCAGGCGCTGGAAGTATTCCGTGAAACCCACGACCGAAGCCTCGCCGAGTGCCTCGACTTCGGGGGTGATCCCACTGACGTCGCCGCGGCGCGCGAAATCGTAGAGCCAGGCGTGAAAGACGGGTAGATCCTCGGCGGGCACTCCCAGGATCTTGCAGATCACCGCGGTGGGGAGCGCGAGGGCGAGATCCGCCACCAGGTCGATCTCCTCCATCCCCTCCACCTCGACGAGCAGTTCGTCCACCACCTTCTGCATCAGCGGCCGGTACTTCGAGACGGCGCGCGGCGTGAAGTGGCGCGCCAGCAACTCCCGAATCCGGTCGTGGTCCACGGGGTCGATGTAGAGCAACAGGCGCTTTGCCATGGCGTAGAAGAGCACGCCGCCCGGGCCTGAATCGAAGATCTCGGCATTGCGAGCATCGCTCACCAGCGCCTTGTTGGAGAGCACTTCGAGGGCGTCCGCGAATCGCGTCACCATCCAGGCCGGGCGCCCGTGCAACGCTTCCGTGCGGTGCAGGGGCTCGACCTCGCGCAGGCGGTTCAGGTAGGGGTAGAGCTCACCGCGGCGCCGCGGGTCGAGGATCACCGCGAAGATCTCCGCCCCCTCGCTGAGCGAAGCAGGATCGGGGAGGGCAGGCATGGCTAGGGGCTCGGAAGCGCCCACGGGGTGACGCCTTCGATGGGCACCAGCTCCGCCTCGAAGGGCCCGAGCATCAGCTCCATGAGCCGCGCGCTTCCATACAGGCGCTCCCCGCCGAGACGATCACCGGACGCGTAGATGGAACCCATCAGCTGGTGGTTCTCCAACTCGCCGTCGATGCGGAGGCGTAGCTGGTACTCGTGGACACAAGCACTCTCGTTCGCCCATTCCCCGATCAAGATCGTCTCCTCGACCAGGGGCATGAACTCGGCGAGGAAGCGCGTGTAGTAGCGACGTAGGGTCTCCCCGCCGATCAACTGCCCTCCGGGCGGATGGAACTCGAAGATCGGCTCGGCGACCAAGGTCGCCAACAAGGGCTCATAGTCTCCCGCGATTTCGAGTTCGGCATGCAGGCGGGTGAGATCCCGCACCTCGTCCGCGGTCAAGCGACTCGGTTCCATCTCCACCCGAACCCCCTTGGCCCCTCACGCATCGATTCCGTGATGCGAGGCGCGCAATCAATCTACCAGCCGCTTGTATCGCCTACAAGCGTTTGCTGTACTCGACTCGCTCGAGGAGCACTTCGAGGCCGGAAACGGCTTCAGTCACGAAAGCGGGGACCCAAATCATGTCGAACTGGCTTTCCGATGACGAGATGCGGGAGGTCGATCCCGCGGAGTTGGACGCCTACCGCTCCCCCATCCCCACCCGGGTGGTCTCCAACGGCGAGTTCAACCCCCTGCCCCAGACGCGCCAACAGAAACGCGTCGAGGCACGCATCGCCGAACTCGGCGACGAACTGGGCGGGCGGGCGGGGCTGCACCGCCGAGACTTTCTGAAGACCGCCTCGGGGATGGCCGCGGCCTTCCTGGCCATGAACGAGGTCTACGGCGCCGTCTTCGACGTGGGCGTCGCCGAGGCCAGCGACTTCGACGCCGCCCGCGAGCGCGCGGCGAGCCTGGCGGGGCAGCGCATCTTCGACGACCAGACCCACTTCAACCGCGACGATCTCCGCAACCCGGACCCCATCGAGGTGGGCCATTTCGCCGCCAAGCACTGGAACCCGGGCATGCTCGACGAGATGGGCATCCTCCACGAGCGCTTCCAGTTCGAGAACTACCTGAAGGAGATCTACCTGGACAGCGACACCGACGTGGCGCTGCTCAGTACCGTGCCCTTCGAAGATCGACCCTGGCTGCTCTCCAACGAGCAGATGGCCCTCTCCCGAGATCTCGTCAACGGCATCGCGGGCTCGAGGCGCATGCTGATCCACTGCGCCTTCACTCCCGGCATCCCGGGCTGGCAGGAAAGCGTCGACGAGTCCATCGAGCGTTTGAAGCCCGACTCCTGGAAGGGCTACACGATCGGGGACCCGCTGGCGCCCGCAAACGCCAAGCACCCCTGGCGGATGGACGACGAGAAGCTCGTCTACCCCTTCTACGAGAAGGCCCAGAAGTCGGGGATCACGACGATCTGCGTCCACAAGGGCCTGCTGCCCCGCGACTACGAGAAGAGCATGGCGGGGGTATGGCGCCATGCCACCGTGGACGACGTGGGCAAGGCCGCCGCCGACTGGCCGGGACTCGACTTCGTGATCTACCACTCGGCGCTGCGACCTTTCGTGGAGATCCCCGACAAGGACGCCAAGGTCTTCGAGGAGACGGGCTACATCCGCTGGGTGAGCGATCTCGCCGCCATCCCCGAGAAGTTCGGGGTGACGAACGTCTACGGGGAGATCGGTACCTCCTTCGCGAACACCGTGGTCACTCAACCGCGCCTCTGCGCGGGCATGCTGGGCACGTTGCTGGCGGGCCTGGGCAGCGACCACCTGCTCTGGGGCACCGACTCTGTGTGGTACGGCTCGCCGCAGTGGCAGATCGAGGCCCTGCGGCGCCTGGAGATTCCCGCGGACCTGCAGGAGAAGCACGGCTTTGCGGCGCTGGGAGACGCGAACAGCCCCGTGAAGAACGGAATCTTCTGGGACAACGGCGCGCGCCTCTACGGCCTGAACGCCCGGGAGACCCGCGTAGGCGCCATGACGGGGGACGCCATCGACGCCATGCGCGCCGAGTACCGCGCCAGTGGCATCGCGCGCAGCAACCGCAGCTACGGCTACGTGCACGCGGGCTGAAGCCTCAGGAGCGGCCGAAAGCGAGATCCTCCCGGAGCGTGCGCGCGGCCCGCAGGTTGAAGATCGAGGCCAGCGCGTGGGGGACCACCGCCAGCATCAGCGAGTAGCGGATTGCCTCGACACCGAAACTCGGTGTGAGCAGGTCGTTGAGGGCGCCCACCAACAGCGGTCCCAGTCCCATCCCCACCAGGTTGAGGAGGAAGACGATGATCGCCGAGGCCATGGCGCGCATGTGCGGCTTGGCGATGGATTGCGCCATCGCGTAGGTGGGCCCGGTCCACATCACCGAAATCATGGTGCCGGGCACGTAGACCACGAGCCCCCAGAAGAGATCCCCCGCGGCCAGGAAAGCGATCAGAAAGGGCAGGCTCACGAGCGAGGTGATGGCCGGCAGGAACATGTACCAGCGCACGTCGCGCGCGCCCAGACGATCCGCCAAACGCCCCGCGATGATCTGCCCCAGCGTGGCGGCAATCCCCGCGGTGAGCGCCATCACGGCACCGGTCTCGAAGAGCGAGAGTTCGTGGACGCGCATCAGGAAGGCCGCGCTCCAGGCGCTGGCCCCGTAACTCGAGAAACCGTGCAGGGAGGCGGAGATGGCGAGGAAGCGGAACGCTGGGCGCGACATCAAGGCGCGCCAGACGACCGAGATGGATTCATCTCGTGCAGCCGCCGTCACGCTCCGCGCCGGCTCGCGGACCGTCCAGCGAAACACCACCGCCACGGGCAGCCCCAGCAGGCCGAGCAGCAGGAAGGTGTTCCGCCAACCCAGTTCTTCTCCAAGATACCCCCCGCCCAGGAAGCCCAGGACGTTCCCCACGCTGGCGCCCGCCGCGAAGGTGGCCAGCGCGGTGGCGCGCTTTGCGGCGGGGAAGTAGTCGCTGATCAAGGAGTGGGAGGAAGGCGTGAAGCTGGCCTCTCCCACCCCCACCCCGACCCGCGCAGCCGCCAACTCCCAGAACGTGCGCGTCCAACCGGAGAGCGCCGTCATCGCGCTCCACAGCACGAGCCCCACGGTGATGAGGCCCGTCCGCGAGTTGCGGTCCGCCCAGCGCGCCATCGGGAAACCCGCAAGCGTGTAGAAGACCGCGAAGCTGAGCCCGGTGAGCGCTCCCATGGCGGTGTCGGAGACGCCGAGTTCGCCCTTGATGGGCTCGACGAAGAGGTTCAGGAGCTGGCGGTCGATGAAATTGAAGATGTAGAGGACGAAGAGCGCGCCCAGCGCGTAGCGCGAGTAGGCGGGCGTGAATTGCGTGCCCGAGGCCGGCGGCGATTCCGTTGCGCGCTCCGGTCCCTCAGCGCCCTCGGCGCTCACGCGGGCGTGTCGGCTCGATCCGTTACCGGCAGCTGGTAGACGCGCGCGGCGGTCTCGAAGAGCAACTTACGCTGTACGCGCGGCTCGAGGCCTTCGATGCTGGCCTGCATCTGCTCCTGGACTCCGGGATACAGGCAGGTGGCATGCGGGAAATCCGTCTCGAACATCAGGTTGTCCTCGCCGAGCGCCTCGATGGCGTGGCTCGGATTGGACTCGAACCAGTAGGAGCCGTAGATCTGGCGCCGGAAGTACTCGCTGGGCCGCAGCTCGAGGTCGCTGACACCGTTCTCCACGAATTGGTAGTCGAGGCTCTCGACCAGGAAGGGCAGCCAGCCCACTCCGCTCTCCACCGACACGAATTTGAGCGAGGGGAAGCGGTCCAGCAGACCGCAGGAGATCAGGTTGGCGAGGCAGACCATGTTCCCCATCTGGGTCATGGTGGAGAGCGATGCGAACATGCGGGCCGGCGGATAGGGGCCCCAGGTGCGCGCCAGGATGGCGCCGCCGCCGATGTGGAAATTGACGGGCAGGCCGCGCTCCTGCGCGCAGGCCCAGAGGGGATCCCAGTGCGTGTCGGCCAGGGAGGGCAGCCCCCAAGCTTCCGTGTCGTCCGTGATCACGAAGCCCGTGAGCCCCAGTTCCTCGTGACAACGCTCGAGCTCGCGGACGGCCTGGGCGATATCCCAGAAGGGCAGCATCGCCTGGGGGAAGAGCCGCCCCCCGCTCTCGGCCTGCATCTCCGCGCCGGCGTCGTTGTACGCGGTGGCGCAGAAGGCCCGGTGCTCCGCGTCCTCCACGCGCATGATCAAGTTGCCCGCGAAGCCCAGGATGTTGGGGTAGACGATCTGCGCCTGGAGCCCGTGCTCATCCATGTATTCGAGGCGGGGCGCCACGTCGATGGCACCCGGGTGCACCTCGTCGAATGTGTCGAAGGCGATCGAGGCCTGGGACTTGCTCCCGTCGGGACGGATCG
>JABSQX010000200.1 GCA_013215615.1 Myxococcales bacterium | reverse complement strand
GGCAGCACGCAGGGATCGTGGCGCCCGCTGGCCGAAAGCTCGACGGGCTCTCCCCGGGTGTTCACTGTCTGTTGCGGGAGCCGGATGGTGGCAGTGGGCTTGAAGGCGACGCGCAGCACTACGTCCTCGCCGTTGCTGATGCCGCCCTGCACCCCGCCGGAGCGATTGCTGGCCGTGCGCGGTCGCCCGTCCTCGCCGGGTACGAAGGGGTCGTTGTGGTCGATGCCCGTCATGCGTGTGCCGCCGAAACCCGAGCCGATCTCGAAGCCCTTCGAGGCGGGGAGTGACATCAGGCCATGGGCGAGGTCCGCCTCGAGCTTGTCGAAGGCGGGTTCTCCCAGGCCGGGAGGGACGCTTCGGGCCACGCACTCGACGACTCCGCCCAGGGAGTCGCCCCGCTCGCGCGCGGCGTCGATGCGTTCGATCATTTCCCGTGCGGCTTCGGCATCCGGGCAGCGAACGAGGTTCGCCTCCACGTCCGCGAGGCTCACCGCGGCGATGTCGAGCTTCGCGTCCACCTCGTGGACGGAGCGCACCCAGGCCAGCACCTCGATGCCCTCGGCGACCCTCAGCAGTTTTCGCGCCACGGCTCCCGCGGCCACGCGACCCACGGTTTCCCGCGCGCTGGCCCGACCGCCGCCTTGCCAGTTCCGGATCCCGTACTTGGCCTCGGTCGTGTAGTCGGCGTGGGAGGGCCGGTAGAGTTCCTTCAACTCCTCGTAGGCGCTGGGACGGGCGTCCTTGTTGCGCACCAGCATCGCGATGGGTGTGCCCAACGTGTGGCCCTCGAAGACTCCCGACAGGATCTCCACGCGGTCTTCTTCCTGACGCGGCGTGGTGAGGCGGCTCTGGCCCGGGCGCCGCCGGTCGAGATCCGGCTGCACATCCTCCGCGGAGATGGGCAGGCGCGGCGGACAGCCGTCCACCACCACTCCCACGCCTCCGCCGTGGCTCTCGCCGAAGCTCGAGATGCGGAAGGACTTCCCGAATACGCTCCCCATGCTCGTTCAGGATACGGTGTCGCTAGCGTTGGCGCCGCAGCCACACCAGCGTCGCCCCGGACCCACCCAAGCGCTGCGGGGCGTGCGCGAAAGCAAGCACCTTCGTGGCCAGCGCCCCCTGCGTGATCCATCCGGGTAGCTCGCCGCGCAGCACCGGATCTCCCGGCGAGTGCAGGCCCCGTCCGTGGACGACCAGCACGCAGCGTTTGCCGCTGGACAGGGCCTGTCCGATCTGCCGCTCGAATACACGTTTCGCGCTTTCCGCCGTGTGGCCATGGAGCTGGATGCGCTGCTCCACGGGGAGATCTCCCCTGCGAAGCTTCGCGAACTCGTTGAGCGAGACGCCGCTTGCGCGCCCGCCGCTTCCGTCCGCCTCGAGTTCGAAGCGTGGGGTCTCGGGCTGAGGGATTTTCCTTCGTGCGACGGGCTTCGAAGCCAAACCCGGCGAGTGCTGGCGGTCCCGGCCCTCGATGGGCAGGGTGTCTTCGGGTACCAGGTCCGCGAAGCGCTCGGGCCGGTCGTGGTCGCCCTTCCCGTTTCCGCCCCCCGAGTGCCCGCTCACGACTCAGCGCCCCCGGGTGTAGCGAGTTCCAAGGCGGCTCGTGTCGCCCGGCCCTGGGGGAGTCGCAGGAAGGAGCGGGGCGCCAGCCAGCGGTGCGCTTCGAAGCCGCGCAGACGCACCCGGCCCTGGGGGCTCCCGCAGCGGAAGACCTGCAGGGTCAGGTCGCGGTGGGTGAAAGCCTGTTGCACCTCTCCCAGCGGCTCGAGGCTGTCCACGCGCAGCCCCACGCCTTCGAGCAGGCAGCGCTGCAGAGCTTGCGGGGGCGATTCTCCGTCCACCAGCTCGCCGCCGGGCAAATCCCAGAGTCCGCCCAGTAGCCCGGCGCTCGGGCGCTTGACGGCGAGTACGCGGCCCCGCCGCGGGATCCAACCCGCCACCGCGGCGAGCGGCGTGCGGGCAGCGCGACGCGTCTTCACGGGGAGGGCTTCGGGATCGCCATCGCGCCGGGCCACGCAGCGTCCGCGCAGCGGACAGCGGGGGCATTGCGGCGCGCGCGGCGTGCAGAGGGTGGCGCCGAGTTCCATCAGTGCCTGGTTGAGGGCGCCGGGCTCCGGTCCCCGGGCGAGTTCGCCCGCGAGTTCCCAGAGACGCCGGATCATGGCGGGACTCTTCGCGTTCTCCCGCAGCCCGTAGAGGCGGGCCAGGACCCGCGTCACGTTGCCGTCCACGACGGCTTCGGGACGGTCGAAGGCGATGGAGGCGACGGCGCCGGCCGTGTAACGGCCCACGCCCGGCAGTGCGCGCAGCGCCTCCGGGTCATCGGGGACTTCGCCCCCGTGCCGCTCGATGAGGCAGCGGGCGGCGGCGTGGAGGTTGCGGGCGCGCGAGTAGTAGCCGAGCCCCGTCCACTCGGCGAGCACATCGTCGAGCGGAGCGTCCGCGAGCGTCTGCACGTCGGGGAAGCGCGCGAGGAAGCGCTGGTAGTAGGGGATTACCGTCTCCACCCGCGTCTGCTGCAGCATGGATTCGGAGATCCAGATCGCGTAGGGGTCACGGCTGTGGCGCCAGGGCAGATCGCGCCGGTTGCCGTGGTACCAGGCGAGCAGGCGCCTGCGCAGGGCTAGTTGCCGGCGCCGCTCCGGAGAAGCGGGGCTCACAGCCGCACCGGCAGTTCGCGCTCGACGCGGATCGCCCGAGCCGTCACCCGGGCGCCCAGCGCCAGGATCTCGACGCCGGTTCGGGCGGCTTCGCGCAGCGCGCTCGCATAGGCGGGGTCGATGTCATCGGCGGGCTCCACGACCCCGCAGTCCGCGCGCTGGACGAGGAAGAGCAGCACCGCCCGGGCGCCTCCCGCGCGCAGCCGCATCAGGTTCTCCACGTGCTTTCGGCCCCGCTCCGTGACGCTGTCCGGGAAGCGGGCGACGCTTCCCTCGGCGAGCGTCACGCTCTTCACCTCGAGCCAGGTTTCGCGACCGTCCCCGTCCACCAGCCGGAAATCGAGTCGAGAGCCGCTGCCGCCCTGCGCGAGTCGGACCTCCCGCTGGATCTGGCTGTAACCAGCCAGACTGCGCGGCATCCCCACTGCCAGCGCCCGGGCCACCACTTCGTTGGCGGCCAGCGTATTCAGCCCCACCCAGATGCGGCCCGCGCGCATCATCTCGAGCGTGTGGGCGAGCTTACGCCGGGGGTTCTCGTGGATCGAGCAACGCACCGCGGCGCCCGGCCGCAGGAAACCCCGCATGCTGCCGGGGTTCGGGCAGTGGACGGTGAGCGTGCGGCCCTCCGCGGTCTCGACGTCGACGAAGAAGCGCTTGTAGCGGCGCAGGAAGCGTGCGCGCAGTGGCGCTTGGATGGCCACGGCGGCGCTTCGCACGACGGCTCTTTCGGCTCGGGCTACAGGCACCCGTGCTCTTGCGCCTACTCGAGGGCTGTCTGCACGTGTGTCCTGACCCATTCTGGATCCCACCACTCGATCGGGTCTACGTAAACGTCTCCCACCAGGACCGAAAAGTGCAGATGGTCGCCGCCCGCGAGACCGGTGGCGCCCGAGCGCCCGAGTTGCTGGCCGCGTTCGACGCGCTGCCCTGCCTTCACCTCCAGGCTGGAGAGATGGCCGTAGAGGGTGGTGAGGCCGAGGCCGTGGTCGATCAACACGCACTTCCCATAGATCCCGAGATCACCCGCGTACACCACGCGGCCGGGTGCGGCGGCGGTCACCCGGGCCCGGGCAGTGGCCGCGAGGTCGTAGCCCAGGTGCACGGCCTCGGAGATGCGCTTCCCTTTCAGGAAGTAGGCTCGCCGCTCCCCGAAGCGGCTGGTCACCATGCTGCCGGACATCTGCTGCAGGGCGCCGTCCAGGGCAAGCTGGGTGTCGGAGTCGGCGATCAACTCGCGTAGACGGCGCTCGTTTTCGGCCCGCACGCGGGTATTGATATCGTCGAAGGCGGCGGCGGGGTCGGCGTCGTCGTCATGGTCGAAGCGCGGCAGGATGCGCGCGAGGAATGCCGGCGAGATGGTCACGTGGGCGTCGCGTAGTGGCCAGGACTTCACCACGGTCGCCCAGCCGGCTTCTGCGCGGTTGCCCACCGCATCCTCCGCCACCACGACGACGGGTAGGTCCGGGTCGGACCCGGGAGGGATCGCGAAGAGCGCCACGCGCTGTAGTTCGTCGCCGCCGGGCTTCGCGAATCCGCGGAAGAAGCGTTCGCCGACGCGCACGCCGTCGCGTTCGCCGAGTTCCGAGAGCGTATATGCGACGGCGCCGCTGCCGGCCTCTCGCAGGTAGGTGAGGCCGCTTGCAACTTCGATTTCCGGGGCCTCCCGGTCCACGGACAGGGGGATCTCCCGCAGCGTGCTGTTCGCGAAGAGCGACCAGTCTCGGACCTCGACACGCAACCAGGCGTCTCCCTGGACCGCCTCCAAAGACTCGGCTGCGATCCGCGGCCGCAGCGTCAACGCGTTCAGCGCGCCGCCCAGGAACAGGTCGCCCGCGAACTCCCGTTCGAGCAGCAGCGTTTCACCCTCGGCGTGGGAGAGCGTCACCCGGACGCCGCGCAGCCCCGCACCCGGATCGGCGAGGTCGATCGCGACCTCGCCCCCTGCCGCTCCCAGGGTGAGGTCCTCCGCCGTCTCCACCACCGGCGCTTCACGCTCGGCGCGTTGGCAGGTCCAGACCGCGGCGGCCACCACGAGCAGCGCCAGGATCAGCTTCAGTGATCGCAAGACTTCCCCCCCGGTCGGCGTTCCGCTCGATGCTCGCAAACCGCTGCGCGGGCGCAACGCCTCGGGCGGTCGGCGCCCCGCATGGCTCTCCGGGGCGAATCTTGACGGCAGCACGGCGGTTCACCATGCTCGGCGCCCGCATTGCGAGGGAGGTTCCATGCCGGTGCTGAGGCGCGTCGTCCTGCTACGCCACGGGGAGACCCAGGGCGACTCCGCGAGCCGATTCCACGGCAGCAACGACGTGGCGCTTTCCGACGCGGGGAGGCACCAGATCCGGGAGGCCGTCCACGGCCTGAAAGGAGAGGTCTTCGAGTTGGTGGTGGCAAGCCCGCTCCGGCGCTCCTGGCAGAGCGCTGCCATCGTGGCGGGCACGGCGCCGGTGCGCCTGGAGGCGGGCTTCCGGGAGATCCACTTCGGCCGCTGGGAGGGTCTCAGCCTGGAGGAGATCCAGGCCCGGGATCCGATCCTCTGCGAGGATTGGCAGGCCGGACGCGAGGGCTTCGAATATCCCTCGGGCGAGCGGCGCGCAGATTTCCGGGCGCGGGTGCTCGCCGCGTTTTCGTCCATCGAGGCTTCCGGGGCCGCGAACGTGCTGTGTGTGCTCCACAAGGGCGTGATCCGCGTGATCGCCGAGCACCTGGGGGGCGAGCCCCTCGAGCGCGACCAGCCCGCCCTCGGGTGCAGCGTCTCCTTCACGCGCGCTGCGGGCGGCTCCTGGCGGGCCGGTCGGCGCTCCAGCAATCCGGAGGCGCTGGTCGCCTAGGCGATTTCGGCTCCGTTCAGCCCTCGTCGGATTCGCGCAGGCTCGCCAGCACCGAGTAGTCCTCGAGGGTGCTGGTGTCGCCCACCTGTTCGACACCGGCGGCGATATCGCGCAGCAGGC
>JABSQX010000199.1 GCA_013215615.1 Myxococcales bacterium | reverse complement strand
GTCGGCGACCCCCGTGCTCTGGAGCGGAGCGAGGCTGACCGCCGCTGTGATCGCCGGGTCGACGATCAGGTTGCCGCCGCCGTGAAAGATGACCGGCCAACTCGAACCGAACGTGAGTCCGTAGTTCGGGATGTTCGGGTTCACCATGCCAAGGTCAACGTCCCAAGTGTACGCGGTCCGCGTATCGGAGGATGCGGGCTTTAGGGCGGCGCCGCCCTGAACTCCGCCATCCACAGCCCCCGTGACCTGGATGAGGTCGGCGGCTGTGGCGAGGTGGCCAACGAGTGCCAGGTTGGCAAGGCTGACAGTGGTGTCAGCCGTGGCCGTGGCTCCTAGGAACAGGGGTGCGATCAGGGCGATGATCAATTTCTTCATGGGGGTCCTCTCCCTCTACTCAGCTTGGTGAAAGTTTCAGCAGCCTCCGGGTGCGTCCTCCGCGGACTACACACGCGCTGCCGCCTTGTAGTGGGAACAACTCGTGGTTTTAGTCACACATTTTTCCGGTTTTCTTCCGGAAAAACGCGCATTCTTGTGGCGTTCTCTGCGCTTGGAGGGTCGAGGCCGAGACCTCTCCCCTCGTGGGCTCTCTCGCTGAGCGGCTGGGCTCAGCGCGACAGGTCGACGCGCAGCACGCGGTTGCCCGCGAAGGAGCCCACCAGCAATTCGTCGCCGACTTGGAGGCCCACGGTGCCCGCCCCCATCGGGGGCCCGGCATTCCGGTACAGCACCTCGGTCTGCATGCTGACCGGGTCGATGGCCACGATCTGGAACTCCAGGGGGCAGAAGGTCCCCTCCTCGAGATCCAAGCAGGTCTGGAAGTCCGCGGTGTCGGCCAGCAGCGAGGCCACCAGCAGCCGCCCGTCCGGCGCCCAGCGCGCGTTGTCCGTGGAGGGCACCGGGGCGCTGCGCAGCACCTGGTGGGACTCGCGGGAGAGCACGATCACGCGACCGTCCCCCGAGGCGTTGATGAAGAGTTCACGGCCGTCCGGCGAGACCTCGATGCCGTTGGGGAGCGTGCTCTCGCTGCCCGGCACCGGCGCCCAGCCCGGCCCGGGCTGCCACTGCCAGACCCGACCGCGCGGCGGGTCGTCGGACGCGAAGCTCGCGGTGAGATCCTCGATGCCCCCGCTGCGGGACATCATCTCGGTGGTCACGAAGCCGCCCTCCGGCAACGCGGCCACGGAGTTGAGCCAGGCTTTGGGGGGAGCCACCGCGCAGCCCCGCCACTTCAGCCCGGCACGGGGGCCGGCCCCCAGCACCTCGAAGAACTCCACGGATTCGCGACCGCCGTGTTGCACGGCCAGCAGTTGCAACTGGCCGCTGGTCCGGCGCCCGAGGTGGATGCCGTGGGGGCTGAACTCCGGGCCGGGCGGGCCCGGGCAGGCGGCGTCCCCCCAGCGGGCCGCCGTCCCCGCTGCGTCCCCTCCCTCGAAGAGTACGCGCCGCTCGTCGTTGGCCAGCACCAGCATCGAGAGACGGCCCGATTTACCCCCCTCGATGGCCCCGTACTCGCTCACCAGCACCGCCTCGCCGCCGGGCAGGGCCACCAGGTCCTCGGGGTTCTGAAAGCCGCAGACCGGGCGCGCGTGGCCCACCGCCGCGCAGGCCTGCGCGGGGTCCTCGCTTTCTCCGAAAGCCGGGGAGCCCGCCAGGGCCACCGCGCAGAGGAGCGTGAGTCGATGCCGCCGCATGGGTCCTCCTGCTCGCCCGGGCTCGCGGGCCCCGGCGCCGCCCAGGGTAGGGCGCTGGGGGAGCAGCGCGAGGTCCCGCGGGCGCGCTCGCATGGCCGTGGGCTCGGCTACGGTGTCCCCCCCAGCTTCGAGGCCAGCCGGACCCACATGAGCGAGCCCCGCCTTCCCCTCTACGACGACCTGCCCACGGAGCCGGGCGAGATCTTCGAGCGCATTCTCGACCACGAGCGCCGCGGCCAGGACCTGGTGCGCCTCTACCACCAGCTGCGCGAGGTGGCGCCCGTCTACCACTCCGAGGTGGAGCGGGTGGGCAGGCCGTGGATCCTCACCCGCTACGAGGACATCACGCTGGCGGCGAGGGAGAAGGGCCTGGTCAAGGACGAGCGCCTGGTCGATCAGCTGGGAGGCCGTGCGGACAGCCCCTACAAGCAACTCCTGAAGCGCATGATGGCCTTCATCCCGCCGCCGCGGCACACCCGGTTGCGCGCCCTCGTCAACCGGGCCTTCACGCTGCGCTCCGTGGAGTCGCTGCGACCCGGCGTGCGCGCCTTGGTGCACGGGCTCCTCGACGAGCGCGAAGCCGCGGGCGGCATGGAGCTGGTGGCCGACTACGCGTTCCGGATCCCCATGGCGACGATCTGCGAGCTGCTCGGCGTTCCGCTGGATGCCGTGCCGGAGATCCGCCGCTGGGCGGGGGACGTCACCCGGCGCAGCGACGAGAGCCTGGAGGTCGACCCGGACCTCGAGCGCCTGGGGGACGAGGCGGTGCTGGGCTTCAGCGATTTCTTCCGGGAGTTGATCGCGAGCCGCCGCCGGCAGCCGCGCGACGACCTGATCTCGGACCTGGTGGCCGTGCAGCGCGAGGCCAGCGATCTCGCCGACGAGGACATCATCGCCACCGCGTTGCTGCTCTTCCAGGCGGGTCACGACACCACCGCCAACATGATCGGCAAGGGGGCGCTCGCGTTGGCCCGCAACCCCGGTGAGTTCCAGAAGCTCAGGGAGCGCCCGGAACTCATCGCCAACGCCGCCGAGGAACTGCTGCGCTTCGATACCCCGGTACAGCTCAGCGTCAATTTCGCGCTGGAAGACGTGCCCTGCCGCGGCGAGACGATCCGGAAGGGCGACGCGGTCTTCCTGTTGCGCGGCGCCGCCAACCGCGACCCCGCGCGCTTTTTGGATCCGGACCGCCTCGACCTCGAGCGGCGGGAGATCGAGCACCACAGCTTCGGCCTGGGCGCCCACTTCTGCCTGGGGGCTTCGCTGGCCCGCCTCGAGATCCAGGAGGGGATCCTCGCCCTGGCCGAGCGGCTGCCGGGGCTGCGTGTCGAGATCGAGGAGCCGGTCTACAAGCCGCAGCTGCACCTGCACGGACTCGAGGCCCTGCCGGTCTCCTGGTAACGGGCTCGAGCGCGGATTTCAGTAGCCCACCACCGCGTTGGCGACGGCCCGGGGCTGCGGGGGCAGCGAGTAGACGTTGCGCTCGTAGTCCTGGTTGTAGGGGGAGATGTTCAGCGTCTCTTCCCCCACCACCAGGGTCGCGCTGCCGCCCGGGTCGAAGCCCATCGCGCTCTGCATGCCGCGGGCCTCGAGGATCTCCGCCATCTCGACGTGGGTAGCGCCCACCGACTCCCGGATGCGGCCGTTGACCGCCAGCACTGCCAGGCAACCCTCGGCGTCGAGGCCGATGGCGATCTTCGGACCGCGCATGTCCAGGTAGTCGAGACGGGCGGCCTGGGTGAGGATGGAGTTCCGGGTCTTCCAGCCCTCGAGTTCCATGTCGATGCAGACCTCGCCGTGGGCGAGCAGCAGAGGCCCCGCCTCGACGGCGTGCGCGACATCCTCGAGCCCCGCGACCTGCAGGGAGAGGGCGCGTCCCACCTCCCAGTCTCGCGGCCGTTGGCCCGCGGGCAGTGACAGCACCAAGCCCACGGGCAGTACGGGCAGTTGCTCGCCGGCTCCCGTCTCGCACACCTCCATGATGCGGTTGCCCACCAGCCGAAGCAGGCAGCGGCCGTCGCCGGGAAGGCTTTCGCCCGAGAACAGCAGGTCGTAGTAGCAGGGTGCGTCCCCCGGGTGGGCGAGATTGCGAGTGTCGGGGCCGAACTCCACGGCGCCGCCCAGCCCCTTTGCGACGAGCCCCCCCGCGCAGCTGACGCGGCGGATGGCCAGGGAGCGGTCCTCCGCCACCACGAAGGCCGGCTTGTTGAAGAGCGGGGGACTCAGCAGCTTGCCCTTCGAGACGATGAGGCCCAGCGGGGAGCCGATGTACGACTCCGGGAGGCCGAGCTTGCCCACCAGTTCGGCGTTCAGGATGTAGCCGCCATTCCAGGCGATGCGAGCGCGACGGCTGGAGGAGCGGTTGAAGCGCCGCACGAACTCGGGCACGGTCTGGTTGCCCCCGGTCGCCGTCAAGATCGCGTAGTGCAAGGGGCTCTTCGAAGGCGCGACCCGGGCGATTGCGCCCGACCAGGGGCTTCCGTCCGCGTACCTGCCGTTGAGCGCCTCGTGCTCGACGCGGCCGCCCCGGGAGCCCCGGGCCGTCCCGAGCCGGGCGAGCACCTCCTCGGCCCGCGAGCCCCGCTGCTCCGCGTCCGCTTGCAGCGCGTCCAGTACCGCCGTTTCTCCCAGGCGCCCGCAGAGCCGCCGGAAGCGCCGGCCGCGGAGCGTGTCGCCGAGGCTCCGCGCCGTCTGGGTCGGCGTGGGGTACGCGAGCGTGCTGCGCAGCCCTGCCGGCGCCCACTGCACGTAGCCGCTGCCTTCGGGAATCCCCAGGATGTTCGCACTGAGGGGGTCGTCGGCGCGGCCGATGTGATAGCGCTCGAGCCCCACCCCGTCGGTGGTCATCGCCGCCTGCTCGCAGAGCGCGATCACGAAGCCGCCGGCATCCCGCAATTCCAGCAGCGCGCACAGCGCTTCGCGGCCGAGCTGTCGGAAGTCGATCCCCAGGGACAGCTGCTCGCTGGCGATGACGCGGCAGATTCCGCGCTCGTAGAGCAACGCGAGCTCCCGATCCGCCTCCGTGGCCAGGTACTCCTTCAGCGTTTCGGCGTCGACCCCGCCCGGCAGGGCCTCGCGGCGTTCGATGATCGTGATCGGCGCGAGATCCGGCTGGCCGTCCAGCGCCTGGGGATCGAGCTCGTCGTGGATCCCCAGGCCCAGCCGCATGCGCACGGTCTGGACGGCGAAGACCTCGAGTTCATGCTCGGTCGACGGGCCGGGGAAGAGCGCGATGGGCACGTTCTCGTGCAGCCGCTTCCAGAGCCGCTCGCGGTCGTCGATGGCCAGCTCGGCGCCGCAGCAGCGAGCCACCATGCGCTGCCAGCCCGCCACCTGGTGGGTGGCCTCGCGCTTTACCCCTGCACTCTTCTGCGAGCCCATGAGTTCGCGATGCAGCATTGCGATGACCCCCGACAGCTCCTGGGGCGTGAGTTCGCGGTAGGGGTAGCGGCGCCGGTTGCGATGGCGGTAGCTGAGGGAGTGGTCGATGCGGATGGGGAGCTCCCCGTCGCGGCAGAGGAACAGGGCCTCGACGCTGTTGTAGAACTCGGCCCGCTCCGCCGCGCCGGCCTTGCATCGCTGCATCAGGCGGCGCGCGAAGGCGAAGGCCATGCCCCGCAGCCGCTGCTCCTCGATGCGGAAGTAGCTGGGGTCGATCAGCGACTTCAGCATCAGCATGAAGCCCATGCGTCCGTAGCCCGCCAGGTACTCCCGCCCGTGGCCCAGCAGCGCCGCCGTCTCGTCGGGTGCAGCCGCCAAGCCGGCGCCGAAGGCATCGAGGGCCGCGCGGGCGCGGGTGGCGGAAGGATCGCCGGGCTGGAGTTGCAGGAAGAGCTGCCGCAGCGCGTCGTCGACGTCACGGGTCAGCACTTTCATGCTGTAGCGCCGCTCCACCACCCGCCGGTTGTGGTCTCGGGCCTGCTCGCGGCTGCGCGTGTCGAGGATCTGTTCCGCAGCCCGGGAGAC
>JABSQX010000020.1 GCA_013215615.1 Myxococcales bacterium | reverse complement strand
GTGATCCTGGTCGAGGTGGGTTGCATGCTCGCCTACCGGTCGCGCCCGAATGGAGAGGACCCGGATTCCTGCGTGTTCGACGTGTACTCGCTGGAACTCTTCCCGCCGGGCGGCGAGCCCGTCGTGCAGACGACGGTCATCCCGGACTGGAAGGAGCACGATGCTTGGGGCCAGGTGCTCGGTCAGGATTTTCGCAACATGTCGGAGGTGACGAGCGGACTGCACTCGGTGAGTTTCGACGGGCATTGGCTGAACACACGCCAGGAGATGGCCGTCCACAACGCCCATTACATCGCCGATCGTTACTTGTTCGAATAGGATCCTCGGGCAACTCCCAGGCTCTGAGTGCCCTGCGCGGAGCCGAATCGCAAGTCGGGTGTAGCCTGGAGCTCGTCGGGAGTGTCCTGGTGCCGACGGGGATCGGTTGGCGAAACGCCGGTCCCCGCCCTACGCCTTCCCGCGAAATTCTTCGAGGTTCCCCCGTGAAAGCACTTCTCGCCCTTTTCGCGCCCTGCGTAGTGTCCTCTGCGAGCCAGTCCGACGACTGGTATTCGCGGATAGGAGGTTCAAGCTGGGTTCCCGCGGCCCATGTGCTACGGCGCGACAGACCCGGAACGTTCCTTCAAGACCCAGTCCGTGATCTCCTGCCGGCTCTGGAACCACCAACGCCCGTCGATCCAATGGAAGCGATCGTGGTAGCGCGCGATCCGATAGACGACGGCGGAGCCGCCGAGGGTTCCCTCGAGAGTCGTGAGGAAGCTCGTGGTCGTCGCCGAGCGAGCGTCGGCAGCGAGATCGATGCGGACGTTGGTCACGAGATGGCGAACGAAGGGGTCCGTGCTTCCGGCCAGGAAGCGCCGCGCCTGAGCCTCGACCTCATCGGCGCCACGAGCCAGCACGGAGCCGTCGGGAGCGAGCCAGACTCCATGGCTGAAGAGCCTTCCGTACGCCGCGAAGTCTCGGGCGCCGAGCAGCCAGACGTAGTCGTTGATGAGCCGCTCGATCTCGCGCTCGTGGTAGACCCGCTCGAGGACCGAGGCGGCATCGACCGGGGCGTCCGCGCTTCCCTCCCCGTTCGCGGCCCACGCCGAGCTGGCGAACGCAAGGCTGACCAATACAGAGACGTATCCTGAAGTCCGCATGAGGACCCTTCACAGCGTTACAGGCTCGGACCCCCAGTATCCCACGGAAGCACCGGGAACGGGAAGCCAACCAGCTCCCCGATGCGTCCCCGCCCACCCCGAAGCCCCTGAAACGACCTGAGAGCGCCCCGCAGCCCTGAGTCTGCGTCGGGGGTTCGAGCCCCCCACGGCCTACCAAGGATTCCAGGGGCCACCGGAGGGGTACTGATTTGCGCTGACGCTCGTCTAGAACTCGCACCACCACATGCCATATTCGCGGTAGTCGACGAGCGCGACGTGGCCCGAACTGCTCACCTGGAACGTGTAGTCCCGATGACAGTCGCAGGTGTCGAAGCAGTCCAGGAAGCCATCGTCGACCCTCCACCGAAATTCGCCGCCCCCGATGTCCTCATACTCGTAGAAGTTTTCGTTCCCGATCAGCCAATCGGGCTCCGCGTACAGGACGCCCTCCGCCTGGGCGTAGATCTCGGCTAGGGCTTCGATGTTGTACTGCTGGGCGAAATCGATGATCACGTTGTTCCCGCAGATGGGGCAAAGTTCCTCCATCTGCGTTGCTTGCCACGTCGCATTGAGCGCTTCGAGCTCGGCACTGGGGACAGGACCGTCCAAGGCGACGAGCAGCGAAGACGGATTCCACCTCGAGGCGGCCATTTCCGAAGCCAAGCTGGGCTCCTCGCGGCGCATCCAGCACAGGTCGAGCGCGATCCGATCCGACAGGGCGGGGTCTGCGACCACGTCCCCCAGCGGCCCCTGGCTCTGCACGTTGAGCCGAGTGGCCTCGCTCGACAAGTCCTCGACGCACTCGTCGGGAGCGTAGGGGGTCAATGTCCTCCCCGGTCCCGGGCTCCCATCGATGAACTGCGGGAGGAAGGAGAAGGCGAAATCCTGGAACGACACGACCCCGTTTCCGTCGAAATCCGAACTCGCGCATTCCGGGTAGTTCTGAACCAGGCCCTTCGCGTAGCAGGGGAGGAAGTGATTCGAGAAATCGGATACATCCACGGAGCCGTCATCGTTGAAGTCCGCATCGCAGCGATTCCCATAGCGTTGCCGTCCTTCGAGAGACGAGTCGTCGTCTGCTGCAAGGTTGGTGTCTCGTTGATCCGGATTGCCCACCAGCGTGCAGTTGTCGACGGCATCGGGCACACCGTCCTTGTCCGTGTCGATCGCAAGGCCCAGTTGGGGGACGAAGGCGATCGAGAGGCAGAAGAGAAGAGCGGGATGCCGAAGATTCTGAAGGCTGCGCATGGTGGTTCTCCTCCCCCGAGGGCCTGCGCTGGGCTCGGCTCACGGATTGACTAAAGCTAGGCGCCGATCACTGCGTGCGCTGTGATCTACGTCACAC
This sequence comes from Myxococcales bacterium, assembly GCA_013215615.1. GTDB lineage: Bacteria > Myxococcota_A > UBA9160 > UBA9160 > SMWR01 > JABSQX01. The sequence continues at coordinate 27,734 of JABSQX010000020.1, read as the reverse complement.
CTTTGCGAGATGCGGTGCATGCACGGCACCTCGATGGGGCCCACGGATCTTCCCTTCGACGACGTGAAACGCTGAGGCGGAGCGTCCGTCCGATGCCGGCGGGATCGGTTGGCGAAACGCCAGCCCCCGCCCTACAACTTCTCGCGAAATACTTCGAGGTCCCCCGTGAAAGCACTTCTCGCCCTGTTCGCGCTCTGCATGCTGTCCTCTGCGAGCCAGTCCGAGGACTGGTATCCCTCCCGCTACGGCTCCGAGGATTCGCTCGGGGCCCTCAATCTCCTCTCCTCGAAGGACGTGGTCGCCGCCAGCCGCTTGGTGAAGACCGGCAAGACCTACGCGCTGGGAGTGATCACGGGGCGAAATTCGCCGGCCTTCGGCACCCGGGCATTCAACCTGGTGGTGATGCCCGGTGGAGACGGGTCCGTTGCGGGCCTGGGGACCAACCAGGCCACCTTCAACGATGATTTCCTGGCGTCCCATCTCGGCATCGGGACCCAGATCGACGGCCTGGGCCACTTGGGCATCGCGCACCGCTATTACAACGGCGCCCGGCAATCCGAGTTCTTTCAAGCGGATGGTCTGAAGCGCTTCGGGACCCATTCGATTCCCCCGATCGTGACGCGGGGTGTGCTGTTGGACATTGCAGCACTGCGCGGTGTCGACGTGCTCGCCGCGAAGACGGCGATCAACCGGGCCGAGATCGACGCGGCCGCGAAGCGCCAGGAGATCGAGATCCGCGAAGGCGATGTGGTCCTGCTGCACACCGGCTGGCAGGGCCTCGCGTCGAGTGATCCCGGGAAGTTCCTCGCTTCCGCGCCCGGGCTGGGCATGGGCGGCGCGAGTTACCTCGCGGGACTCGGCGTCGTTGCCGTAGGGGCCGACACCTGGGCGGTCGAAGTGCTGCCTCCCGAAGATCCCCAGGAGGCCTTCCCCGTCCACCAGGTCCTGTTGGCCAAGAACGGCGTGTACATCCTGGAGAACATCGAAACCTCCGAACTCGCGGCGGACGAAGCCCATGAGTTCATGTTCGTCGCGAGCGCACCCCGCTTCGAGGGGGCGGTGCAGATGGTCCTGAACCCCGTCGCGATTCGCTGAGCGAGGAGCGTGACGCTGCCGTCGAAGCCCTGTGCTGCGGTATGATCGATCCCGCCCCATGCACGCGAGCCCCGTCGACCCCCTCCATCGCATCAGCAGCGGGCGAACCGCCTGGACGCGGGTCAACATCGCCGAGGGCATCCCCGGGGTCTCCACGCCGCTCAACTGGTCGTGGTGGGACGAATCCAACGAGCGGATGATCCGCGGTGCCTATCGGGATATTGGGGTGTTGGATGCGGTGCGGATCCCGAGCGTAGAGCAGGTCGATGAGCGTACCGGCGCCATCTTCTACGGCCGGCCGGCCCTCAATCTGGACGTTTCGCGGCGCATGGCGGATCTGCAGCCGGGAACATCCGGGGAGGCGCTCGAGAAGCACTACTTCGGTGCGGTGCGTGCGGATGCCCATTCTTCCCCCTCCCGCCGGCGCTATCCCGCCATCGCGATGAGGTTGCCCGGCCAGTGGCGCCGCGTGCCCGCCCAGCTCAACGGCCTCTACCGGCAATCCCACGCCTGGTGGCAGGAAGTCGTGGCGGAGTGCGCGCACTACGATGCCGACCGCGCCTGGCAGCAGTTCGAGGAAACCTATCGACGCTTCGAGACGATCGCGCGCCCCCACAGTGTGCTCGCCCTCCTGGGCGGTGCGCTCACCCAACAGGTCGCGCAGTTGGCGGAAGCGGCTGGCCATCCGGAACTGTTGCTCGACGCGCTGGGCGGCTACGACTCGGTGGAGTTCGCGACCCTCCAGGAGTTGCTGTCCCTGCGGCGCGGCGAGCTTTCCCTTGCGAGCTTCCTGCGCGAGCGGGGTTACCAGGGGCCCCAACAGGGCGAGCTCTCCAGCCGCTCCTGGCGCGAGGACCCGAGCCCCGTGGAGGCGCTCCTCGATTCGCTGGACGCAGACGACGATCCCATCCGGGGGCTGGCGGCCGCGCGCGCGCGCAAGCGCGCAGCCGCCGAAGACCAGGTGTGCGGCGCGCTGGGTCCCCTGCAGCGCCGGTGGGCGCGGTGGCTCTTCGCCGAGGCAGCCCGCATGTTGCCCGAGCGAGAGACCGGCAAGGCCGCCATGATGCTCTGCGTGGACGCGGCCCGGGCCTGCGTACGGCGACTCGGCGCGCACTTCGAGCAAGGGGGCCTCCTCGAGCAGGCCGAGGACGTCTTCTACCTGACCCTGGAGGAGATCCAGGGCGAGGTTCCCGCGGACGCTCGAGAGCGCGTCGCGCGCCGACGCAGCCAACGCGACGCCTACCTGCAGCTCGAGTTGCCCGAATCCTGGGTGGGCATGGTGGAACCCCTCGAAACCAGCGCGCTGACCGGCGATGCGCCGCTGGTGGGACTGGGGGTGAGTCCCGGTATCGTCGAGGGCGACGTGCGGCTGCTCGTCGATGCGTCCGGGGATCTCCGGCCCGGCGAGATCCTGGTCTGCGAGGTCACCGACCCCAGCTACGCGGCCTACTTTCTGGTCGCCGCGGGCGTCGTCACCGACATCGGCGGCGCGATGGGCCACGGCGCCATCGTGGCGCGCGAGGTCGGCATCCCCTGCGTGGCCAACGCGCGGGACGCCACACGGCGCCTGCGCAGCGGAGACCGCGTGCGGATCGATGGCACCACGGGTTCCGTCGAGATCCTGCAGAGAGTTGGAGGAAGCCCATGACCGTCGACCACCCCGGCCCCGAGAGCCTCACCCCCGAGGACGATGACTTCCACCCCGCCGAGAGCGATCACTGGTGGACGGAGACCTGTTGGTTCTCCTTCATCGTCCCCGAGCGTGACCTGATGGCCTACCTCTACTGCTGGCAGCGGCCCAACATCGCCTGTTCGGGAGGTGGAGTGCTGGTCTGGGACGCCAGCGGCGAGGCGCCCTGGGAACTCCCGTACTTCGACTACCAGTGGAACCTGCCGCCCGCGGAGGGGGACATGCGGGACATGGTGTGGCCCAATGGCGTGGGCGTGCGCTGCCTGAGCCCCCTGCAGCGCTACGCGGTCCAATACGCGAAACCCGGCCGGATCGAGATCGACATCGACTTCCAGGGGGTCATGGACCCCTGTCTCACCGGTGCCCATATCGACCAGATGGGGCACGTCACCGGCCAGATGACGCTCCAGGGCGAGCGCTCCGAAATCGACTGCTTCGCGATGCGCGACCGCTCCTGGGGCCCGCGCAGCGACCTCCAGGGAATGGGGGTGCGCGTGGGCTACTGCTACGGAACGGCATCGCCCCAGACCGGCTTCCTGCTCTTCACGGACATCGACGACCAGCGCGACGACATGGAGAATCGCTACGGCTACGTGATCCGGGATGGCGAACGCTGCGATCTCGTGAGGGCCGTCCGCAAGGTGGAACGCAGCGCAGGGCGGCCCACGCACATTGCCATCGAGGGCGAGGACGCGGCCGGCCGCGCGGTAGAGATCCGTGGCGAGTGTCGCAATCGCCTGGCCTTCGCCCCCTACCCGGGCATGTTCTGCTGGCTCTCGCTGACGCGCTGGGAGCTGTTCGGGGAAGTCGCCTGGGGGGAGAACCAGGACGTTTGGCCGCCCGGCTCCTGGCGCGCCCAACACGAGAGCGCCAGCCGCTGACGTGTCGGGAATCGCGCAACTCGAGGTTGCTACGACGCTCGAACGGGGCGGGGGCAAGTGGCTCGGCTTGTGTGGTCTTCGCGCCGTGGATGCCCGCGTCCCGGCGGCCTTCTGCATCGAGGCTGGGCACTTCCGCGACCTGGCGGCGCGCCTGGAGCTGGACGCAAGCACCACAGCCCTCGCGCGCGCGAGCGAGCAGGAGCGGGCTCCCCTCGCCGCGGCGCTGCGCACGCGCATTCGCGAGGCGCCGTTCCAGGATCCCCTCCGGGCCGATATCCTCGACGCCTACCACCGCCTGGGCGCTCCGCGCGTGGCGGTGCGCTCGTCGGCGACCGCCGAGGATCTTCGCCACGCATCCTTCGCGGGCCAGTACGACACGCTGCTCGACGTGCAGGGCGACGCCGCCCTGCTCGACGCCGTAGCGGCCTGCTGGGCGTCGACCTTCAGCGAGCGCGCCGTCGCAAGCCGCCAGCGTCTCCGCATCTCCCAGCGCGAGGTCGCCATGGCGGTGGTGGTCCAGGAACTGGTGGTCGCCGAGTGCTCCGGGGTCGCCTTCACCCGCCACCCCCTCGAGGGGCGCCCGGTGCTGCTGGTGGAAGCTTGCCGGGGACTGGGGGAGGCCCTGGTCGCGGGCCGCCTGGACCCGGATCGCTTCGAGATCGACCGGGAAGGCTCGGATTGGCGCTGTCTTTCCGACAGCCAGGGCACGGGACTCGACGCTCACCGACTGCTCGCCATGCGCGACGAATTCCTGCGCCTGGAAGCGGAACTCGGATTCGAAGCGGACCTGGAGTGGTCGTGGCAGGGAGGGCAGCTCTTCCTCTTGCAGGCGCGCCCCATCACCACCGAGCTCCCTGTCGATGGAGCGAATCCGCCAGGCGACGGCGAGAGTTTACGAGGCACCGCCGCGTCGCCGGGTCGGGCCACGGGGCGGGCACGGGTACTGCTCGTTGCCGACCAGGACGAACTCGAGGTCGGCGACGTGCTCGTCACTCCCTTCACGGATCCGGCCTGGACGCGCCACTTCTCCCGCGTCTGCGCGCTGGTGATGGAACGCGGGGGCTTGCTGTGCCACGGTGCCATCCTGGCCCGGGAGTGCGGGATCCCGGCCGTGGTGGGGCTGCGAGACGCCACGGGAAGGATCGAAGAGGGTTCGACGATCTGCGTGGATGGGGACGCAGGACGCGTGGAGCGTGCATGAGCCACGCAGCCGATGCCGACCGACTGCGACTCCTCCAGGGCCTGCGCCTCAAGGGACGAAGCGATGCCGCGCGCATCGCCGGTGCCTGGGGGATCCGCGAGGCCGAGGCCGCCCGGCGCCTGGCGGACCTTGCCGCCGAAGGCTGGGTGGAGGAGCAGCGGGACTCGTTCGCGCTCAGTGAAGCCGGGGAGTCGCTGCGCGGCCAGCTCCTCGAGGCCGAGCGCGCGCAGCTCGACGCCGATGCGATGGACACCCTCTACGCGGACTTTTGCCGGCTCGATCTCACCTTCAAACAACTGGTGGCCGACATACAACTCGGAAAGCTCGAACGCGCCGATTCCGCTCGACACCTCACTCCCCTCCACGAGAGCTTCCAGGCGCTGCTCGCTCGGGCTGGCGCGTTACTTCCTCGCCTCGAGCCCTACGCGAAACGCTTCGACGAAGCCCTGGCGGCGCTTCGGCAGGGCGACGCCCGTTACCTCGCCTCGCCCCGGGTCGAAAGCTACCACGGCATCTGGTTCGAGTTTCACGAAGAACTCATCCAGGCCGCGGGGCGTCGCCGCGCCGAGGAAGAGGCTGCGGGCCGCAATCGCTGAGTGCTTCTCCTAGAGGAATGGCGGCGCTTCGTCGCGGCCTGGGGGTTCGTAGACCTGGGTATCGGATCGGCGGGCGGTTGAGACCGGGACGAATCGCGACTAGGATCTGGCGCAAAGGGGGAGAACGAAATGCGGATTCGTATGGCAGCGACACTTCTCGTGAGCGCCGTGCTCGTCACGGTTGCCATGGGCTGTCGGGAAGAAGGACCCGCCGAGAAGTTTGGTCGAAAAGTGGACGACGCCACTGGCCAGGCCAGCGACGCGGTCGACCGAGCGGGCAACGCGGTCGACCGAGCGGGCGACCGGGCGGGCAACGCGGTCGACCGGGCGGGGGATGCGATCGATCGCGCGGCCGACAAAGCAAAGAAGAAGCTCGGCGGCGACTAGAGGCGGAGCCTCCAGCGCCATTGTGCTACGCGCGCCAGCGTGTGGACGGATTCAGGCGCTGCGAATGACGTGACCCGACAGAGAGCCGGTATGTTTACCGCGCTCCATGCACACTTGGCCGTTTACGAGGGTGGCCACGTAGCCCTCCGCGTCTACGACGAAGCGTGAACTGTTCGCGGGGAAGTCCGTGGCGAGGCGGCTTTCGCCGACGGCGAGCTTGTCAAGGTCGAAGAGAACGAGATCCGCGTAGGCACCCTCCCGGATGACCCCGCGATCACGCAGGCCGTGGACGCTCGCGGGCATTCCGGTGAGCCGGTACACCGCCTCTTCGAGGCTCAGCAGATCGGGCACCCAGTCCGTCAGCAGACGCGTCGTGTAATCCGCCCCCACGAAGGTGGCCAGGTGGGCGCCCGCATCACTCGAACCGGACATCACCAAGGGGTTCTCGATGGCCCGCTGGGTGACGTGGTTCATGAAGGCGTCGGCTTTCGCGTTTCCGCGCCGCGTCCACCAGGTTTCCAGGCCGTCATCGAGGCTCACGTCGAGGAAGGTGTCGAGGGGATCGGCGCCCCGCGCCTCGGCGAGTTCGACCACCGTGCGACCCACGCGATCGGCAAAGGCCGCGTCGCAGACCGATTCGACCTCCAGGTCTTCCCATCGCATCGAAAAACTGCGCGCTTCCGGGCTCTCCCAATCCGCCCGCATGCGCTCGCGGACGGCCGGATCCCGCAGGCTCGCCAAGCGCTCTTCGCCCTCTTGGCAGAGCACCTTGCGCCACGCGAGCAGCTCGTCGAACGCGAAGGTGTCCGAGAGCTTCAAGTGGAAGCCGGAACGGTTCGTCATGAACTGGGGATGGATGCGCGCGCCGCGCTCGCGAGCCTCGTCGACGAAGTCGAGGGCTCGCTGCCACCCATCCGGGGAGTCGCCGTTGGGAAAGAGCGGCCCCAACTCGACGGGTCGCCCGGAGGCTTCGTACATGCGCAGGATGAGTTCGCGGTCCGCCTCGTCATAACCCGCGGTGAAGGTCTTCGAGATGAACTCCACGGCGCCATGATCGAACTCCGACAGCACCGAGCAGAGCGCCACGATTTCGTCGGCACTCGCATGGTTGCTCGGAACCTCGCGGCCGTCTTCTCCCACGTGGAGTTCGACCTGGGAGGTCGAGAATCCGATGGCTCCCTCCCGCATCCCTTGCCGCACCAGTTCCTGCATGGACTCGATTTCTTCCGGGGTGGCGGTTCGCTCGGAGGCGTCGTCTCCCATCGCGTAGCGCCGGACCGCGGAGTGACCCACGTAGCTTCCCACGTTCACCCCGATGTGGCCGTCGAAGCGACTCCAGTAGTCCCCGAAGCCGCCACCCGTGAAACGGAGTCCCTCGTTGAGCGCCGCGCGGGACATGCCTTCGACCCGGCTCAGCATGCCCGCCAGCCAGTCCACGTCTTCGGGCCGGGCGGGGGCCAGGGTGAAGCCGCAGTTTCCCACCAGTACCGTCGTGACGCCGTGCCAGGAAGAGGGCGAGGCCGTGGGATCCCAGTCGAGTTGGACGTCGTAGTGGGTGTGGACGTCGATGAAGCCCGGCGCCAGCACCAGGCCTTTGCCGTCGATCGCGTTTTCGACGTCTTCGCCGATGCGCCCGATTCGCGCGATTCGCTCGCCACGAATCCCGACATCGGCCCGAAATCCCGGAAGCCCGGTTCCGTCCACCACCGTCGCGCCACGAATCACCAGGTCGAATCCCATGGTCGGTTCTCTCCTGCTTCCTGGGTCCCAGGGGAAGTCTACCACCTCGCGAATCCGGGCTTCCAGGGTCCTCTAGGGACAGCTCGCCGCTTCGGCTAGGCGGGGGGCGTTGCCGACGGATCGACGGCGAGAGTGAGTTTGCCCTTGACGCCACCCGCGACGAGCCGCTCGAGGGCCTCGGGAAGGGCTTCGAAGGCGACGAGATCGTCGATCTGCGGTCGCAGCTTCCCCTCCCGCCACCAGCCCAGGAGGCGCTCCTGCGTCTGCTCCTTGAAGGCGCGGTCGTACTGGCTCGGGATCACTCCGACCACCGAGTAGTTGTGGTAGACGAGGTGGGAGGTATCGGTCTGCCCCCAGCTACCGCTCGCGAAGCCGATTGCGAGGATCCGCCCTTCGTGGGCGATGCACCGCGTCGCACTCGCGAAGGCTTCGCCGCCGACGGGATCGTAGATCGCGTCGGCACCGCGGCCATCGGTAGCGGCCTTGACGCTTTCCGCGATGTCCTCGGACCGGTAGTCGATGACGTGGTCCGCTCCGAGTGCGCGGCAGAATTCGGCCTTCTCGGGACCGCCCGCCGTCGCGATCACGCGCGCGCCCAGCGCCTTGGCGATCTGCATCGCCGCCTGCCCCGTCCCTCCGGCGCCGCCGATCACGAGAACGTTCTCCCCGGCCTCGATCTTGCCCCGGGTGACGAGCGCGATGTAGGCGGTGTGGAAGGGGATCAGGAAGCCGGCGCCCTCCGCATCGCTCATCTCGTCGGGTACCGGCATGCAGAAGCCGTCGAGGCCGAGGCACTGCTCCGCGAAGCTGCCATGACCGGTGAAGAAGCTGGTGACCGCCATCACGCGGTCTCCGGCCTTCCGACCGTGGACGTCCTCGCCGCATTCGATGATGCGGCCGACGACTTCCTGGCCCTGGGTGAAGGGGAGGGTCTTGGGTGTGAGCGCGTAGCTGCCTTGGCACATGAAGGCGTCGGGGAGACCGATGCCCGCCGCAATCACCTCGAGGTGGACGGTACCCGGCGTGGGCCGGGGAGGTTCGACATCCTCGTTCAAGTAGAGAGCGTCCATGGGGCGCCCGGGTTTCACGGTCTGCCAAGCTCGCATTGCGTCCTCTCTTCATCGCGCACCAAGGGTCGCGACCTCGTTCAGGACGAGTGTCGTTCAGGAGAGTCGACCCGGGCCGCGAGTGCGAAGTATAGAGGGGCCTCTTTGGGCTCGCGATTCGCGGCCCACGAACCTCTGGTAGAGGTCGTAGTTGAAGCACGCAAACCAGGCACAGAGAACGAACCCACTCACGCCGCTCGTGGGATCTGCCAGTGAAATCGGCTCATTGAAGATGCGGAAGAGGCCCACGGAGTATCCCAGAATCAGGCCAACCTGGACGAAGAGGCCCAGTGCGCGGTCGAGCCTCCCCCCCGCGTTGCGCACGATGACCGTGATGTAGGCAAGGACGACGAAGGTGATGTAGAAGTGCAGGGGGCTCACATAGGCTTCGAACCACACCCGCGCCGGATAGTCGAGTTCTTCGACGATCAGCGTCTTGAAGGCGACCGCCAGCGCATTCGTGGACAGGAAGCACAAGCCGTAATAGGCGGCGAGCCACAGCTTGCGTCTCGGTCTTCGGTGACCATCGAAGGTCCCGTTTCGATCCAGCACGTCGCGAAGCTTCCAGAAGATTCCGATCGAGACGGCGGTCATGATCGGCATGTAGACGTACCACTCGAAAAAGCCCAGCGCGCGCAACCACAGCAAGAAAGGGCCAATGCTCTCGCCGAATCCGTTGGCGAAGGTGATGGTTGAAGGCATGGCTTAGTGAGGACGCTCGTGGGGGCGACGAGGACGGTCTATAGCACCCGGTTGCCTGCCCCACGCGGCGCGTCCGGTGTACGTCATCCCTCCTGCAGCCCGGCGACCCTGGCGAGGCTGCGGCCCTGCACGGCCTGCAGCGCGTGCAAGCCTGACGTGATCACGCGCAACGGCAAGGGAGCCCGAACTTCCTTCGCGAAGGGCTCGCGACGCAGCAGAGATCTGTACCAGCTGTGGACGTGGGGGTGGAGGCTCGCAAAGGGGTAACCGGCCTCACTCAATCGGTGCGTGTAGATGAACCAAGCGATGTCCACCACCGAGAGTTCGGGTCCCATGAGGTAGGACTGCTCCCGAAGCGGGCCCTCGATTCGTTCGTAGACCCGCCGGAAGCGACCTGCCGAGGCCTGGGCCTGGGCATCCGTGATCCCCTGCCTCGCAAAGCTTTGCCAGAACTCGAGTTCCACCTGCTTGTGGGTATCCGGGCTGCCCCCAACGGTTCCGGGGTCCCGCTCGTAGGTGTCGAGTGAGCGGCTTTTCTTCTGTGCCAGCGCCTTGGGGATCACGAAGCGCATGGTGAGCGTTCGCACGTCGAGGTGCAGGTCGTCTTCTTCTTCGAGGCGCCGAAGCGTCTCGTCGTGCCGGCCCTCGGGAATCAAACTCGGCTCGGGGAAGGCCTCTTCCAGGTGGGCGAGTATGTCGTTGCTCTCGATGTGAACCACGCCGTCGTGCACCAGGACGGGCACCAGGCCCCTCGGGTTGATTCCGAGAAACCAGGGTTCGTAGTTCGCCTGCCGGGCCAGGTCGACGTGGTGCGAGACCCAGTCGATCCCCTTCAGGTTCAGGAAGATGCGCGTCTTCTGCGAGCAGGAGGATCCGCGAAAGTGCAACAGGTGCACGCCTTGCCAGGCGAGAACCTCGCGCGTCTTGACGTCCTCGTCGAGAAGCTCAGTCATCGCTCGTACCGCCCTGATCTCGAGGTGGGCTGCGCGCGTCCCGCTTGCACTCACGCATCCGCGGAGCGGCTCGAAACATACCCGAGATTCCCGGGCCCGCATGCGGATCCCATCCTCTACCATGGGGCAGGAGGGGGCAAGCGATGTACCTGATCCTGGCCATCCTGCTCTGTCTCTCGGGTTGGTACCTCTACGAGCGGAGCCAGCGGCGCACGCACCCCGTGACGCCCGGCTTGCACGAGGAGATCGATCTCCCGCATACCCAGGAGTGGGAGATCTACCAGAATTCCCTCTCGATCTGTTCGAAGAAGCTGCGCGTCTGCATGGAGGAACTCGCGCTCCCGCACCTCAGCCACCACGTCCACCTGATCGAAACGAAATGCTACGAGAATCTCAGCCGTGACTTCTTGAAGGTGAATCCGGGGTTCACCGTGCCCGTACTGGTTCATCGAGGCCATCCCGTCTACGAGTCGCACGAACAGATTCTCTACGCCGCAGAGCACGCCGGGACGAGGGGAGCCGAACTGCTCGGCGAATCGCGCGAGCTGCGCGCCGAGGTCGCGCGCTGGGTCGACCACGGGGCCCTGAAGGGTGATCCGCTCGCGGGAGGCGAGGAACGCGCGGGCAACAACGCCCCGGGTCTCACGGTTCCGATCTTCGCAACCATGATCCCCTACATTCCGTGGTGGCGACTCGGTGAAGGGCTGCTCTTCCACGGAGATCGGCGGCGTCCGCTGCTGTTCTCCATCCTCAAGCTGCGCGGCATCCGAAAACTGCCCCCGCCGGCGCGCGCCGTGATCCGCAAGGCGCGTCGAAACATGGGCGCGCACCTCGACGCGCTCGAGCAGGTGCTGGGCGACGGTCGCAGTTGGGTCTGCGGTGAGACGTTCACCCTCGCGGACGTCAGCTGGATGGCGATCTTCGAGCGGATCGATGAAGTCGACTGGACGGAGTTCTTCCTGGGCGAGGGAAAGCGCCCCAGTGTGGGAGCGTATTGGGAGCGCCTGAAGCAACGCCCGAGTTACGAAAGGGCCTTGCTGAGTCAGCGAGGCGACATCGCGAAGCGCGCCCTGCAAGATCTGAGGGACGCAAAGCGCTCGTTTCCCGCGCTCCGCGAGGCCCTCGAGGAGAGCTGAGCGGGCCACGGCCCGGCGAAAGAGATAGACTGTCGGGCGCGTTCGGGCCGACCCCGGGCCGCTGCGGGTCCTGGCCCACCCGCTCACCTGCCGCAGCGAAGCGCTTCCCGAGGAGACGAGCACGCAGCCATGGACGAGTGGATCGCGTTCGCGCAGCAGGCCCAGGGCATCCCGTGGGTGCACGCCGTGCTCGTGGTCCTCGTGTCGGTACTGCTCGCCACCGTCGTCGATTTCTTCGCAGTGCGCTTCCTGCTGCGCCTGGCCTTGCGGAGTACGACGGAGTTGGACGACCAGATCGTCCAGTTGCTGCGTCGGCCGGTCTTCGTCAGCCTGGTCCTGATCGGTCTGCACATCGGGCTCAAGATCCTCGCTTGGAACCCGGAGATCGAAGGCGTTCTTGTTTCACTGATTCAGACGGCTGCGATCTTCGTCTGGACCGTGGCCGGCTTCAAGCTGAGTTCGACGACGCTGGCGGGCTTCAGCCGGCTCGCCGACCGGGTGGCCTGGCTCGAGGCGCGCACGCTTCCGCTCTTCGACAACCTGAGCAAGATCGTCATCCTCAGTTTTTCGGTCTATTGCTTCCTGGTCGCCTGGGACCTCAATCTCACGGCCTGGGTGGCTTCCGCGGGGATCGTCGGGATCGCCGTGGGCTTCGCGGCCAAGGACAGCCTGGCCAACCTCTTCGGGGGGCTCTTCGTGATCATGGACGCGCCCTACAAGCTTGGCGACTTCATCAACCTCGACTCTGGCGAACGCGGCCGGGTGATCAAGATCGGGTTGCGCAGCACACGGCTGTTGACCCGCGACGATGTTGAAATCACCCTCCCCAACGCACACATCGCCACCGCCAAGGTCGTCAACGAGTCCGGGGGCCCGCACGAGAAGACGCGCGTCTCGGTCCACGTGGGCGTGGCCTATGGCTCAGACGTCGATCGCGTACACGAAGTTCTGCTGGCGGCCGCGCGGTCGGTCGAGTGCGTGATCGACGACCCCGAGCCCTACGTGCGCTTCGTCGAGATGGGGGATTCGGCCTTGATCTTTCGCGTTCAGGGCTGGATCGATGAACCCGCCATGCGTGGAAGCGGCATCGATGGATTGAACACGGCGATCTACAAGGCCCTGGGCCAGGCCGGTATCGAGATCCCCTTTCCTCAGCGAGTCGTGCATTCGGCTCCTGCTCCGGGAGCTGTTGCATCATGAGCACCGAAGTCAAACTCGCGGACGATCGCCTCGACTACTCGCTCGAGGATCTGCTGGCCAGCGGGGACTTCGCGGAGCCCCTGATTGCGGGTGGCGTGCGCTGCCACGGGGGCTTCGACGCCGACGGCGTGTATGGCTCGCCGCGTGTCCTCCACCGCAAGCCGGCGATCCAGGCCTGGCAGCGGGCTCTGCAAGCCCAGGGTCATGAACTGCTCGAGATCTCCTCCGATCTGATGCCCCCCCAGTATCCGAGCGTGGACCAGGCGGTCTTGCTGTGCCGAAACGGCGTGCGGGAGCCGGTGGTTCGCGCGCTCACGATCATCTCGGTGGTCGAGGGTTTCGGGGCGATCATCCGGGACGTGAAGATGCCGGATCTCGAAAGCATCGTCGTCGAGCCCTTCCATGGCACGGCGCTCGCGCACCTTGCGGGGGGACTCTTCGAGGCCCACGCGCGCGACGAAGCGGGTTGGGGGGACGAGGGCGGCCACAAACAGATGTGGGAGGCCGCGCGTGACCTGGCCTTCGAGAGCCCTGAGATCCCCGATGACGTTCTGATGCGCATCATGGGCGGGCCCGGAGGCCGGGGTCGCCCTCGCAAGCGAGGCTTCCCTCAGATCGACGAGACCTTCGAGCGCATGGTCGGCTTGATGTCCAACGTCTTGATCGTGGAACTCTTCGCCGAGGAGGTCTTTCGCTGGGGCAAGGCGGTACTGGCGAATCCGGAGATCTCCGCGGAGCCCGAACAGGCTTCGGCGATGGTGGGCTACATCGAGAGCGATGAGAACCCCCACGTCGAGTACCTGCGCACGGCGCTCTCCGAAGTGGCCGCTCGCAACCTTCGCACGTCGGACGGGGCGATCCTCTCGGGCCGGGAGGTGGTGCACGGAACGCTCCACAGCATGCTGAGGCAGATCACCCGCCAGCGTCCCGAAGAACAACGCGCGCAGGTTCGCGAGAACATGGCCAAGCTCTTCACGCAGGCCGAGAACCCCTCGGCACTACGGGAGGAGTTCGAGTCCCTGGAGCAGCCTTGGTCGCCGCCGCCCCACACTGGATTCGAACCCCAGCTTCCGGACTCCGGCTAGGCGTGCAGCAGAATCGCTTATGGCGAACCTGGCGCGTGGCGCGTACGGGGATCTACATCTGGGCGATCTACAAGTTCCCCAGTTGGACGAGGAGGTTGCTCGGCCGCCCGACTCCCAGCCTCCGGCCGACGCACGAGCGCGCAGCCCATGCGGTGCTCGCGTGTGCACTCGAGATGCAGGGGCCGATCATCAAGGTCTGCCAGGGGATAGCGACCCGCTCGGACGTCTTCCCGAGGGCGGTCGTGGAGATCCTCAAGCAGTGCCACGATGCCGTGCCCGCGCGCGAGTACTCGGCGGTGAAGGCGGTGGTGGAGCAAGAGCTCGGCAAGCCCCTCGATGCGGTCTTTTCCGACTTCGATACCCGGCCCCTGGCATCGGCCTCACTCGCACAGGTCCACCGGGCCCGTCTCCACGACGGCCGCGAGGTGGCGGTCAAGGTCCAGTACCCCGGGCTCGAGGCATTGGTGAAGACGGATCTCCGGAGCGTGCGAATCGCGTGTCGCGTCTACGAGTTCTTCGATCCGCAGCCGATCGCGCTGCTGCCGCTGCTCACCGAGATCACCGACCACACCGCCATGGAACTGGACTTCCGGCGCGAGGCCGATAGCGCCGACCACGTGCGCGAAATCTTTTCCGAGGGCGAGGGCGTGATCGTCCCCGAGGTCTACCGGGAGTGGTCCACGGGGCGGGTGCTCACCATGGAACTCGTCGAGGGCATCAAGATCACGGAGCTGGAAGCCCTGGAGGCGGCGGGACTCGATCCCGGCCAGGTGGTCCAGGACCTGATGCAGATCTTCGTGCGCATGATCTTCGCGGCCGGCTTCTTCCAGGCAGACCCCCATCCCGGCAATCTCATGGTGCGTCCCTCGGGAGACATCATCGTGATCGATTACGGGCTCTCCAAGCATCTGCCCCGGGGCTTCGGCATGGGCCTCTTCGAACTGCTCTTCTCGATGATGACCATGAACGAGTCGGCGATGGTGCGGGCCTTCACGGAACTCGGCTTCCGCACCGAGGACGGCGATACGGACGTTTTTCTGCTGATCGCCCGCCGCATGATGCGGCGCAGCGACACGGGGCGCTTCGAGGGGGAGTTCACCGAGGAGATGACCGGAGAGCTCTTCGATGCGATCCGGGAGAATCCGCTGGTGGACGTGCCGACGGATTTCGTACTGGTGGGCCGCGTCTTTTCCTTCCTCTCCGGGATCGCCCACACCCTGGGCCACGAAGCCAACGTCCTCGAGGCCATGGGGGCCCGGACCTAGGAGATTCGCGCTGCGGCTTGCGGGCCAGGTGGGCGGTAGACTCGCCGCCGCTGGCCTGGAAGACTATGTGGCCCCGGGTCGGAGGCCTCGTTCCCGAAGCATCCGATCGGCTCGATGGAGGTTTCAAAGCGCGCGTGACGGCAAAGAGCGACATCGAGATCGCGCGTGAAGCGAACGCGCTTCCCATCGGAGAGATTGCCGCCCGGCTGGACATCCCCGAGGAGGCGCTCTCCCCCTACGGGAGGACGAAGGCCAAGCTCGGCATGGACTTCCTGCAGTCGCTGTCGGAGCGGCCCGACGGCAAGCTGATCCTCGTCACCGCCATCACCCCCACGCCCGCCGGTGAGGGCAAGACGACCACGTCGGTAGGGTTGACGGACGCCCTCTGCGGAATCGGCAAGAAGGCAATCGTGTGCCTGCGGGAGCCCAGTCTCGGCCCCTGCTTCGGGAGCAAGGGGGGCGCTGCGGGCGGCGGCTACGCCCAGGTGATCCCGATGGAGGACATCAACCTCCACTTCACCGGTGATTTCCACGCGATCGGGGCGGCCCACAACCTCCTCTCCGCCCTGATCGACAACCACATCAACTGGGGGAACGCGCGCGAGATCGATCCGAGAAGGATTTCCTGGCGCCGCGTGGTGGACATGAACGACCGGGCCTTGCGGCAGGTGACCGTCTCCCTCGGCGGCCTCGGCAATGGTTACCCGCGCGAGGACGGATACGACATCACCGTGGCCTCGGAGGTGATGGCCATCTTCTGCCTGGCCGAGGATCTGCAGGATCTGCAACGCAGGCTGGGCAACATCATCATTGGCTACGACCGCCGCCGCGAGCCCGTCACGGCGCGGGATCTCTCGGCCGAAGGGGCCATGACGGCACTCCTCAAGGACGCCTTCGAGCCGAACCTCGTCCAGACCCTCGAGAACAATCCGGCCATCATCCACGGCGGCCCCTTCGCGAACATTGCCCACGGTTGCAACTCCGTGGTGGCCACCAAGGCTTCGCTCAAGCTCGCGGACTACGTGATCACGGAGGCGGGCTTCGGCGCCGACCTGGGTGCCGAGAAGTTCTTCGACATCAAGTGCCGGAAGGCCGGGCTTCGGCCCGACGCCGCGGTTCTGGTCGCGACGCTGCGCGCCTTGAAGTTGCACGGCGGGGTGGCCCTCGGCGATCTCGAGCAGGAGAACGTGGCCGCGGTGCGCCGGGGATGCGCGAACCTGGCGCGTCATCTCCGAAACCTTCGCACCTTCGGTGTGCCAAGCGTGGTGGCCGTCAATCGCTTCAGCTACGACACCGACGCGGAACTCGAAGCGGTTCGCGCCACGGCTTCGCAATACGGCAGCGAGGTGATCGTGGCCTCCCATTGGTCCGAGGGGGGGCAGGGTGCCGAAGCGCTCGCACGCTCCGTGGTCGAAACGGTGGAGGGCGGCCACGCCCAGTTCGCGCCCCTGTATCGCGACGATCTCCCTCTCTGGCAGAAGATCCGGACGATCGCGACCCACATCTACGAGGCCGAGGACATCATGGCGGACCAGAAGGTGCGCGACCAGATCCGTCGCCTCGGGAAGCAGGGCTACGGGCACTTCCCGATTTGCATGGCCAAGACCCAGTACAGTTTTTCCACGGACCCGCAGCTCAAGGGCGCTCCCTCGGGACACCAGGTCCCGATCCGCGAGGTGCGCCTGCTGGCAGGAGCGGAGTTCGTGGTCGTCATCTGCGGTGACATCATGACCATGCCGGGCCTGCCCCGCGTGCCTTCCGCGAACTCGATCACCGTCAACGAAGCGGGCGAGATCGAGGGCTTGTTCTGAGCCTCCATCCCTTCGAATCGAGGCCGCAACTGACAGGCCAGGGCGCGTTGGCATGAGCGATCTCGCGGGTTCGGGGTCCGACCCGCCCACCCTCCCGGGCGCCGCGCGGGTCACCATCATCGGCGGTGGTGTGATCGGCTGCAGCCTCGCCTACCACCTGGCGAAGGCGGGCTGGCGAGACGTCTTGCTGCTGGAGCGCCACAAGCTCACCGCGGGCACGACCTGGCACGCCGCGGGCTTGGTGGTGACCTCGGGCTTCACGACAGAGACGACCATGAAGATCGCCCGCTACACGCGCGATCTCTACGCAGGCCTCGAAGCCGAGACGGGTTTCGCGACGGGCTTCAACCCCGTGGGCCTGCTGCAGATCGCAGCCGATCGGGAGATCCTTGGCGACCTGCAGCGCAAGGCCACCTTCGGGCGCCTGATGGGCGTGGACTCCCAGGAGGTGGGGCCCGAGGAGGTTCAGAAACTCTGGCCGCTGGCGAAGACCGAGGACGTGTTGGCGGGTTTCTTCACCGCGGCCGACGGCCGCGCCAACCCCGTCGACGTCACCATCTCGCTCGCCAAGGGGGCGGCCGCGGCGGGGGTGACGATCCTCGAAGGCGTCGAGGTGACCGGTATCCAGCAGCGAAACGGCCGGGTCAGCGGAGTGGTGACCGACCGCGGCCGCGTCGAATCCGACTTCGTGGTGAACTGCGCGGGCATGTGGGCCCGCCAGGTGGGCGAGATGGCCGGGGTCAGCTGTCCCCTCCAGGCCGCCGAGCACTACTACGTGATCCTCGACGGCATCGAGGGCATGGAGCGGAGCCTTCCCGTCCTGGAGGACCCCTCGATCTACGGGTATTTCCGGGAGGAGGGCGAGGGCCTGATGGTGGGCCTCTTCGAGCCCGTGGCGGCGCCCTGGTCGCTGGACGGGATCCCGGAGAACTTCTCCTTCGGGGTCCTCGAGCCCGACATGGACCGCATGCTCCCCTACCTGGGAAACGCGCTGGAACGCATCCCCTCGGCGCGGGACGCGGGCATCCGCCAGTTCTTCTGCGGGCCCGAGAGCTTCACCCCGGACCTGCTGCCCCTGGTGGGCGAGGCGCCGGAACTCCGCAACTTCTTCGTGGCGGCGGGCTTGAATTCCCTGGGCATCCTGCAGGGCGGAGGCATCGGCCGCCTGCTCGCCCACTGGATGATCGAGGGCGAGCCGGACATGGACGTCGTAGAACTCAACATCGATCGATTCCAGAAGTACCAGACCAACCGAAGCTATCGACGCGATCGCACGGTGGAGATCGTGGGCGAGATGTACAAGGTCCACCACCCCAATGACACCTTCGCGACGGCCCGCAACGTCAAGCGTCACGTGCTCCACGATCGCCTCACCCAGGCCGGGGCCTGCTTCGTGCAGTCCGCGGGCTGGGAGATCGCCGACTGGTACGCGCGGGAAGGCCAGGTCCCGGAGGTGGAGCGCTACACCTGGGAACGCCAGAACTCCTTCGAGAACGCGGCCGATGAACACCGCGCCTGCCGCGAAGACGTCGTCCTGATGGACATGTCCTTCATGTCGAAGTTCCTCGTGCAGGGGCGCGACGCCCTGGCCTCTCTCCAGGCGATCAGTTGCAACGAGCTGGACGTCCCCGTGGGCCGGATCGTCTACACCCAGTGGACGAACAGGGGCGGGGGAATCGAGGCCGATCTGACGGTCACGCGGAAAGCCGACGACGTCTTCATGGTGGTGTGCTCCGACACCGTGCACCGGCACGTGGAGACCTGGATGCGTCGCCATTTCGCCCCCAAGGCTCACGTGAGCATTACGGACGTCACCTCCGCGTACGCGATGCTCACCATTCAGGGTCCGAAATCGCGTGCGCTTCTCGGCAGCCTCAGTACGGCCTCTTTCGAGACCGCGGATTTCCCCTACCTGTCGTCCCGTGAGATCGACATCGGCTACGCGCGTGTCTACGCCCTGCGGGTCACCTACCTGGGAGAACTCGGCTGGGAACTCTACATCCCCACCGAGCACGCGCTGGATGTCTACGACCGCCTGCTCGCGGCCGGGCTGGAGTTCCGCTTGCGGCATGCAGGGCTGCAGGCGCTTGCGAGCCTGCGTCTCGAGAAGGGCTACCGGGATTTCGGTCATGACATCGTGAACGTGGACACCCCCCTCGAGGCAGGTCTGGGCTTCGCGGTGAAGCTCGACAAGCCGGGGGGCTTCGTGGGGCGCGAGGCGCTGCTGCGCCAGAAGCAGGCGGGCGTGCCGTGCCGGCGCCTCGTTCAGTTTTTGCTCGAGGATCCCGAGCCGCTTCTCTTCCACGGCGAGGCGATCTGGAGGGATGGCGAAGCGGTGGGCTACATCCGCGCCGGCGCCTATGGGCACACCTTGGGGGCTAGCGTGGGACTCGGCTACGTGGAGGCCGCGGAGCCCGTCACCCGCGACTCCCTGGCCTCCGCGGCGTGGGAGATCGAGATTGCCTGCGAGAAGTTCGCGGCACGCCCCTCGCTGCGGCCCCTCTACGATCCGAAGGGAGAGCGCATCAAGCTCTGAGCGCGCGTCGGGGGGCTTCGCTCCAGGGCGCGCCGGGCTACGCTGCCGGCATGCTCTGGGCTTCGCTCTTCCTGGTGTTGGCGGCGGTGGCCTGGTTCGTGCGCAGCGCCACCGCGGTGAGCCCCGAACTCCTTTTTGGCTACGAGCAGCTGATCCACGCCCGCATCCCGTGGCTGTTGCTCGGGACGCTGTGGCTGGGGGCGGCCCTGGGGCTGCTTTCCCTCCGGCAGGGACGGCGCTGGTTCCACTACCCGGTGCTGGGCGTCGAGCTGCTGCTGGTCGGCGGGCTCTCGTTCTACATGCTCGCGGGCTCCTTCCTTCCCGAGAGCGAGCTGCGCGTGGCCGTGGGCGACTCCTTCCCGGGCTACGCGCTGGTCGATCAGGACGGACGCTCCCACAGCCTGGAGGCCGGGGAGCCTCGGAAGCCCGCGCTCTACGTCTTCTACCGAGGCGATTGGTGACCCTTCTGCCGCGTCGAGCTGGTCCAGCTCGAGAGCTACTACGGGCAGGTCGCGGAGCAGGGCGTGGAACTCCTGGCGGTGAGCGTGGATCCCCCGGAGGTCTCGAAGCGTCTGCGCGATCACCTGCAGGTGCGCTTCACCTTCCTCTCGGATCCCGACGGTGCGCTGCTCGACGAGATGGGCATTCGTCACCGCGGCGGCCGCGCCGACGGCGCCGACATCGCCTTCCCGACCTCGGTGCTGGTGGACGACACGGGCACGGTGCGTTGGCTCTTCCAGTCCGACACCTATCGTGAGCGCGCGCGCCCCGAGCAGATCTTCGCCGCCATCGGGTCCCTCTAGGCAGCGAGGCCGCGCGTAGCCCGCTGGTGGTACATCGCGCTGCCACCCGGCTCGGAGCGGCTCGTGTCTAGAGGGGCGCTTTCCCCGGCACCAGCCGGACGACGCGGTTGCCCTTTGCGTGCTCGAGGAGCAGGTACACGAGGCCGTCGCTTCCAACGGCGAGATCGCGCACGCGGCCGATGTCGCGCACCAAGATCTCGCGATGGCGGACGTGCTGGCCGTCGAGAACCAGGCGCTGCACTTCGTTGCGCGAGAGAGAGGCCACCAGCAGGTCGTGCGCCCAGCCGGGAAATACCTCGCCCTCGTAGAAGTCGATACCCGAAACCCCGATGCTCGGCGTCCAGTCCACGCGCGGGGCCTCGAGGATGGCGGGGTCGATCCCATGCGGCTTGCCGCCCCCGATCGCGCTGCCGTCGTAGTCCATCCCCAAGCTGACACGCGGCCAGCCGTAGTTGTGACCGGGCAAGATCACGTTGGCCTCGTCGCCGCCACGTGGACCGTGCTCGCTCTCCCATAGCAGGCCGCCGTGGGAGTCGAACTCGAGGCCCTGGGGGTTGCGGTGTCCCAGGCTCCAGATCGGCTTCAGGGCCCCGGCTTCGTGGACGAAGGGGTTGTCGTCCGGGATACGGCCGTCGTCGTGGAAACGCAGGATCTTTCCGTCGGGCCAGCCGAGATCCTGGGCGCGCTCGTAGCCGCCCTTGGCGCCCACGCTGAGGTACACGTAGCCCGCGTCGTCGAAGCTGATGCGCGCGCCGACGCCCAGTTCGGTGCCGTCGCTGTAGGAGCGGGTGTCGGCCTTCCAGATCTGCTCCTCGTCCACCCAGCGGCCGTCCCGGATGCGCCCCCGCACCAGCGCTGCCATGGAGACGGGTTCGCCCGAGGCCCGGCTGGCGGCGTTGCAGTCCGAGCAGCGGTCGCCGTAGGAGATGTACACCCAGCCGTTGTTCGCGTAATCGGGGTGGATGGCCACGTCGAGCATCCAGCCGAGGCCCGTGTACGTGTAGCCTTGGATCACGCCGTCGGTGTAGACGCGCGGTGTGCCCACGATGGGTTCCGAGACCTTCCCATCGGCGGAGACGACGCGCAGTCCGCGGGTACGCTCGGTCAGCAGCACGTCGCCCCCGGGCAGGGGGGCGATCGCGTAGGGGTGCAGAACATCCTCGGCCAAGGTTTCGAAGCGGATGTCGTGCAATTCCGTTGAGATCACGCCGCCGGGGATCTCGGGCAGCCCTCCCAGCCCGTTTTCGTTCTGGCTGGCGGGTCGGGCGCGCTTCTCCAGGATGTAGAGCGCGAAGCTCCGGATGCGTGCATCCGGAAAGATTCCCGCCCAGGCGGGCATGCCCTTTTCGGGATTGCCCTCCGCGATGCTGCGTACGAGGTTTTCCACCGAGTCGCCCTGGGCGAGCGGCGCGCCCACCAGGGCAGAACCCTGCGCGGCGCCTTGCAGATTCTCGCCGTGGCATACCGCGCAGTGCTCCTGGTAGACACCGCCCACCAGGTCGGAAGGCACCCAGGCGTCCCGGCCGTGGGTGTCCTCCTCGTCTGCAGCGTTTGCGGGGGCGGCCAGTAGCAGCGCGGCGGACAGGAAGGGGAGGGTGATCGATTTTCGTCGCATTGGGCGGGGCATCTCCGTGGTGGCGCGCCTCACGAGGAGGCGTCGAAGCGGATGGGCAAGGATCCGTAGCCCTGGACGAACTCGGTGCGCAGCCGGAGCACGCGATCGAATTCGATCTCGTAGTCGCCCAGCGCCGGCAGCAGGGTCTCGAGGGCGACCCGCCCCTCCATGCGCGCCACGTGGCGCCCGATGCACTGGTGGGGGCCGGTCCCGAAGCTCAGCATGCGGGGCGCCCTGCGCCGGATGTCGAAGACGTCGGGCTCGACGAATTCCCGCTCGTCGCGGTTCGCGGAGGGGTAGAGGAAGATCAGGGCCTGGCCGGCCTCGAGGCGTTGGCCGTGGAGTTCGATCTCCTCCACGATGCTGCGCCCCAGGAACTGGGTGGGCATGTCGTAGCGGAGCACCTCGTCGAAGGCATCGGAGATTCCCGCTGGCCGCTCGCGCAAGTCCTCTCGGAAGTGCGGGTACTCGGCGAGGCGCACCAGCGCGCTGGCGAGCAGCTTGGGGAAGGTCTCCGAGCCCCCGATGATGAGGTTGCCCAGGTGACTTCCCGCGTCTTCGTCCGAGTAGGGGCGCCCCTCGAACTCGAAGCTCGCGAGCGCCCCCAGCGGACCGTCCTGGCCCCCGGCTCCGCGCCGGCGCTCGCGGATGCGTTCCACGCAGTAGTCGTTGAGTTCCCCGAGCGAGGCGAGGCCCTCGGCGCTCATGCCGCCGGTGTCGGGGTCGTGGCTGAAGAAGCCCTGCACGTACTCCGTGAGTTTCGGGCCATCTTCCACCGGAAGCCCGAGGGCATGACAGACTACCGTCACCGAGAGCCGGGACGCGAAGTCCCGCACCACATCCATCTGGCCCGTGGGCCGCGCCTCCTCGAGCAGGTGCTGGCAGAGCGCGCGCGCGTGAACCTCCAGCTCTCGCACCTTGCGGGGCAGGAAATTGCCCCGCACCGCCCCGCGCAACGCGGTGTGCTCGGGCGGGTCGGTGGTGGGTAGCACCGGATCCACGGGCTGATCCCGGGTGAGCAGCTGCGCGGGGGCGATTCCCCTGGCGTTGCTCAGGCGCCGGGTGTCGTTCGAGAGCTGCCAGATGTCTTCGAAGCGCGAGATCGCCCAGGCCCCGTATTTCTCGATGAAGTACGCGGGCGCCTCGTCACGCAGACGGCGGTAGAGCGGGTAGGGGTCTTCACGAGTCGCGGCATCGTAGGGGTCGTAGTGGAGGCGATCGGGCATCGCGGTCTCGACTTCTCGCAGCCGCGGACGGCTGCGTGCCTTGCGGCGCGGGCTCAGAGATCCATCAGCTCGGCGATCGACGCCGAGAAGAACTGCTCGCGCCGGCTGACGTCGAGGTCTTTCAGTTGTGCTTCGAAGATCCCGATGGCCTCGCTGCGGCCCTCCTGGTGGGGGAAGTCGCTGGAGAAGACCAGCAGCTCCGGGGGCAGCAGGTCGAGGGTCGGGCGCAGTGGGTCCGCGGAGGCCAGGGGGGTGATCCGTACCTGGCGCCGCATGTATTCGGAGGGCTTGAGGGGGAGCTTGTAGTCCCCCTCGCCCATGCCGAACTCCGCCCCGTAGGCCCCCACGGTCGCAGAGTCGATGCTCTCGAGAAAGTAGGGGAGCCAGCTGATGCCCAACTCCTCCACCATCACCACCAGGCCCGGGTGTCGCTCGAAGACGCCCTCGATGAGCAGCGCCGCGAGCGCGATCTGCGGAACCATCGCGCCGTTGATGAGTTGCAGGATCGCGAAATTCGAGGGATCGCCGCCGTTGAACCACCAGCCGCGCTTCAAGTCGGCGCGCCCGGCACCGATGTGGAGCACCACCGCCATTCCGAGATCCGCGGCGGCGGCCCAGAGCGGGTCGAGGCTGGGGTGGGCGAGGGAGCGGGTCTCGCTGACGGGTTCGGCGCGCACCTGGAAGGCGCGGCTGCCCGCGCGTCGCATGCGCGTGACCTCGCGCACCGCCCAGTCCACGTCGCTCACGTCGACCAGCGCGATGGGGACGAGGCGATCGGTGTGGCCCGACAGCGTTTCGGCCGCCCAGCTGTTGAAGGCCTCCAAGCTCCGTTGGGCGAGGTCGCGGCGACCGGCCTTCATGGCCGCCGCATAGGGCCCCGCTCCCAGGGTCGAGTTGAGGAACTGGATGTCGATGCCCTGGGCGTCGCAGAAGGCGACGCGCGCTTCGGCGTCGTAGCTGCTGGTCGGGCTCTGCGCGGGCTCCCGGCTCTCCGCGGCGTTCATCTCGAGCATGGCCTCGAGGGCACGGCGGCCCGAGGGGGCGAGAAGCTCCAGGCGGTTTTCGGGAAGCTGGTCGCGGGGAACGGCTTCCATCAGGTCGCCGACGACGCTGCGGACCACCCGGTCGATGGGGTCGCTGGGTGGGATCTCCTGGGCCAACTTGGGATCGATCTGGATGAGCCAGTCGGGGGGCTCGAGGAAGTGGCTGTCGACGTCGATTACACGCATGGGCTCCTCCGCTTCCGAAACCGTACACCAGCTTGCGCGCTTCGTGCGCCGTGGCTTGGCGGGGCGCGGTGTTCGCCTTCGTCGCGCGCGCAGTGCCAAGGGGCGTCCCCGTCGGTCCCGGCTGCTTGATGGGGCCCCCGGGCCGTAGTATTTTTTCCCGGTGAGCGGACTCGAGATCCGGCCCGTGACACCGGTCATCGGTGCAGAAATTCGAGGGGTCGATCTCCGCGAACCCCTGGCGCCGGAAGAGGTTGCGGCGATCGAGCGCGCTTTCCTCGAGCGCCAGGTGCTCTTCTTCCACGGACCGGACGTGCCCGTCGAGCGCCTGCTCGACTTCGGCCGCCACTACGGGAACGTGTCCCTGCCGCCCATCGCGCCCGCCCACCCCGAGCATCCGGACGTGATGGTCTTCGAACTCTTCGACCCCCGGGGTGCCGGGGCGGACACCTGGCACGTGGACGCCATCTATACCGAGGAGCCCCCCAAGGCGACGATCCTCAAGGCCGTGAAGCTCCCCGAGGTGGGAGGCGACACCTACTTCGCGAACATGGTCGCCGCCTTCGAGGCACTCTCTCCCTCTTTCCAGGAGATGATCTCGGGGCTGCGCGCCGTGCACGACATCGCCGCCCCGATGCGGCGCGCCATCGACAAGGGAATCCGCAGCGAGGAGGAATACGAGGCCACGCGCCGGAGCTTCCCGCCCGTCGAGCATCCACTCGTGCGCAGGCACCCCGAGACTGGCCGCCGCAGCCTGTTCCTGGCCGCCAACTCCACGACCCGGATCGTGGGTCTCAGCGAGGCGGAGAGCGACCTGCTGCTGACCTTCCTGCTCAGTCACATCCAACTTCCGGAGTTCCACTGCCGTTTCCGCTGGGAGCCGAACTCGATTGCCTTCTGGGACCAGCGCTGCACCGTCCACTACGCGATTCCGGACTACAAGGAACAGCGCACCATGTACCGCCTCTCCATCGACGGCGACAAGCCACGCTGAAAGCCGGTCGGAGCGGGGATCAGCTCGGTCTCGCCTCGGCCGAGGGGCCGAGTTCGATGCCGCGGGTCTCCGGGATCATGAAGAAGATGACGGGGAGCGCCAGCAGGTTCGCGAAGGCGAGCAGCGTCACCGCGTTGGCCGTCGAGCCCATCGGTCCGCTGAGAAAGCCCACGGCCAGCGGGCCCAACACCATCCCCCAGCGCCCGAGCAGGTTGTGGGAGAGTGCATTGGCGCTGGCACGCACCTCGGTTGCGAAGAGTTCGGCGGTCATGGTGGTTGCGATGGTCCACAACCCCTGGAGGGTCTGGAGCGCCGTCCAGGACGCCGCGATCACCCAGTAGTCGGTGGACTGGTAGCAGCAGAGTGCCGCGGCCGTGCCGCCGAGCAGGAACAGGCAGGCGGCGCTGCGTCGGCCCAGCGCGTCCATCGCCACACCCGCCAACGCGTAGCCCATGAACGCGAAGGGCACGGCGGCGAGTGGTACCCACTGCAGATCTGTCGCCGTCCAGCCGCGCTCGTTGAAGACGTAGAAGGTGAAGGAGAACATGGCCACCGCCGACCAGAAGTTGATGATGAACCACAAGAGCGTGATGCCCACGAAGCGTCGGCGTGTTCTCGGGCCGAGCAGGTTGCGGAGCACCGCGCGCAGCGCAACCCGCTCCCCCGAGCCCCGAAGCGATTCGAAGAGCTTGGTCTCAGGGAGTTTCCGGAGGTAGAGGGGCAGCAGCAGCAGGGGCAGCGACCCCATCACGAACAGGCCCCGCCAGCCGAAGTCGGTGGTTTCGAGGGGCGCGAGGAACCACGCCGGCAGGGCCGCCCCGACGCTCGCAAAGGCCCCCATCAATCCATTGGCTCGCCCGCGGATGTGGGCGGGGAACTCCTCGCTCAGAATCACGTAGGCGACGGAGAGTTGGCTGACCATCAGGATCTTCGCGACGAATTGGACCGCTACGAACACGTAGGGGCTCGTTGCGAAGGCCGTGCCCAGGGTGAAGAGCGCGTAGCCCGCGAAACAGAGCAAGAAGATCGGGCGCCGCCCCCAACGATCGGCCAAGGGAATCAGCACGACCCCCAGCACCATGCCCGCGTTCAGCACCGACAGCATCGGAAACAGGACCTCGGGGCCCACCCCGAAGTCATCGCCCAGCTGGGGCAACACCAGCGACGCCAGCTTCGTGTCGAAGCCCTCGAAGACCGCCGCCAGGCTCAACAGCAGGAAGAGTGGAAGCAAGGAGGTCCACGTGCGGGAGTCGGCGTCGCGATGCACGCGGGGATACTCGCCCAGGCCCGGCGACTTCGCAGTTCGAGCCGCCCTTTCGATTTCCCTGGGCGGTCCGGGCTCGAGGCCGGCTCGTCTGCTGGGTTCTGTGCGGGCCTGGCAGGCCGCGTGTTCGGCTACCCGCCCAGTGTGAAAGCCTTCCACTCCTCGACCGATTCTCTCAGGTCCTGGAGCTTCGCGTCGAAAGCCTCGTAGGCATCGCGGCCCACCAGCAGACGGAGCGGAGGATCTTCGAGTCCGACCAGCATCACCACTGCGTCACCCACCCGCCGTGGGTCGCCGTGCTGGGCGTCGTCGTTCGAGCGGATCATGGCACGGCGCGCACCGACGGTGGCGTCGTAGTCTGCGATGGGCTGGCGCGTTTCACGCACCGAGCGCTTCGCCCAGTCCGTGCGGAAGACGCCCGGCTCGACGAGCAGGACCTTGATCCCGAAGGGCGCCATCTCCTTGGAGAGGGCTTCCGTGAGCCCCTCGAGCGCGAATTTCGATGAGCTGTAGTACGCGACACCGGGATTGCCGATGAGCCCGGTCGTCGAGGAAATGTTGATGATGTGGCCACTGCGCCGGCTCCGCATCCCGGGCAGGACCGCCTTGATGAGCGAGATCACCCCGAAGTAGTTGGTCTCGAAGACCTCCCGGATCTCCGCGTCCTCGCCCTCCTCGACCGCTGCGAGGTAGCCGTAGCCCGCGTTGTTGACGAGTACGTCGAGCTGGCCGAAAGCCGTCTCGGTCTCACGGACGGCGGCGCGTACCTGCTCGGGTACGGTGACGTCGAGGGCGAGGGGGAGGCTCCGATCCGGAAAGTCCGAGGCGAAGTCTTCGACACGGGACACGTCCCGGGCGGTCACCGCCACCCGGTACCCCTTTTCGAGGGCCGCACGAGCGATCGCGCGGCCGATTCCCGTCGAGCAGCCCGTCACCAACCAGGCGGGAGCTGCAGGCTCGGTGACCGGCACGCCCTGCTTCAATCCGCGCGCAGGCGCCGCCGGTAGCCCGCCGCCCGCTCCGCGCACTGGGTTGCGCGCTCGGAGGGAGTCACGTGGCGGGTCTCCGCCGGCAGCGCGTCGGCCAACCGGTCGAGGGGTACCACCCGGCTCTTCGCCGAGACGTCCGCGCTCGGCATTCCGGACGGAAATTCGGCCCACCGCAATGTGAGGATTCCCTCGCCCATGTCGCTCGGATCCAGCCAGTTGTGGACGCCGGGATC